>JABMQR010000062.1 GCA_013202335.1 Bacteroidota bacterium
GGTTCAGATACCCCAACAAACCGTGTGGAGCAGGCAATTTGTTATATTCGGGAAAATTTCAATAGCCCGATTACTATCGAAGAGTTGGCGGGGTTTGTGCATGTCTCTCCAACATTCTTAAACAAACTATTTAAAAAGGCAACAGGAACTACACCAATCTCTTATGTAAATCTTGTTCGCATAGAGGTTGCCAAACATTTGTTTCTTACACCGGATTCCACGGTCAATATCGTGTGTGAAAAAGTAGGAATTGAAGATCCGAAATACTTTTCACGTCTTTTTAAAAAGATCGAAGGAGTCACCCCTTCTGAGTATAGAAGTAGTATAATGCCTGAGTTCCTGTTTGAGGGGAGGCATTAATTAATCCGCAGATGGTGTTGTTTGTTATATTATGCAGCATTAAAAAAAACTTCTCTAAAAAATACTTTTATACTCACAGGTAAAAGAGAATTTCATTTTTTGTCCACCATCTGGATAGTATTATTGGTGTGCAACAGACGTTCTCCATGATTAAATGATTTCTTAGGAGGTCATTTATGGAAAGCTTTTCATATCATTCACCAGTACAGATTCTTTTTGGACCGGGTAAAAGACACAGTCTTGGATCCTTATTAAAAAACAAATATCAGAATGTCCTGCTTGTTATGAGTAAAGGACCTTTCCGGGAGAACGGTGCTTATGACGATATCAGGAAATCAATAGCAAAGGCTGGTATCAATCTCCATGAAATTAATGATATAGATTCCAACCCCAAGCTTTACAGCGCCAGGCAGGGTGTACGCGCCTGTCATGAGCACAACATAGATTGTGTAGTTGCTATGGGCGGTGGTTCGGCAATAGATTGCGGTAAGATTATTGCTGCTGCAGCAAAAATGAAAGCGGACCCATATGATCTGGTATGGGGAGAACGGCTGGATGTCACGACCTCTATTGATCTCATTACTATCCCTTCACTGGCGGCTACCGGTACAGAGATCAATAATGCCGCAGTTATAGTGGATGAAACTACTAAAGAGAAATACTGGGCAATTACCAAATTTCCAAAATATGCCATTATGGATCCGGAACTGACATTGAGTGTTCCCCTGGAACTAACGATATGGGGTACGATGGATATCCTGAGCCATACCTTTGAGTATTACTTCAACGGAAACAACGATTCGGAATTCCAGCTCTGTTTTGCTGAAGCTCTCATAAAAACCGTCATTTGTGCAATTGAAAAACTTAAAAAAGATCCTTTCGATATAATTTCCCGCGGCGAATTGATGTGGTGTTCTGTTATGGCATGGGGCGGATTAACTAAGATTGGTCAGGGTGATCCGGATATGGCATGTCATAGCATAGAAGAGAGTTTTAGCGGCTATTTTGATACACATCATGGAGCATGTCTTGGTATTTTAACACCGAACTGGATGAAAATAGTGCACAAAAAAGCCCCTGCTGAATTTGCACGATTTGGAAGAAACATATTTAATCTTTCAGGTGATGATAAAACTACAGCAGAAGAATCGGTAAAGCAGTATTTGATCTGGCTAAAGTCAATACAAGCCCCACAGAGTTATATGGATATTGCGAAACCGGGCCAGGAAATTTCCATAAAAGGGTTGCAGCATGTAGCTGAAACAGCATACTCAATTTACGATAAAAAGATAGGTAAACTGGTAAGTCTCAACCTTGATGAAGTTAAAGAACTCCTTATAGCCGGGATGACTCCTTACACCATCGAACAATAATTTATACAGGAATCATATGGTCAATATAAAAGAAAAACGAATTGAAAAACTGATAGAAGAACTCTATTCCCTTCGATATGGAGAAAGAGTCCCTTTAGATGCAATTTTCACAAAAGATACTACACCAATACCCTATGAAGATATAGAATCCCGAATTTTCCAGAAGATTGAAGTAGGTACAAAATGGGGTGAATTGTGGGACAGCAGCTGGTTTAAATTAAGCGGGAAAGTTCCCGGACACTGGAAAGGAAAAGCAGTCGCAGCTCTTATTGATATTGGCGGAGAAGGCTGTCTTTTTAAAGACGGCTCACCTTATTGCGGAATCACCTATAAGAGAACAGAAACGCTTTTTGAACGAAAAAGACGAATCATGCTTTACGATGTGGCTGAAGGAGGGGAAGAGGTTTCATTGCTGATTGAGGGAGCCGCTAACGGATTGTTTGGAGATAAACCTCCCTGGAATACTGCCTGGCCCTTTTTTCAATTGAATCAGGCAGAACTGGCTTTTCTTAATGAAGAGATCTGGACTTTAGCAATGGATATGGATTTTCTCCTGCAGGTATACAAAACTCTGGACCCGAACCTGCCCCGTGCAAAAAGGATTTTACATGGTTTGAACAGGGCTGCAAACCTAACACCTCTGAGGGAAAATGTTTCAGAGGCCCTGAAGATTACAAAAGATTTGATTCAGACACCTTCTTCTACCAGTGAACTTACCGCCTGGTCTGTCGGGCATGCTCATATTGATCTTGCCTGGTTGTGGCGTTACAGGGAAACCAGACGTAAGGCAGGACGTACTTTCTCGACAGCATTAAGAATGATGGAAGAATATCCCGAATATATATTCGGTGCATCTCAACCGCAGTTGTTTGAATGGGTTAAAGAGGATTACCCCAAAGTCTATAACGAGGTGAAAGAAGCGGTGAAATCCGGCAGGATGGAGTGTCAGGGGGGTATGTGGGTAGAACCTGATATGAATTTGACCGGCGGGGAATCTTTAGTACGCCAATGTCTCTATGGTAAAAGGTTTTTCAAAGAGGAATTCGGTCTCGAAATCAATAATCTATGGTTACCTGATGTGTTCGGTTATTCTGCCGCATTACCACAAATACTGAAGAAATCGGGTATCGATTATTTCATGACCCAGAAAATATCCTGGAATGAAACGAATACGTTTCCTCACCATACATTCATGTGGGCGGGAATTGATGGAACAGAAGTACAAACTCATTTTTTACCGACAAATAATTACAATTGCGCGAACGAACCACAAAGAATGACAGAGGCAAATCTCCGTTTTGCCCAAAGTGATATTCATGAGGGATATCTCAATCTATACGGAATCGGGGATGGCGGTGGCGGACCTTCCAGACGACACATCGAGTGGGCTCTGCGCGGTCAGGATTGTGAAGGTATGCCGAAAATAAAAATGGCTAAGGCGCAGCAGTACTTTCAGTACCTGGCAGAAAAAGGGACTGCCGATCTTCCCCGGTGGCGTGGAGAACTTTACCTGGAGATGCACCGAGGTACTTATACAACGCATGCCTTAATAAAAAAGTACAATCGTCAGCTTGAACTAAAATTGCGTGATGTGGAGTTACTGGGAACCCTGGTTAAGTGTATAGCAAAAGGAGAGTACCCGGCTGAAAGAATTGAAAGAATCTGGAAAGATACTCTGTTGAACCAATTCCATGACGTTCTGCCCGGTTCCTCAATAAAAGAGGTCTATGAAGATGCCGAAAAAATAAGTGAAGAGAATCTGAAATCTCTGGCTGCAATTGAAAAAACTTTTCTTCATCAGTTGTTCTCTCATGAAGTTGGGGATTCGATAACACTCTTCAATACCCAGCCCTGGAAAAGAACTGAATTGGTATGTATAGAGGGGAAAGATATTTCAGTAACGGTTCCCTCCATGGGGTATGCTTCATTCTCAAAAGAGGAGTTGAAGTTACTAGAGTCCAAAGATGAAAAGGTGACCATTTCTGAAGATGGCTCCCTGTTGGAAAACGAGTTTCTGCGCATTGAGATTAAAGATGACGGCATTATTAAATCAATTCTATTAAAAGAAACAGGGCAGGAGATGTTAAAACCGGAAGGTGCAGGGATTTTTAAACTCTATGAAGATAAACCCTATACCTTTGATGCCTGGGATATAAGTCCATATTATACGGAAACAATTCCTGAAACTGCTCTGTTAAAGAGTCAGAAAATCCTGAAAAAAACCAGACTGGTTATTCAGATTGAGCAGGTTTACCGTATTGGTCTCAGTGAGATAAAGCAAGTTCTGGAATTACGGTCCGGAGAGAGTCTGTTGAGGGCTCATTGTATAGTCGAATGGAATGAGACAAACAAGATGTTGAGAGTATCTGCCGAAACAGATATTTCCTGGCCGACAGCAACTTATGAAATTCAGTACGGTTCCATTGAACGTCCCACGCATAGCAACACCAGCTGGGATGAGGCTAAATTCGAGGTTTGCGGACACAGGTTTGCCGATCTCTCTCAGCCTGACAGGGGAATAGCTCTTCTCAATGACTGTAAGTATGGTTACCGGATTTATGACAGTGTTATGGAACTTAATCTTTTGCGGAGTCCTCTCTTTCCCGATGCAGAGGCAGATAGGGGGCATCATGAGTTTTCTTATGCTTATATGCCGCATTCCGGTATGCTTAAAGATAGTGATGTTATTAAGACTTCACACAATTTCAACACTCCTTTACTTATTCTTGATGGAAGAGTTCGGGAAGAGGAAAAAACATATTCCTGGTTTTCTTCTGATTCAGACCAGGTTTGTATTGATGTGGTAAAGCCGGTTGAAGATGGTGAGGGGGTTGTAGTCAGGTGTTATGAAATTAAGGGCGGCTCCTGCCGGTGTAGGCTGAGCTCTGATCTTCCCATAAATCAGGTGTATTCTGTGAATCTGCTGGAAAAGGTCGATGAGTTACTTGCTGTAGAAAAACCCAATAATTTCATACTTGAGTTTAAACCATTCGAGATTAAAACACTTCTTTTGCTATAAATATTTGTGAAGGATAATCCACCCGGGCCATTCTGCATTTACTCTGAACAATAAAAATCCATATCCCTCTGAGTAGAGGGATATCTCTTCTTATAAAGGTGGGGTATTACATGAATATACAAAGAAAAGTGTACCGGAAAGCTCTTCGTGAAGACCGGCAGTACTACAATCCGGTTATCAGCAATTCCGGCGGCGTCACCTTTCTAAGTACCACCGGCGGGTATGAATGCCTCGAATACCAGGAATCAGATAGTACCTGTTCAATCACTGTTTCCACCGGTAAGTACTGCTTCGATCCCTTTTTTTGCGCGGGTTATCTGTTTTGGGTGGAAGGAGCAGGGCAGCAATGGTCTATTTGTGCTGTTAGGGAGGATGAGATAGGTGCAGTGGAACCGGTTGAGCCTATTACCCATTGGGGGCGGCCGCTTTCTCTTAGCGGTTGTACACTAGCGGATGAGAGCGATTGCGTTTGCGATTGCGGTTTCCTTATTTGGGAGGAACGTGTGGGGCGTTCTATCCGAATTCGTCTATCTTTGATTGGTGATTCGATCGGAGAACCAATTTATGTGACAGACGGAAGCTCGAATTCCTACGATCCGGTGTGCTGTCTGAGCGGTAATCGGCTTTACCTGGCTTATACATCGTTTTACCGGGGTAACTATGTGATCTTCCTTGAGGTTCGTGATCTGACGGGTAAACTGGTCACAGATCCTATGCAGGTAAGTACAGAATCCCGTGCCTGTGAGTATCCCTCACTCCATCCGCGGGCAGAAGGCGGTGTATGGATCAGTTATTCGCTGTTTCCTGAGGATCTGTTCGAAGAAAAGTATGTCAAACATCACCGCAGACGGGCTCAGCATCAGTTTTTCGGTTCATGGAGCGAACTTCGTGCCGGTGTTTACGACGGGCAGAACCTGATTGGAATCGTGGCATCATCTCCCGAGCGTATTGGCAGTACCGGTGGTTGGCTGACTTCGTGGATCGTGTATGGCTCTCGTGGCGGTGGACGCAGTCGGATCCTTGAGGATTCCACAGGCAGAGCCCATTTGTTATTTCGCCAGTTTACAGACAGCCACTATCCAAACATTTCATGTATGACACTAATGGACGATCACTGGACCGAACCGGTAGTCCTGTCTAAACATGCCCATTTAGAGTTGCCTCTGTCTGTATCTCTGAGTGGAGACAAAGTCTGCTTTGCAGGCTCCCATGATGCCAGGGTCGGTAATGAACTGCTTGATTCGGGGAATGCGGTGCAGATTGAGACCAGTAGTTTTATCCTCCCTGTCAATTCACTGCCGGATTATCGGACAAGGGAGTACTACCTCTCTACTGCGCCGACACCGTCGATCGCGGAACCGTGCCTTCAGGAGATAACGGTGAACGGATTCCATGCTATCCGGGGTCAGACGCATACGCATTCAAGTCTCTCAGTATGTGTCCGCATGCACGACAGGGATTTACATACGAACTACAGGTTTATGCAGGATGTGATGGACTGCAGATTCGGCGGCACTACCGATCATGCATATAATCAATGGGCGATGGAGAATGTGGTAACCAGAAAAACAGCTGACTACTATTACTTTCCCGGTGAATTCGTTGCTCTGCAGGCTTACGAGTGGACGGGAAGTAGGGTGAAACATAGGGGCGGTCCGTTCGGCCATGTCAATGTTCTCTCTTTTGAGGAAGACGGTATGGTACCATTCTTTACTCCTTTGATTCCGGAAAGTGATGGGAGTGATCTCGAGAGTCTGTGGAATGAACTGGAAGAACGGCAGATTCTAACGATCCCTCACCATGTGCAGGATAATATGCACCCCTACTACTGGCATTTTTTCAATGATAGGCATTTACCAGCGGTCGAAATATTTCAGGATGCCCGCGGATCAGGAGAAACCGCCGATGGTCCGGGTTTGACCAATTTCATTAAGAGTACGGAAGACCACTGGGTAAACTCCGCCTTACAGCAGGGAAGGAGATTCGGATTTATAGCAGGCGGGGACCATATGGGGCTCGCTATAGCGGGGGTTCTTGTTAAGGAGGTCACCCGGAACTCACTCTACGAAGCGATTACAGCACGTCGATGCTTTGCCACTACTGGGGTAGCGGCCCTTGTTGATTTTACTTGTAATGGTCGGGCGATGGGGAAGTCGATTCCCTGCGATCAAGCGGATTTTGTAGGGGAGATCGAAACTACCGGAGAGATTGAGGCGATGGAAATCATTCGCGACGGCACAGTATATAATCGATTGAATGGCGGTAAGAAAAATATTTCACATAGATGGTCTGCCGCACGAGTGCGTTCAGGTGAGTACTGGTACCTTCGGATTATCCTTGCAGATGGAGAGATCATATGGAGTTCCCCGATTTGGTTGGAGGAAATAGGGTCTTGACGGAAGCATCAGGAACTGTGCAGCTTAGTAGAAGCTTTGGTATGTAGACATAGGAGAAAAGGAATGAAAAATCATTTAAAACCAAGCGGGCATATGGAACTTGACTCAATCCGTATGGATATTAAAACAGATAAAACCAGCAGGGGAAATTATAAATTACGTCTTTTTATGTTGAAGCAATGGATGTGCACACTCCAGCAAATGGGGTCGGATACGAGTGCTTTTCTTGATGTATCGGAGGTTTTTAAGGCAACTTTTCCCTGGAACCTGTTTGAAATAGGGGGAAAAGAAAAAATACTTAATTCGGAAGAGGAAGAGCTTGTTTTCCCTGCAATTGATGAAGGGTATAAAATTCTGGACGAAATTTATTCAAAATGCAATCAGCTGGGTAAAGAACCTGCAGCAGGGACAAGGCCTACTTCAGATCCTGCAGAAACTGTCCTTTCTCCTGCCAAACCCAAAGCTAAAGACAAAAACAACAGACCTGAGGATTGGCCGCTTTACCAGAAGAATATACAGCACACAGGCAGCATGGAAACCAATTACAGCCTTTCCGGTAATGAAGCATGGAAATTTCCTATTGGATTTGCCTGGGAGGCTCAACCGGTCATTGAAAATGATATTGTGTATGCTACCTCTCCGGGGATGCGCACGATTATGTATAGTTTTGATTTGAATACGGGGAAGGAGCTCTGGTCAGCCAAACAATTGCCGGCAATCGTGGTAGATCAGCTATACTGGACTCCCTGTGCTGCATCCACTCCCCAAATTCAGGATAATAATATAATTGTCCGAAATATGGGATCCCGGGGTAACAAAGGTGATGCCCGTTATGCCGTGGTTATGGATAAAAAAACAGGAGTGCTTAAAAAAAGGATTGAAACAGGGCACGTTGATTACCGGGCAGGATATGCACCGCTTGCCGCAGATAAAAAATATATTGTTTTTCCGCACGGTATACATGATATTGAAGGAAGTCCGCCGGTGTGTCAGCCTTTTAACAGGTTGATCTGCAGAAATATCGAAAGCGGGGAAAAAGCGTGGGAAATACAAATAGGTCCAACCTTATGTGAACCGGTAATACACGGTAACACGGTCCTGACCGGTACCATGGACGGTAATGTATTCTGTTTTGATCTGGAAACTGAAAAAAATGGGGCAAGCCGGATGCGCTGGCAGTTCCAGACTGGTGGAGGAGTAAACAAAAGCCCCGGTATTAAGAGCGGCAAAGTCTATTTCGGCTCAAATGACGGAAACGTATATTGCCTGTCAGAAAAAGACGGGAGCTTGATCTGGACAACTAAAACAGATCAACCTGAAAATAGATCATTAAAAAATTTCACCACCCCGTTATGTGCCAACGGCAAAGTGTATATCGGTAGTGCTGATCATTTTCTGTATTGTCTGAATGAAGATGACGGAAGTTTGGAATGGAAATTCAAATCCAATGACTGGCTTCGTTCCAGGCCGGTTATATCAGGAAAAAAAATATATATCATTACTGTTGACGGCAATCTGTGTTGTCTTTCCGGCACGGGAAGGCAGCCTGAACTGTTATGGAGTAAGAAAGTCGGAATGCATCATTCCTATGCTGATCTGGTATCCCATAACGGTAAGATTCTGGTGACAACATCAGACCTCTTTTTATGGTGTTTTAATGAAAAGGGTGACCTGCTGTGGAAGAAAAGCCTTCTGGAATGTGCGTATGACGGTGAACACAGGATATGGCTGGAACAGGTGGCAGGGGGTGCCTATTTTCAATCCAAAGTTACTGCGGCAGACGGCAAAATATTTTTCGGAACACCCTCACGATTTATATATGGTGTGGATGCGTATACCGGGAAAGAGTGCTGGAAATTTGAACTGGGTGCTGCAGTCTCAGTTGCTCCATCCTATTCAAACGGTAGAATCTTTGCCGGACAGCAGGGCGGGGAAGAGTATTTTTACTGTATTGATGCTCAGACCGGACAGAAAATATGGCAGCAGTCAATTGGCTGGGTCTGGGGTTCTTGTTCGATAGCGAAAGGGAAAGTTTTTATCCCCTGTATTGATGGTTATGCCGTATGTCTTGACGAAAAATCGGGGGCTGTAATTTGGCGTTATAGAACAAATAAATCTCTCTGCACTGAACCTACCATTGATGACGATACGGTATATTTTGGTGGATGGGATCAATTTATGTATGCATTTGATATGCATACAGGAAAGATCAAATGGAGCCGTTACTTTGACAAAGGCTCAGATTCAGGTTCACAAATTGCACATAAAGGGAAACTTTATTTCCCCTGTCCGGGCAGTCAGTTCAGATGTCTGGACAGCAAAACAGGCAATGTCGAGTGGAATATACACATTGACAAATCAAACTTCAATGTTACCCCCGCTTTTCATGACAACAAGGTATTTGCTTCAGCAATGATTGGAAGATGTCTTGGAGGAATTGCAGTTGGGTGTAATGTGTATTGTATTGATTTAGATACCCGTGAGATACTTTGGACGCACCCCGGAGCTGGGCATACCGCACCGATTGCCGCTGGCGGCAAAGTCTATTTCGGATCACTTGCATCACCGTATATTTACTGTGTTAATGAACAGGGAGATGGCGATGGCACTACCAAATGTCATTGGAAATTTAGGATGGGAAACCGTGTTGAGGAATCCTGCGGTGCATGGTATGACAACAAACTATATATGCTTAATTCCGGTGGTTATTTATATGCCATAAAATAACTATGAGTTTAGTCCCCACTTATTTCATATGGATGAGGCCGGTAGTGTGCGGTAGCCGCTCCAAAACGGCTTACCATGATACTCACGGCAATCACCAAGAGTAATCGGCCATTGCTCCAGTTCCTCACGTAATTCACGGAGGATAACGGTATTCCGGGTATCTCCGGCTATGTTGTTTATCTCGTGCGGATCCGTGCTCAGATCAAAGAGCTGAGATGTTCTTGTTCTGCCGATGACGTACTCTATTAGTTTCCAGGAGTCCCGCCGAACGGCCCTTTGAACTCCACAATATGCAAAATGCAGTATATCTCTGACTGAAACAGCCGGATCCTGCAGCACCGGCAGCAGGCTTTTCCCCTCAACGCTGCAGGGTGTGTCGAGTCCGGTGAGATCACAGAGTGTTGGAAAGATATCCAGCAGATAGCAGAGAGAGGAGGTCCGCTGATTAACCGGTACACCAGCTCCGGTCATGATCAGGGGTACTCTGAGGCTGTGATCGTAGAGATTCTGCTTACCCATAAGACCGTGCTGACCCACAGCGAGACCATTATCCCCTGCAAAAATAATAATCGTGTTTTCGGTGACGCCCAGGGTATCGAGTTGGTCCAGAAGTCGGCCAAGCTGCTCGTCAAGGTGAGTGATTATGGCGTAGTAATCTGCGAGATGCTGCCGGACGCGTTCCGGCCGCCGCGGGTGTGCTTCCAGAAGTTCGTCACGAACAAATAAATCACCGTTGTCAAACGGGTGCTGTACAGCGAAGTTGGGAGGAAGACTTACATTACTTTCTCTGTAGCGGTCTATAAGGCGACGCGGGTACTGGCGCGGATCGTGAGGTGCGAGATGAGCCAGGTAGAGGAAGAAAGGGCGCTGGTCATCGGAATTGACGTGATTCTCTACGAATTCGATTGCACCGTCTGTGAAAAATTCGGCTGAGTGTTTGCCATGTTCCTTGGTAGTCTCGAATGGTTGAGTGAACGGTTCAATTGGAGGATCCATGTAAGTATCCTCCGGTCTGTAGCAGCCTGTCGGATCAAAATCATGAACAGGTGTGTGCCAATGAGCATTAGAGGCATACCAGGTACCTGGCTTCTCAAAACCGAAGATCCGCGAACCGGTATCGAATGAACGATGGTGCGACGCTCTATCCTGGTGCCATTTCCCGACATGACAGGTGGCGTACCCATGTGAACGAAACCACTCAAACATAGTCACATGCTCTTTAGGTATCCGCTGTCCCTCACCCTCGAGTGAAAAGAGGGTTCTTCCTGTCATCATCATAGCCCGGCTTGGCATGCAGACAGCTTGTGCTGTTCCGCCCATGATATGTGCATGAGTGAAAGTCGTACCGGAGTGTACCAACCGATCCATATTAGGAGTATCGATTTCACTATTGCCAAGTGCTGCGATAGTATCAAAGCGCTGATCATCTGTGAAAACGAACACAATGTTGGGTTTTTGGGAGTTGGTATCGTTTAATTCGTCTGATTCTTTACTCATATAGCAATACTCCATAGTGTATCTTTATGCGGAAAATTATTTGTATCCATTCTTTTCAGCCTATCAAGTTATCTTGAAAATATACTTTTATATTATCGGGTACTGAGAGGTTTTCCGGTTTTTCCAATCCGCTGATATGTATTTCCTGTGCACCTGAGGTCAATACTCTCCATTCTATTCTACCCATTCCCCAGCGAGAGGCTTCAAGTTTTCCATTAGGCGTTATTAAAACAAGATGTGTAGGTTTGTTCTCGGGATTAACGGCTATCCATGAGCGCTTCCCTGGTAGTGAGTCATGAACTATCAGCATTACAGGTTGTTCTTTAGTTGATAAAGTTGTCTCACCAATTTTCAGAAAACCGCTTGCTCCCTGAACTGCAAGCGGTGATTGAAGTCCATCCAATGTAATCTCCTGATTGTTCCGCCATCGTCCGGCTGCACTTGTTTCCAGGAGATCATAGTCTAAACGGATATTTTCATTTTTGCGGTGAAAGGTAATCGATCTGATATTCTGCTCATTAACCGAATCCTGAATTCTGGATAACTGCAAATCATTCATAAAATCTTCTGTACACGCATAATCAGCAGCCTCAGTTACTTCCATAATGAAGCCTGCCTTGATATTACCTCTCCAGAAAGCCCCTTTAAGGGAAGCATATTCCCAGAAACGCTTGGGAATCCCGCAATAATTAGAAACAGTTATCCAAAGTTCTCCGGAGGTGCCTTTTTCCAACGTAATACCAGTCCCCGGACCGAGGAGTGAAAACTTAAGAATTCGTACACCGATGAGGACATCACCATCCTCCACGACAATCCAGTCATCATCATTCAACGAATAGGGCAGTTGGTTCCAGAGTATCTCTTTGTCGTTAATCAGAATACGCTTCAAATCTTTTCCGGAAGAGAAAACAATAACGGTTTTTATTGAAAAAACTTCCTCATTTTGAGGCATGAGAGTGTAAAGACCGATGGTTTTATTTTTCAACTGCACACCGGCAAAATTCCCCTGCTCATAGAAATTGGCATTTGCAGGCCTGTCAGAAGCTGCAGAAATAGTGTTCCAATACCTGTCATTAATGACAAATCTTGAATAAACCATACCCCAGGGTTTTTTCTCTCCCGATCGCTTATAATGCAGAGACATATAGTTGGCTTGATGTTCGATATAAAAACAATCCGTACCAATGCCGTAAGTTTGTGCTGCAGTTCCCAGGGCAAATGACGGTGAGAAGTATGTCGTTATAGTATCTCCCTGATGGGCATTTGTTGTCTCAATAACTTCATAGGGCATTGAATCAACTTGTTTTTCCAGCCACGGGAACAGGTAATCGGGCGGATTGTGCTCTGTAAGAAGCATTTCCAGGGCATACAGACTTTCCATCTCCGGCAAACCGTTATCGGCCAGCCGGACAAACTCATCCCGGCCGGTAAGGTACCAGATGAGGTCACTCAGCATACTGTATCCTGTTGTCATGGGCATCCAGTATGCCCGGCTGTGGGGCCCTGCCAACTGACTTGTCGGATAATGAATATGAAGTCCAATATGTAGCCAGAAACGTTCATATAGCAGTTTGGCCTGAAGGCAGACCTCTTCATCATGTATCAGGCTTTGCTGGACAGCCAAAGTTGAAAGGTCGACAGCACCGTAGTTGGAGCTGTTATATTCATGGGGAGCTCCCGATTTAACGGTAAATGCTGCAAACTTATCCCATCTATTTCTGCCGATATCCCGGTAACGAGTATTGTCCAGCCACTGGCCGCCCGCAAGCAGGGAAAAGAGGGACATCAGATGTATATTTGTATATAAAAGAGAGACATCCAGACGAATCTCTTCTTCCAAGGCAAGTTCAAGGGAAAATCGACAGCGTGCCGCCAACTCTTCAGGCAGTTGATGATCATGTTTTATCAGGATTGGCAGCAAACCCCTGAGAACGAATTGAACAGCATTCAAATCGCCAACTTCACTATCCCCGGCCAGCCAGGTAAAATTTCCGTAATGCGGTCTTTGAGAATTCAGCTCCTGGGAATCAAGAACAGCCGATAAGATTGAACAGGCTGTTTTCACTGAATCCGGGGTGTTCTCTACCAGCAGAGCCTGGGCAAACCCAAGGGATCCCGCCGGCCTGAAGCAGGAACCTTCGGGTTCTCCCATGGAACCGGAAGAAACCAGGTTTATTTCCGGATTAAAGCGATTTTTAGCATCATCAATTACTTGCTGATACAGTAGTTGTCTGCGTCTGTTTTCCATAACCTTACTTTAGGTGTCGGGTTGTACAGGAAATATCCGGCACCTTCTACTGAATGTATACACTGGTTTTCTGTTATTAATAGATTATAACATGTGATACTATACTTATTATTGCAGCTTTCACTAGTATTTAAACTGACAATAATGACGGATTAGTGGATATATCTGAACTCAATAATGATGGAACACCTTCCCATTGAGGAGATCCTTGTCAACTTTGAATGTTGTTTTCATAGATTCGGCAGGAATAGATTTGGCACATTATAATCCACCATTAGACTAATATTGTTGGTTGTGAATTACGGCTTTCAGGGTAAAATAAATAGAAACTATATTATAAGGAGATTAATATGCAAAGAGTCACTAAGGTTTTTCTGATTGCAATGATATTGATCGTTGCATTCGCGATGACAGTAACTGCAGCTGGACAGAGTGAAGAAGCCGCAGAAAAGGCTGCAGTTGAAATGGAAAGCAAAGTGGAATTTAATGGAGAAATTGTCGTCTACAATTCCCCTGAAGATTTTACCGAGAAAACGGGCTTGACTATCTCCCAGTTTAATGAAGCCCCTGAGCTTAAAGAGATGGTTGGGAACAATGAACTGGACCCTGTTGAGGATAGAATCAGTGCTTCCCCAATGGTGGTACAGCCAACCGAAGCTATCGGTTCCTACGGCGGTATCCTGAGGGGCGCGGCCACCACTCCCACAGCGGAAGGCTGGGACCTTGCCACAATCCGTGAGCAGAAGTTCTTTTCATATCTTCCGGACCTGGCTACGGTATATCCCAACATTGTAAAATCAGCTGAATTCATCAATGGTAACAAAACCTTGATTATTAAGCTGCGTGAAGGCATGCGCTGGAGCGACGGTGAGTATGTAACCACTGATGATATCATGTTCTGGTTTGAGGATATGTACAGCAATGAAGAGCTGAACGCCACTCCAGGGTCATTCTGGGTTGTAGGCGGAGAACCTGTTGTGGTATCGAAGATTGATGAATACACAGCACAGTTTGATTTCGTATTACCGAACCCGACAATTACCACAAAAATCGCCATGTCTTTTCAAGGTGATGACCCCATTGCACCGGCACACTACCTAAAACAGTTCCATGTCAAGTATAATACCGATGTAAATGAGCTTGCAAAGAAAGAGGGTTATGAAAGCTGGGTTGAACTGTACCTGGACAAATCAACACGTGAAGGCGGCGGCCAGAAGCAAGTGAATCCGGATCTCCCTGTTCTGAATCCATGGGTATGGGCCAGTACGGATAACGCAGGAAACCGCTTCTTTAAACGCAATCCCTACTACTGGAAAGTCGATACCGCAGGAAATCAGCTGCCCTATATTAATGAAATGCACCGTATCGTAGTTCAGAACACAGACTCTAAAACCATTGGAACAATGAATGGAGATTTCACAGTATCAACTAAGGACCTTTCTCTTACCGATTTTCCGATGTTTAAGGAAAATGAGGAAAAGGGCGGTTACAGGGCAGTCCTCGGTTCTGGAGTTAAAGGCTCATACCTTGTATTTGGTTTCAACCTTACCTGGCCCAACGACCCGGGTTTGTCAAAGATCATGTCAGATGTAAGGCTGCGTCAGGCAATGTCAGTGGCAATGAACAGGGAAGAGCTGAGAGATGTAGCTTTCCTCGGACAGGGATTGCCAAGACAGTTGGGACCGATTCCGCAAACAAGTTATGCTGAACCCTGGATGAATGACTATTATGCTGAATACGACCCGGCAAAAGGCAACCAGCTGCTTGATGAGATGGGACTGAAATGGGACGCCAATAAAGAATACAGGTTGCGACCCGATGGAACAACCCTGGCCATTCCTCATGAATACTGGCGCTGGTCCGATAACGTTTCCCAGGCTGTTGAGCTGACAACGGAATACTGGAAGGCAATCGGTATCAAAATGGAAGTGAGGGAACTTGAACCTTCCATCTATTTCGAACGTCGTGCCGGGAATGACCTGGCTATCGTAACCTGGGGCGGTGATTTCCAGACTGAGATGTCTCTCTATATCAATTCCGAATGGTCAGAGCCACCATGGCAGGCTATGATAATGACCCCATGGGCACTCTGGTGGGATTCCGGCAAAACCGATGGTGTTGAACCTTCCGCACAGATTCAGGAACTGTTTGAGTGGAACAAGCAGAGACTGCAGGAAGTTATCGGAAGCGATAAATACATGGAGCTCTCAAAAAATATCGTAACCAGAAACCTGGAAAACCTCTATCAGCTTGGAACAGTTGGCCTTGTACCGAATACGGTTATTTTCGATAAAGACCTGGTAAACGCACCTTATGAAGGTGTATTCACATCTGATTCAAACTTCTTTATGACTTACATAGGTGAGACATTTTTCTTTAAAAACTAGCACCACTCTATGCTGGTCATGGTATAATGCCATGATCAGCAATTTAATTTATTATTAAGGATTACCACTTATGTTTTCATATATCAGGAAACGGCTTATTCATATGGTTATCATTATAGCCCTTGTCTCTATCGTTTCATTTTTTTTAATTCAATTACCGCCCGGAGATTTTCTCTCATCTTACCTTCTACGACTTGAAGCATCGGGTACAACCGTCAACGCGACTGAAATTGCGGCGTTGCGTGTACGTTATGGTCTGGATAGACCCGCTTATGTACAGTATTTCATATGGATTAAGAATATTATATTACATGGTGACTTCGGCAGATCCTTTCAATGGGGAATGCCTGTCAGCGATGTAATTTGGGATAGACTTGTTATTACGATTGCCATAGGAATGGCGACGCTTTTCTTTGTGTATCTGGTGGCGATTCCTATAGGAATTTATTCTGCTCTCAGACAGTATTCGGTGGGTGATTTTGTTATTACATCGCTGGGATATTTTGGCCTGGCTCTGCCCGGTTTCATACTGGCACTGGGGGCGCTTTATCTGGCCTACTTACTTGGTTTTAACGCAGGAGGGTTGAATTCCGCGGAATTCCTTAATCAGCCTATGAGCTGGGCTAAATTCTGGGATATGCTCCAGCATGTGTGGCTTGCCATTGTGGTAATGGGTGCTGCCGGTATTGCCGGTACCATAAGAATCATGAGAGGTATGCTTTTAGATGAAATAGGAAAACAATATGTAGTTACAGCACGTGCAAAGGGACTCTCAGAATCCAGGTTGATTCTGAAGTATCCGGTGCGTATTGCCCTGAATCCGGTGGTTTCCACGATTGGATGGCAGCTTGCGGCAATAATATCCGGTGCCCCGATTGTTGAGATGGTGCTGAACCTGCCTACAACCGGTTCGGTTCTTTTACGCTCTTTACAAAGCCAGGACATGTATCTGGCAGGATCATTCGTTTTCCTGCTGAGTGTATTGACTGTTGTGGGAACATTTGTCTCTGATATTCTGCTTGTTATTTTAGACCCGAGGATTAAGTTAGGCTATGAAAACTAAAAAAATTGAAGAACACTATGAAATAGCATCACAATATAAACTCATGTGGGTAAAACTGAAAAGGCACAAACTGGCCATGATAGGTTTGGCAATGCTCGTGATTTTTTATCTAATTTTGATGTTTTGTGAGTTTTTATCACCATATCAATCAATGACCCGAAATACAAATCTGATTTACGCACCCCCACAGAGAATGCATTTTGTACATGAGGGAAAATTTCAGCTGCGTCCATTTGTGTACGGGTATGCGACTGAAAGAGATATGGAAACGTTGAAACTGCACTTCAAAGCTGATACAGAAAAGAAAAGTGACATCTATCTTTTCGTGAAAGGGGATACGTATAAATTATGGGGATTGTTCCCGGGAAGCAGGCATCTGTTCGGAGTGAAAGAGGGTTATTTCCATTTGTTCGGAACAGATGGTCTTGGAAGAGATATGCTCACAAGGGTGTTTTACGGCACCAGGGTCTCTCTTTCGATAGGTATGATCGGTTTGGTGATGACTTTTTTCTTAGGCCTGATTATGGGCGGTATCTCCGGTTATCTTGGAGGAGTGTATGATCTTGTTATCCAAAGAATTATAGAGTTCATTCGCTCTATTCCAACACTACCTTTATGGATGGCTCTTGCTGCGGCACTACCCTCTTCCTGGCCCCCCTTAAGAATCTATTTTGGAATTACCATAATTCTTTCAGTCATTGGCTGGACAGGTTTAGCCAGAGTAATCAGAGGGAAACTGTTAAGTTTACGGGAAGAGGATTATGTTTTGGCTGCTAAAATATCAGGGGCTTCTGCTTCCGTTATTATTTCGCGGCATTTAATTCCTTCGTTTCTTAGTTATATCATTGTATCCCTGACTTTATGGGTTCCCCAGATGATCCTGGGAGAGACGGCTTTAAGTTTTATCGGGTTGGGATTAAGGGCTCCTGTTGTCAGTTGGGGTTCATTATTGTATGAAGCCAGAGATATACATGCAATAGCGGTAGCTCCATGGCTTCTGCTTCCGGCGCTTGCCATATTTTTAACAGTATTGGCATTCAATTTCCTGGGGGACGGACTGCGTGATGCGGCAGATCCGTACAAGCGATAAAGCCTATGTTTTTTTTAGTTATAGCTGCTTTTATTGTCATATTTGCCGGAAGCGTACTACTGCTTAAGTGGTACGCTGAGAAAGTTTTGTATCTGATGACAAATAATCGCCACGGTGATTCGGATTTTCTTATACATACCGGGCTGGCTCCTGAGACATGGAAAAAAAGACTGGTTTTTAAAATAGGTTTGCTGATTTCCGAAAATATTGCTCATAAATTAGCTATGAAACGGATTACAGCCTTATCGAATTACTACGCCCGAACGCCTCTTGTAGATTCCGAAGAATCCAGGAAAGCGATACTGAAGCAGTTTTCTGAATTGAAGGATAAATGGGGTAATTTAACCTGGAAAGAGTTGTTTCTTCCCAAATCTATGTAACTTAGGATTTTCTAGCGATATGATTACAAGTAACAGTCCGGAACTAGACAAAATAAGAGATAACCTGAATTCAATACTGACAAGCCGTGATAACTTTGAGCTCAGGATTTTATGGCTTCGTTTATGGGTCTGCACACTGCAGCAATTGGGTATTGATTTAACAGAATTTCTTCCCATTGATACGGTATTTCGAAAATATTTTTACTGGAATCTTTGCAGATCGCCAAACGGGAAACAGAGAGATTTTTCGGCTGACGAATTTGAAAAAATAGCAGAAGCCATAAGCCTTGGTTATACGGTGTTGGAAAAACTCTATGCAGAGTATTCATCAACTGAATCTCCTGATAATCCCGATATTGAACCTTTGAGTATATCAGATCAAACTGATAATCCTGGTGATGAGTGGCCGTTGTATGGTGGGGATCACACCCATTCAGCATATACAAATAATGCGGGACCTGAGAATGGAAAAGTCTCCTGGAAATTCCCTGTCGGCCTTGCCCGGTATTCCCGCCCTCTTATCCATGATGATAAAATAATTGTGGCTTCTCCCGGAATTCGCACAGTCCTTAAATGTTTTACTATTGAAACCGGTAAGGAGCTCTGGAGGTCAACACAATTACCCGATATCGTTGGTGACCAGTTGTATTGGTCCCCATGTCATGCTGGTACGCCCATTTTGAATAATGATAAGATTTATGTACGGGATATGGGTTCACGGGGAAACGCTGGAATAACGAAATCAGTTTCAGTTTTCAGTGCTGTTAATGGAGAAATACTTGGAAAGGTGGATTCCGGACATGTTGATTACCGGTGCGGATATCCCCCATTAGCCGGGAATGATCGTTTTCTGGTAGTCCCTTTTGCTATTCATGATATCCATCTCGATCCTCCGGTAACACATCCCTTTAACCAGATAAAGATATACGATATTGAGAAACAAACCTATTTAAATACAATAAATACGGGGCACCTTTTCGGAGAACCCATAATTTCGGATAATAATGTTTATTTTGCTGATTCAAGTGGCTATATCTATGCTTTTCTTATCAGTGAAGATGAGCTTTTGGGAACAAATGTTCAGATTCAATGGCAGTTTAAAACTGATTCTGCCATGAATTCAGGATTAATCGTTTCCGATGGTTATATTATCTCGGGAAGTAATGAGGGATCAATTTATTGTATTCATAAAGATTCCGGTGAACTGCGATGGGAAACAAAAGTCAGTAATTATGAAAAAAATAGTTTTAAGCAGTTTTCCAAACCCTATACCTACCAGGATCAGGTTTTTATAGGATGCTCCAATTCCAGTGTGATTCAATTGGATGTACATACTGGAGAAATTTTATCAATGTTGGAAACAGATGACTGGGTACGTTCCAGGCCTATCGTTATCGATGATATAGTATATGCTGCCTCGTTGAGCGGAAGTGTTTCTCTTTTTAATGTAAAAGACAATACAGCAAAACCATTTCTTGTTAAAAAGATTAGTTCACATGCTGTTTTAGCAGACCTTGAAACTGATGGAAAGCATCTCTTTGCAGTTGATTCCGACCTAAATCTATCGGTATTTGATACTGAGATGTCACTGAAGTGGAAGTCCAGTATAATCGATGCATTTGATCATAACGGCAGTCGTATCTTCATTGACCAAATAGCCGGCGGAGCTTATTACCAGTCAAAACCGACTGTAGCTAACGGTAAAGTCTTTATCGGAAGTCCTTCCCGTTTTATCTATGCGATAGATGAATTTACCGGAAAGGAAATATGGAAAAGTGAGATGGGTGGTGCTATCTCAGCTGCTCCATCCTTCGAAAAGAACCGTATTTATGCCGGACAGCAGGGAGGGGAAGATTCCTTCTACTGTCTTGATTCTGAAACAGGAAGGAAAATATGGACACAATCTCTGGGATGGGTTTGGGGATCGGCAAACATAAAAGATAATAATGTTTTTGTTCCCTGTATTGATGGCTTTGTCTCCTGTCTTGATGCAGAAAACGGCCGGATTAAATGGCGATACAGGACAGCAAAATCAACTTGTACTGAACCAGCCATTGATGAAGATCGGGTGTTTTTTGGGGGATGGGACCAAATCCTGCATGCCTTTGAAGCTGAGACCGGTAAGATATTATGGCAGTATCAATTGGGAGCATCAAGTGATTCCGGTGCCCAAATTGCTCTGGACGGTAAAATCTTTGTCCCATCCGGGGGGAATCTTTTTCGCTGTCTGAATAATAAAACTGGAGACTTAATTTGGAAATTTGTCATTACTGATGCATCTTTCAATGCGTCTCCGGCATGTGATGAGAACAGTGTATATATTTCTGTTTGGGATGGACTTGGTATGGCCGGCATCCCAATCGGTTCCTGGATTCATAAACTTGATATGAATACAGGCCGGAAGATCTGGTCGGCTCCCGGAGGAGGTCTTACTGCTCCGGTAGTTGCAAGAGATAAAGTCTATTTTGCATCTACAACCTCACCCTATTTCTCGTGCGTATCCAGAGAACCTGAAAGTGATGGAAGTGTCAAAATAATCTGGAAAATACGATTGGGTAATAAGGTTGAGGAATCATGTACGGCTATAGCAAACAGACAAGCCTTTATTCTCAGTTCAGACGGTTTTTTATATGCAATTAATTAATAAGGATATTCAAATGAATCAGACAGGTGAATTAATTTTACACGACAATAATCTTGTAATGAAAAATCTCTCTACATTTTTTCATATTGAGGAGGGTGTCCTTAAGGCTGTAAATAATGTTTCCTTTACGGTTCCTAAAGGGAAAACAATAGGAATTATAGGTGAAAGTGGATCGGGTAAGAGCGTCACGGCACAATCTATCCTGAGAATTGTACCGGACCCGGGGAAAATAGAGAACGGTTCTATCCATATAAGAACATCTGATGGGAATGTTGTTGATTTAACCACTTTGAACCCTAAAGGAGCTGAAATACGAAGAATCCGCTGGAATGATGTTTCCATGATTTTTCAGGAGCCAATGACAAGTTTGTCTACTGTACATACCATAGGCTCCCAGATTATTGAAGCCATAAATCTTCATAGACCCGGGGATAAATTGAATGCCAGGGATATAACACTGGATTTATTGGATAAAGTAGGTATATCAAATCCCCACCAGAGAATTGATGAGTATCCATTCCAGCTATCAGGAGGCATGCGACAGCGCGCGATGATCGCCATGGCGCTTTCATGCAATCCCAGGATATTACTGGCGGATGAACCGACCACGGCGCTCGATGTAACGGTCCAGGCCCAGATACTGGAACTGCTTGCCGATCTCCAGTCCCAGTTTGCCATGTCCATGGTTTATATCACCCATGATCTGGGTGTTATCAGTGATATTGCAGATGAGGTTCATGTTATGTATCTCGGGAAAATTGTTGAATCCGCCACAGTGTATGAAATTTTCAGGAATCCATTACATCCCTATACAAAAGGGTTAATTAAATCAATTCCTACATTTAGTTCGACTAGAAAGGAAAGGCTTGTTCCCATAAAAGGGAATGTCCCTATTCCTATTAATCTTCCCAATTGCTGTGGTTTTTTCAATAGATGTCCACAAGCTATAAAGGGAAAGTGTGATTGCAAACAACCCGCATTGGTAAATCATGACGAGCACCACTCCGTTCGATGCTTTCTGGTTAATGACAATATTGAAGGGGACGCAGATGAGCAATAATATTATTGAAGTGAAAAATCTCAAAAAATATTTTACTGTAAAGGATAGTATTTCTAAAAGAAACAAAAAACAATTAAAGGCTGTTGATGGAGTCAGCTTTTCCATCAAAGAGGGCGAAACATTAGGACTGGTTGGTGAATCAGGATCGGGGAAGACTACCCTGGGCCGAACTATTGTAAGGGTATATAAGCCCACTGCTGGTTCAATTAGCTTAAAATTACAAAATGGTGAAAATATCAACCTGACAAATATGAGTGATAAAGAGCTTCGGCCTATTCGTGAGAATATGCATATGATCTTTCAGGATCCTTATACATCATTAAATCCCAGGATGACTGTGTTTGACATAATTTCCGAACCTCTCGTATACGGTAAAAAGCTCTCCGCAAAAGAAATATCCCAGAGAGTTATTGAGCTGATGGAGTTAGTAGGTCTGCAGGTTGCTCATATGAAACGTTATCCTCATGCTTTTTCCGGAGGGCAAAGGCAAAGAATTGGTATAGCCCGATCGCTTGCTTCAAATCCAAGATTTATTGTGTGTGATGAAGCCGTTTCCGCACTGGATGTGTCTATTCAGGCACAGGTAGTCAACCTTCTTCAGGATTTACAGAAAAAATTTAATCTGACCTATCTGTTTATAGCCCATGACTTATCGGTAGTTCAGCACATTTCGGATAGAGTTGCTGTCATGTATGTTGGTGCAATTGTTGAAATGGCTCCTACAGACCAGTTATTTACGAAAACGAAACATCCCTATACTGAAGCTCTTCTGTCAGCTATTCCGGGAGGTGATTTAGAAGGGAAAAAACAGCGGATAATTCTGGAAGGTGAAATCGCGAATCCTGTGAATCCTCCATCCGGCTGCACATTCCATCCCAGATGCCGTTATGCAACAGATATTTGTAATCAGGAATTTCCCTCTTTGATGGAAGCAGCCCCAGACCACTTTGTAGCATGCCACCATGCCGCAGAGTTAACTTTAAGGAATGTCTCAGATGATAAACAACAGTAAGGGTTTTATTTCCAGCGGCTGCGCTGATTTTGATGCTATTCGTCAATCAGTTAAGATAAAACCCACGACAGAAAAAGATGCACCCCTTCGCACCCTTAACTTATATATGTGGCTTGCAGCATTACAGCAGCAGGGAGCTGATCTGAGTGTTTTCTTTGATATGGATAATGAATATTACAGACTGGAATCTCGTGTAAATGGGGGAGACGGTGAATCGATTGAAAAGATGAATACCTGGGTGGATGAAGCCTATGCTATTCTTGCGGATATTCAGCAAGCACTTTTTGAATCGGGTCCTCTTTATACCCCTTATCAAGCAGATATGAAAGATACCCCTACGTATGAATCTGAAAATGACAAACGGGAAAATTGGCCCATGTTCCAGTGCAATATATCCAATACGGGGAGTATTAAAGCTCCCGGAGCTCAGATTGGGCAAAAAGCCTGGACATTTCCTATCTCTTTAGGCTGGTATTGCCGTCCCCTTATTGAGGATAATCGAATTTATGTTACTTCCCCAGGGATGAGGACAACCTGTTTCTGTCTGGATGCGGAAACCGGTGAGGTCATCTGGAAATCAGGTCAAATCCATCCCAAATTCGGAATATATAAATATCCGGCAATGATGTCGACCCCCATAAGCATTGATAATCAGATAGTGCTGAGAGAGGTCAATAGTCATGGCGGTAATGAAGGACAGGCGAGAAACCTTGTTTTCTTGGATAAAGAAAATGGAGAATTGATAGCAAAGCGCTATGCAGGGCACATTGATTACAGAACCCAGTATGCTCCTGTGGCTGCAAATGGCAATTACATTGTTTATCCCTTTGGAATTCACGATATCTACTCATCTCCTGCTGTTTGTCAGAATTTGAACAGGCTGGTTTGCGCTGATCGTGATAATAAAGAGATCAAGTGGGATTTTAATATCGGGAATATTGATATCCTGGCAGAACCTGTACTCAATGAAACAACAGTCTTCCAGGGAACCACAGACAATTATCTCTATGCCATGGATCTGGAAACCGGCAATATGCTCTGGAAATTTCAAGCAGGGGCACCCGTCAACACACAGGTGGTGAATGAAAATGGAATCGTTTATTTTGGTGCCAATGACGGAAAATGTTATGCTCTGAATGAACAAGACGGCAGTATTGTATGGGACATTCGGCTGGAAGAACCCCAGCTGAATTCCAGAAAACAATTCAGCACTCTGGAAATTCATGATGACTGTATTTTTACCGGATCAACTCAATCCCGCCTTTATTGCCTGAGTCGTCTTGATGGGCGCATTATGTGGCAATCTGAAACACCTGACTGGATACGCTCAAAACCTGTGGTTATAGATGATCAGGTAATAGCAGCAGGTCTTAACGGTTCACTTGTAAGCTTTGATTTACAGGGCAAATTATTATGGAAAAAGAAGATTACGACACATCCTATCTTAGCTGATTTGACCTGTAAGAATAACCATCTATTTGTGAGCGATGGCAATCTGGGCTTTTTCTGTATTGATTCTCAGGGGACAATTCTCTGGGAACGAACACTCCTTGAATCCTTTATTGATAAAAACGGTTGTAAAATTTACAGCGATACTCTCTCCGGGGGAACCTATTATCAGTCAAAACCAACAGCTGTAGATGGCAGAGTTTTCTTTGGAACCCATGCGGGCCTTCTGTATGCCGTTGATTCTGATACCGGCCGGGAAATCTGGAAATTTGAGATGGGAGGTTCCATCTCTGTTGGTGCAGCATACTATAAGGGTAAAATATACGCAGGTCAGCAGGGTGGAGAACGCTTCTTTTACTGTATCGATGCAGAAGACGGCAGTCTTGTGTGGAAAAAAACTGTTCCCGGCGGATGGGTCTGGGGTTCGGCTTGTGCTGATGATGGAATGGTATATATACCCACTGTGGATGGCCATGCAGTTTGTATGGAGGCTGATACGGGAAATATTGTCTGGATGTACCCGACCGCAAAGTCTATTCCTGCGGAGCCGGCCATAGATGGAGACCTTGTTTATTTTGGTTCATGGAGTCAGTCTCTTTATGCCTTCCATAAGAAAACAGGTGAAATTGTCTGGAAACAAAATGGTATACGTCTGGATTCGGGAACATTGATTGCTTATCAGGGGAAAGTCTATGTTCCCCATCATAAAAACATTTTTATGGCAATGGATGCCAAAACCGGGGAAGTACTCTGCTCCGGGAATCACAACGAGATTGAGAAGGGTAATTACTCCGATTTTAACGCCTCGCCCTGTTTCAGGAATAACAAGGCATATTTTTCTACCCGGGCAGGGTTAGGGCTGCATGGAGTCCCTTTGCATACAAAGCTTTATTGTGTGGACCCCGAAACAGCTGATATCCTGTGGATATACCCCGACGGCGGAGGACTTTCCGCTCCGGCAGCTTCCACAGATCATCTCTATATAGCCTCAGGGACCATGCCGTTCCTGCACTGTTTGAACCCGGAAACGGGAGAACCCCTATGGGTGTATAAAATGGGGCATCGAATGGAAGAGTCAACTCTGTGTATTTATGGAAGATTTGTTTATGCACTAGCCAGTGACGGCTTTCTTCATGCCATTAAATAATAAGCCTGGATTAGTTTTGGTAATGCAAAAGATAAAATAAAGGATTAACAATGAAAGCTATTGTAATTTTGTTTGATACCTTGTGCAGGCATTTTTTGGGTCCCTATGGTTGTGAAGAAGTAATGACTCCCAACATGTCCCGACTTGCTGAGAAATCCATTGTTTTTGATAATCACTGGCTTGGATCAGCTCCATGCATGCCCGCCAGAAGGGATATGATAACCGGCAGATATAATTTTCTGGAAAGAGGATGGGGAGGGATGGAACCCTTTGACATCTGTCTTCCTCATGTACTTGCCAAAGCAGGTATTCACAGTCACATTGAGACTGATCATTATCACTATTTTCAGGGTGGCGGGGAGTTTTATGCTACTTCCTTCAGTTCCTGGCAGGCTTACCGGGGTCAGGAATTTGATCCCATGCCCGCAGCGATCCGTACCGGGGACAGCCTTGATCCTGCCTTAATATGGAATAAGGATATTGAAGACCGTAATCGATCGCGATTTAAGACAGATCTTGATTTTCCGACTCCCCAGACATTGAAAGGAGCTGCGGAGTGGCTGAAAACGAATGAAGACTCGGATAATTATCTACTGTGGGTAGAACCATTTGATCCCCATTCTCCTATGGATTATCCCGATGAATATGACACTCTCTATACTGATGAGCTAAAAGATAGTTTTCCGATTAATACTCTTCCGGACGGAACAGACCAAAAAAGAATAGATGTATTCTATGAGGATAGGAGAAAATATGCAAATCTGCTGCAGATGCTTGATAAATGGCTGGGTAAACTGCTGGATGAAATAGACAGACAGAATGGCTGGGATGACACACTGATCATACTTTCTACCGACCACGGGCTTATGTTCGGTGAACACGGGCATCTGGGTAAGAATGCCTGTCATGCCTGGAATGAGATAGCTCATATCCCGCTGTTCGTACATCTGCCGGGCAGTAAGAATGCCGGTGAACGACGCAGCCAGCTGACCCAGAATATTGATATGTTTCCCACGTTAACCGAGTTTTTTAACGTAAAGACAGATCATGCGATTCACGGCAGATCGTTTCTGGATATCGCAGAGTTTAATACTCCTCAGAAACATGATACCGCTCTCTTTGGCTGGTATGGTAAAACTGTCAGTGTAACAGATGGTGAGCATGTATATTTCCGCGGTCCTGCTTCCAGTGACAATAGTCCCTTGTATCAGTACTTTCTGATGCCCACCGAATATCATCATCGTATGAACCCGAATCGGATGAAAGACGCGCAGTTAAGTCATTTTTTACCGTATACTGACATTCCGGTTCTGCAGGTGCCCGGTATTCCCGAATTTGGAATTAATGAAGAGATCTTTGAGAATAAATGTTTCAATATAATAAATGATTATCATCAGCAGAACGACTTATGCGGTACTGATATTGAAGACCGCATGCGGGAGATGCTGGTAGACGCAATGGAAAAAACTGATTGTCCCGAAGAACAATTTGAACGCCTGGGATTGAAGTAAAGAGTTTGACAGTTATATCCGCAATACAGGTGAAAATCTTCAATAGAAAATCTTTGCCCGACTTGTAGGGCAAGGTTCTGAACTCTTTATTGGAAACCTGGATATGACACATAAGTAATGTACTTTTGAGGATTTCCTTCCTATCAAGTAAATCCCGCAAAAATGTAGTCATTTCGTAGGATGTGCTTCGTCCCCCAGATTCAGATTTTACAACTAGTATCAACTGTCAACGCCGTTGCATCTAATGTCCCCTGTAGGTAATGAATACGATGGAGCAGTTTTTCGGTTGCAGTTGTATTAAAAGTAATATTGGGCTAATTCTGATGTTCCCAGATATATTTTTCCATTACATCTCCCATGCAGACTGGTTTTTCATAACTAATATGCTATGAATAGACACTAAGCTTGCTAAAAAGTGCATAAATGCAAAGAATAGGTGTAAGTATATATAAATTTTGCAAATATATAATGATTTTATGTAATCTACCGAAGGTCAGCCTTAGTTGTTGTGCAGCAACCTATTTAGAATATTCTGCAATATCGACACACACTCCGATGAATTTACAGCAAAAACATCGGAACGGGTGTTGTATTTGCACGACAAGTGATATGTGATGCATAATATATGTATAACCGTATACTTGACTTACGTAATTTGATCGAAAAAAAATCTCTGTTTCTTTTCGGACCCCGAAGTACCGGAAAAACAACATTATTACGTAATCAATTTAATGATGAAGTGAGGCGCTTTCAAAAATACCTATTTTTGAGAGCGCCTCATGTAATTAAAGCATACAATTGCGTACTTTGCACTAATACAATTGTGAACCCCGGGAAAGTAAGCTATCATATTGTGAAATGAAAAAAACATTGGGAGAGATGTAAGATGTTGCGAATGCTTCACCAGTTTAAGCAAATCGTTGATTCGGGTAATATCAGCAAGGCTGCCAAGATTCTCAATATCAGTCAACCGGCTCTGTCAAAGAGCATAAAAACTCTGGAAAGCCATTTCGAAGTACCTCTGTTTACCAGAGAGCTGTGGGGAGTAATACCTACTGAATATGGTAAGCAGCTATATACCCATGTTTGTCTTATAGATAAGGAGTTGGAGAATGCGGAAAGCGCTATTAAAAGCATGTGGGAAGCTTCAACCCTCAATTTAAATGTGGGAATTGGAACATTCTGGAACTATGTTTATTTCCCTGACGCAATTATCCAGCTGCAGCGTGAATATCCCAATTTACGGATAGCTGTCTCAAGTGGATCACCGGTTGACCTCCAGACACAAATTCTCAATGGAAAAATGGATCTTGCTATAGGAAGGATGCCGGCTGAAAAGAACTCCAATCTAATCTATAAAGAGATGATTACTATCACCAAAGCAGTCTATGCACACAAAAGCCATCCGCTGTTTTCCTCTGAACAAATCGGAGCAGAGCAATTATATGATTATCCCTGGGTTCTGTTTCAGCTTGATGAATACCGTGCACTTCTTGATGGATTTGATTTGCTTAAAGCCAATTCTTTCATCAAAACACAAAGTCTCTCTATAGCGCGAAAAATAATTACCGAAAGCCAGGCCCTGACCGTGCTGCCCAATATTCTCTCACCAGTAATGGATTCTTATAACATAACTATGCTCAAGGGAGTCTCTCCGGGAAAATCATATGCAACGGCAGTGTATTATCATACATCGGCCCTGTTGAAACCTTCGGTAAAACGTCTGATAGAATTGATCGATAAGATCGTCCCTAATACACCCGGGGGAAACTATTAACGATTCAGTACAGTAGTTGGGAACCTCTGAGCCCAATATTTTATACCATCTCCCCATAACCAATAGTTATACCCCATGAATAAGTATTATTAGACAGCTGAAAAGAGTGGTGCTACTATCAATACAAGTTTGATGAAGTGGGCATATATATGCGGAAAAACAGAATACAAATTTGTTAATTGATTTCAGGCAGGTTTTAGAAAAGTAATCATTCGGAAAAAAGTGAGATGTATTGGGTATGAAA
The DNA here is from genome assembly GCA_013202335.1 of Bacteroidota bacterium. The sequence continues at coordinate 29,385 of JABMQR010000062.1, forward strand.
GCAATTCTGGTACTATTTGACAGCCTTAACAGACACTATCTTCCAAGCTATGGGGACAGAAAAACTCTTGCCTCTAACTTCAGACGCCTGGAGCAGGAAACGGTAATTTTTGATACCTGTTATGCCGGAAGTCTGCCTTGCATGCCCGCCCGAAGGGAGCTGCATACCGGGCGCTACAATTTCATGCATCGAAACTGGGGACCTCTCGAACCATTTGATGACTCCATGCCGGAACAGCTGTCTAAAGCAGGCATTTATACACATCTTGTAACAGATCACGCACACTACTGGGAAGATGGAGGGGCAACATATCACACGCGTTACAGCTCCTGGGAAGGTATACGGGGACAGCAGGGTGACCATTGGAAGGGTGAAGTAAAAGATCCGGAAATCCCGCCTGTAGAAAAAACCCCCATGACTCCCGACGGCAGCAGGGTAGCCCCTGTATGGCGATATGACTGGGTTAACCGAAAACAGTTTGTCCAAGAGGAAGATTACCCGCAAAACAGAACATTTAACCTTGGACTCGAATTCATCCAGAATAATCACACCGAAGATAACTGGTTTCTGCAGATTGAAACTTTTGACCCGCATGAGCCGTTTATCGTCCCGGAAAGATTCAAAAACCTGTATGATGATTCCTACAATGGAGAGCTGTATGATTGGCCGCGGGGTATATGCGATGAAGATGAGCAAACGGTAGAACATGTCAGGAATTTGTATCGGGCTCGTGTATCCATGTGTGATGAAAATCTCGGTAGGCTGCTGGATACAATGGATGCTCTTGATATGTGGAAGGATACTCTTCTGATAGTTGGTACAGATCATGGATTCCTGTTGGGTGAACATGCCTTCTGGGGAAAGAACGGTATCCCGATGTTTGAAGAAATTTCTCATACACCTCTGTATATCTGGGATCCGCGCAGTTGCAGGACCGGCGAACGGCGTAGTGCCCTGGTTCAGACTATCGATTTCGCTCCAACCATCCTGGATTATTTCAATCAATCGATTCCTGAAAGTACCCAGGGTAAGCCCCTGCGTAATACTATCGAATCGGATATTCCGGTTAGGGAAGCGGCTTTGTTCGGTATATTCGGAGAACAGATCAATATTACCGATGGACGGTATGTGTATATGCGTGCCCCGGCAGATGAATCCAACACACCGCTGAACATGTATACACTCATGCCGACCAATATGTTTAGCCGATTTAGCACATCGCAGTTATCTCAGGCTTCACTGAGTAGACCCGAATGGAAATTTCTGAAAGATAGCCCGATTTTGAAAATGAAGGGAAAATCAAGGACTCAGACTGAATATCTTAACAATGAGCTTTTTGATCTGCAGCTTGACCCTGAACAGAGGTATCGGGTTGAAGATCAGGTTGTTGAGAAAGATATGGAAAGACTTCTCATAGAAAAGATGATTGAAGCAGATGCACCTTTGGAACAGTTTCAGCGATTGGGATTGATTCTGGAACCGGTATTCTCTTCAGAGATGTAAAGCTGGTTGCAAAACTGTTGATGAAACCAATGAAATCTTAAGTGAACAAGCAACAGGAAGGGAGGTTGCTTTATATAAATTTAGTTTTTAGGAGAACTATTATCATGAAAAACAAAAGGAGAATGTCTATGAAATTTAGAAATGTATTGATGATTTTTTTGGTATTGATAATTGTGCAGTTTGGGGCTTTTGCCTCCGGCGGTGCTGATGAAGAAGCAGCTTCTGTCGAAGTGGACGGAGACTATGTTCCTGCAAAAGATATAACATTTGTTGTACCCTTTTCAGCTGGTGGAAACAGTGATATCCCGGCCCGGATTTTTGCTAAGTATATGACCCGGTATTCAGATGTTGAAGTTAAAGTAACCAATATTGTCGGTTCAGGTGGTAAAACCGGTGCTAAAGAGGTGATGAAATCAGACCCCGATGGTTCAATGATTATCATGCAGCCTGTCGGTTATCCAATGCAGTATGGTCTTGGAGTTGCTGATTTTACGTATGAAGACTTTGCCCCTATTGGACAGTGGCTGGATTCAACACTGGCAGTGGTAGTAAACGCCGATTCAGAATTCCAGACAATGGATGATCTGATAAAGGCTGCCAGAGCAAATCCCGAAACTCTCAAAATGGGGTCGGTTACCGGTACTTTGCCTCTTTTTGCCATTATCGAAATTGAGATGCAGAAGGACATCGTATTCCACAAAGTCGATTTAGCTGGTGCTTCAAAAGCCCCCGAGCTGCTCAGTGGTCGAATTGACGGTTACATTGATGGATTTGGTGCGGTTAAACAATACATCGAAAGCGATCAGTTCCGTTGTCTGGGAATCATCAGTGATGTGCCCATTAAAGGATTTGAAAGTATTCCGACATTTACCGAAGCAGGGTTTTCTAATTACGAATACCTAAAACAGGCTTTTGGTGTGTGGGCTCCGAAGAACACACCGGCAGTTGTTGTCGAATATATTAACAACCTGATTTATCAAGCGGCAAATGATCAGGAGTGTATTGATGAGCTGCAGGCTCTGGCTTACAGTCCAGCCCACACAACTGTTGAAGAGTATACAAAAAGTATGGAACTTACCTATGCTAAATTCCAGGAAGTTGCAAAAAAGATTATAGGAGAATAGGTAGCTGCCTATACCGGAAGAGTGGCAGCTGTATTTCAGCTGTCACTCTATTTGACCGCAAAAGGAAGGAAAAAATGGGTGAATTAATTTTCATGGGAATCACCGTACTGGCTGCAATAGGCATGTTTTTTATGACCTCCAGTTTCCCGGTCAGTATTATCGATAAATCGGGTGGTCCGGCACTTTTTCCACGAATTGTCATAATCTTGTTGATAATATTTATGGTTATAAGGGCAGTAATTGTCATGAAAGATAAGGAGCTATTTAAGAAACAGTTTGTTTTTACTGAGATTTTTAAAGGTTCCCGTTTGATTTACCTTCTGTTGACTTTAGCTTATATCCTATTAATAAAGCAAATTGGGTTTGTGATTATGACAGCCGCATACATGTATGGATTAACACAATATCTGTACTACATCCAGCAGGATCATATGATGACCGTAAAACGTAACCTGATAACTGCCCTGGGGGCTCTTGCAGTGACTTTGGGGGTTTATTTTCTTTTTTCAGATGCCCTGAACATACGGTTACCTCTGGGTATCCTTAAATGGTTATAGGGGGAGGTAACACATATGTTGGAAGTTTTTGCTAATATATTAACTCTTCAAAATCTTATGCTGGTTTTTATCGGTGTTGCCGTTGGAAACCTGTTTGGCTGTATTCCTGGATTGAATGCACCGATCGCGGTAGCTTTAGCCATACCCATTACTTTTACACTGGAGGTGCTGCCGTCAGTATGCCTCCTGATGGGGCTCTATATGGGCTGTGTTTCCGGAGGGCTTGTATCTGCAATTCTTCTAAGGATTCCCGGTACAGCAGCTTCTGTTGCCACCACCTTTGATGGGTATCCGATGGCCCAACAGGGTCGGGGAACTGAAGCTCTTTCCTATGGAGCCTTCGCCTCCTTTTTTGGCGGTATATTCAGCTGTATTTTTCTGCTTACACTGGCTCCCGTTCTTGCTAATATCGCGATAGGATTCGGCCCCTGGGAGTATTTTGGGACAGCTACATTATCACTTGTTCTGGTTTGTGTCCTGATGAATGGCCGGGTATTGAAAGGATTGATAGCAGTATGCATCGGTCTTCTGCTTAAAACAGTGGGTATGAGTCCTGTTGACGGTGTGGCAGCACGTTTCAGTTTTGGAAATTATAATCTTGAGAATGGTTTTAACTTGATAGTTGTAATAATTGGTGTTTTTGCATTGCCGGAAATTCTGAATTCAATCGGTAAAATTAAGAATATTATCAAACCCGTGAAAATCAGGAAACGGATATTCTATGTACCCAAGGGAAAGGATATCCGGGAAAACCTGGGAACAATGCTGAAAGGAAGCTTTCTGGGAACCATTATCGGTATTTTGCCGGGAATGGGTGGCGGAGCAGCAAGTCTTGTCTCATATGCACAGGCAAAACGGACATCAAAGACTCCGGAAAAGTTTGGAACCGGATGTGCTGAAGGTATTTTCTGCTGCGAAAGTGCTAATAACGCAACAACAGGGGGAGCTTTAATCCCGATGCTTGCATTAGGAGTCCCGGGGGATACAACTACAGCAATTATTATGGGTGCCTTAACCTTGCAGGGTATATCAGCAGGACCATTGTTAAGTATGAACCAACCGATTCTGTTTAGATCAATAATATTTTCTGTTTTTGTAGCAAATATTTTTATGTTTCTCTACCAGATACTCACCATAAAATATATGGCAAAAATTATCGAAGTACCCAAATATTATCTATTTCCAATTATCAGTATGTTTTGTGTGACTGGTGTTATAAGCCTCAATAATAACACTTTTGAACTTCTGTACCTCATGGGATTTGTAATAATAGGTTATATTCTGGATAAAAATAAGTATCCGATTTCCCCATTCATTCTGGCTTTTGTTCTTGGAGGGATAATCGAGGATAACCTGCGGCGTTCAATTATCTATTATGGCAGTTTTATCCAGAGTATGCAGCAGGTTTCAATTGGAACCTTGTTTATCTATTTTGCCGCAGCTCTGATAATTTTCAGTGCAGTCTCTTCAAATAAACAACTAAAAGAAAAACTACGATTCCGGCGACCAAAATCCGGAGACAGGAGCTAACTATGATAAATGATGTGAATATCAAAGATCTGGACAGACAGACATGGATAAACAATGTGTTTCCCGAGTGGGGGACGTTCCTCAATGAGGCAATTGCCGAAAAAGAGGTTAAACCGGATACCTTTGCGATGTGGTGGCTCGGCTGTACAGGAATTTGGGTTAAAACCCCAGCAGACTGCAATATAATTATCGACTTGTGGCTGGATACCGGTAAGCAGACCAGGAATTTTCCCGCTCCTCCCGAATGGGGGCAGGGACAGGATTTTCAGATGGCTCGTATGGTAGGCAGCCGGCAGTGGCAGCCGAATGCCCGTTCATCACCAATGGTTATAGATCCGTTTGCTATTACCAAAATGGATGCAGTTCTTTCCACTCATTTCCATCGGGATCACATAGATCCATATGTAGCTGCTGCTATAGTTAAAAATACCGATGCACCCTTTATCGGTCCTGAATTCAGTGCCAACATTTGGCGCAAATGGGGTGTTCCGGAAGATCGAATAAAAATTGTCAGGCCTGGTGACAGTATCAGGATAAAAGACCTGGAAATCGTTGCTGTAGATTCATTTGACAGAACCGCGTTAATAACTGCACCACCTGCAGGAGATATCCGTGGAATACTGCCTGATGACATGGACGACCGTGCGGTCAATTTCATCATAAAAACCCCCGGTGGAAATTTATATCACAGCGGAGATTCTCATATGTCAAACTACTATGTGAAACATGGGAAAGATCATGATATTGATGTTGTTCTTGTCTCCTATGGTGAAAATCCAATAGGCTGCTCTGATAAAGTAACTTCTGTTGACTGCTGCCGTATAGCAGAAAATCTGGATGCAAAAATACTTATCCCTTTTCATTACGATATCTGGTCCAATATGCTGGGCGATCCAAAGGAGGTTGAGCTGGTATACAATTATCGTAAAGACCGACTGGGATATAAATTTTCGGTATTCCTCTGGGAAGTAGGTGGTGGGTATGTCTACCCGGATGATAAAGATAAAAAACGCTTTATGTTTGAGCGCGGATTTTCTGATGCTTTTGAGTTGGACGAACCAAATGTCCCATACAAATCCTTTCTTTAGTCAAAGGAATGAATGATATGAATCTACAAGAATTGAAAGATACAGTTTATCAAGCGAATATCGAACTGGTGCGGCGTAAACTTGTTATCTACACATGGGGAAATGTCAGTGCTATTGATCGGGAGAATGAACTGGTGGTTATTAAACCGAGAGGGATTGAATATGATCAATTAAGTGCTGATGACATGTCCGTGGTTGATTACCAGGGCAACCTGGTTGAAGGAGGCCTGCTGCCGTCTGTAGATTTGAATATTCATCTTGAAATCTATGCAGCTTTTCCTGAGATTGGTGGAATTGCCCATACACACTCAACGTGGGCTACCGCATGGAGCCAGGCCAACAGACCAATACCGGTTATGGGTACAACGCATGCTGACCATTTTTATGGAGAGATTCCCTGTGTCGATTACCTCCCGGCTGAAGCAGTTGAGACCGAGTATGAACGCAATCTGGGAAAACAGATTTGCAAAATTTTTTCGGGACGTAATCCCCTGGAGATGTGTGCCGTGCTCGCTGCAGGACACGGACCCTTTACCTGGGGTAAAGATGCCGTAAGCGCTGTGGAACATAGTGTAATTCTTGAGGAATTGGCAAAAATGGCTAAATATACTCAGGATTTAGCTGGTAAGGAGATCAAATTACCTCAGTATATGACAGAAAAACATTATACCAGGAAATATGGCCCCGGCTCTTATTTTTACCAGGAAAAAATCGGGGGTAAAAAATGAATGAAAGAAAAGCTTCTGGAAGCTCAAAAGCATAAAAGGATTACTGGATGCTAGTTAATAAGAAGATTTTGGATTCAATTGAAAGAGTATATGCCACAGCAGTTCATGGCCTTCAGAAACCTGAGGGATTGATTGTCGCTTCAGAAGGTTTTGGGGAATGCAAGTACTACAAGCTTTCGGATCATAGTCAAAAAGTTATCCATAATAACCCTGGGGGTACTACCGACTTATGTCCTCATCCAACAGATGAGAATGTTTTTTTCGCAATCAGTAATTTTATACCGGTTTTTGCTGCTGAAAAAGCAGAATTGGTTTATGTCAAGCGGGATGTAGAGGGTGAGTGGTGGATGCACTCCATTGAGACTATTCCATTTCTGCATCGTATGGATATTTTTTCTGTCGGCAGCAATCTCTACTTCATTGGAGCTACGCTCTGCGGATCAAAAGAGAGAATAGACGACTGGTCACAACCTGGAAAAATTATTATGGGTAATTTAGATCCGGAAACATTCGAACTTACAGGTGTAAGAACAATCATGGATGGACTCTACAGAAATCATGGTTTTTCAAAAATTATAAATCAGGGGAAAGATTCCTACCTTATTTCAAGTGATTCGGGGTGCTGGATTATTCCTTTACCTGATGATATTAATGATGGGTTTTCGCCCTACAAATTATTTGATTTTCCCGCAAGTGACATGGCTGTTTTTGATATTGATGATGATGGTGATCAGGAGTTTGCTGTTATAACTCCATTTCACGGCAACCAATTGAAGATATTAAAGAATATAGATGGTCACTTTTCTGAAATTTACTCCCGGGAAATAGAATTTGGGCATGTGCTCTGGGGTGGTCTTATTAATACCATACCCTCTTTTATTTTAGGATATAGAAAAGATGATATGAAACTTCTCATATTGCGAAGCGGAAATAATAATGAAATTGAAGAGTTTCTTATTGATGCAGATTGCGGACCAAGCCAGATTTCATGTTTTCAGGAATCTGATGGATTCAATATCCTTTCAGCAAATCGAAAAACGGGAAAAATCAATGGTGAAGTTGCTTTATATACGATTGTTGAAACAGTTAGCAGAAAGAAACGGTAATTAGTACAGAGGTTTTTCTACTTCAGTAAAATTGAAACACAAGGATAAAATATATGATGAAACCATCGGTCTCGTTATCCCTGTTCGATGCACCACCAGGTGCCCCGATTCTTTTTTCGAACAATATAGTCGAAAATATACCGCTTATTGCCGGATTGGGATACAAGGGAGTGGACCTGTTTGTAAAAGACCCTGATGCCGAAGTCAGCCGGGAAGCTCTTAAACTGCTTCACGAGCATGATCTCGGGGTGGGTGCAGTCATGCCCGCAGCCCTGGCTGGCGAGGGACTGTTTCTGGCCGACAGGGATCCTGAAATACGCAGGGAAGTGATCCGAAGGCTCGATGGGATTATACGGTACGCAGCTGAAGCAGGCGGTATGGTATCCCTTGGACTGGTCAGGGGTAATAATGTACCGGGCGAAACGGTTCAGGAAACACTGGACCGCTTTACCGATACGATCGAAAAAATCCTGCCCGTAAGTGAGGAATGCGGAGTACCACTGATGGTTGAGCCCATCAATCGGTATGAAATCAATACACTGAACAGCAGCATTGAATCCTGTGATTATATACGTGAAAGCGGCCTGCCGCTGTATCTTATGCTGGATACATTCCACATGAACATTGAGGATGTCTCCATTCATGAGAGTTTTCGGTATTGCCGGAATTATCTGCGGCATGTCCATTTTCTCGACTCAAACCGGTTGGCGCCGGGAATGGGGCATCTTGATATGGAATCCATAATACAGACACTCCGGGAGATTGATTACCGCGGTTTTCTGTGTCTGGAAGCTCTGCCGGAACCTGATACTGCAACCTGTGCCGGGCGCGGAGCTGAATTTTTCCAGGCTGCAGGTCTCATAAAAAGGAAGGAAATATGAAACATATCTATCTTAATCTGAAACGGTTTGATATTCCGGTACATTTCCATGGAATAAACCGGATCGCTCCCATGGTTGACTGGGCCCGGGCTATTATCCGGGGCACCGATAAGGGGTTGAAAAAGTATCGGGATGACGATGTTGATTTTACTATGTTCTTTCCCGAAGCCCACCTGATCGGAGCTGCAGAAGCCCGTTCAGAGGATTCGCTAATCAGAGTCGGTTCCCAGGGTGTTTATCGTGACGACACGGCAGAAGGTGGCAATTTCGGTGCCTTCACCACTAATTTAACAGCTAATGCTGTCAGAGCGATGAGATGTGAATCTGCTATCATCGGTCACTGCGAGGAACGCAGGGATAAGCTGGAGGTGCTGAATGCCGGGGGAGTAAACGATACTTCTGTGGTAAACAAACTGCTGAACAGCTCAGTAAAACGTGCTGTGGAGGCCGGTCTGGATGTCCTGTACTGCATTGGGGAAAAAGCCGAGGAGCAGGCTGGGTGGCAGGAAGTACTGAGAGATCAGATACTTACCGGACTCGAAGGGGTCGACACAGCAAAGGTCGCCATTGCCTACGAGCCAGTATGGGCTATCGGACCCGGCAAAACTCCCCCTGACCGGGATTACATCAGGAAAATCGCCGGGTTTGTGAAAGAGATATCAGGCGGATTGGATGTCGTCTACGGCGGCGGGCTGAAAGTGGATAATGCCGAAATGCTGGCTTCTATTGACGAAATCGACGGCGGGCTGATAGCTCTGACCAGATTTACTGGTGATATCGGGTTCTATCCCGATGAATACCTGGAAATAATCGCAACCTATTTTGGAAAATGAGACAGTTTTTCAAAAATTGGGTTTTGAAGTTTTTGCTAAATGTTAGGAGAAAAAGATCGATAAAATACTGGTAGCTTTTGAATATGGAGAGGGGTTGATGTCGGCCGAACTACCGGGTGACAGAACGGATGTATTTGTACCCGGGGAAACAGTTGCCGATCCGGACTTTATCCCATTTGATAAAGTTGAAGAAGAGACACGAAAGTCTATTCTGAATCCTATTGGAATGGATCCCATAGAAAAATTGGTTTCTGAAGGATCGAAAGTGGTGATTGTGTTCCCCGATCGCGTTAAGGGCGGAGAGCATGCAACCGCACACCGTAAAGTTTCCATTCAGATAGTTGTTGATGAGTGCCTGAAAGCCGGAGTTCAGCTTGCAGATATACACATGGTATGCAGTAACGGACTGCACCGGAAAAATACAAAGAAAGAAATCCAGCGCATTTTGGGTGATGTACTGTTTAACCGATTCTGGTGGACGGGGCAGATAACCAACCATGACAGTGAAGACTATGACAATTTAGTCGATCTGGGTGTGGATGACCAGAATAATCCGGTGATTGTAAATAAAGTGGTTTTTGAGGCAGACCTGACTGTTTGTATCGGGCATACTCTGGGGAATCCCTATGGCGGATACTCCGGCGGGTATAAACATACAGCGACAGGAATAACACACTGGCGTTCAATTGCTTCCCACCATGTTCCCGATGTGATGCACAGAGAAGATTTTACCCCGGTAAGTAAAGAGAGCCTGATGCGGAGAAAATTTGATTCCATCAGCATGCATATGGAATCCTGTATGGGAAAGAAGTTCTTTATGAGTGATGCAGTCCTTGATACCAAGGGCCGGCAAATAGCAGTATTTTCCGGATATGCGGCTGAAATGCAGCCGATAGCCTGGGAAGTGGCTGATAAACGGACAAATGTATACTTTGCTGATGAGAAATATGATGTCATGATTTTCGGAATGCCCCAGAATTTTCATTACGGCAACGGAATGGGTACAAATCCCATATTTATCATGCAGGCAGCTTCCGCCCAGATAATACGCCATAAACGGGTAATGAAGGAAAATTGTGTCATGATATTTTCCTCTATTTGCAACGGGTATTTCCATGATGAGGAGTTCCCTTCATATCGTGAGACATATGAACTGTTTCTCAAGGATTACCACAACCAGCTGCCTGATATGGCAGAGCATGGTGAACACTTTGCCATGCAGAAACACTATACCGATCAGTACCGCTTCAACTTTGCCTATCACCCCTATCATGCCTTCAGTATGATGAGCTGCGGACACCTTGCAGAAAAGCATACTTCGGCTGTCTATTGTGTAGGAGCTTATGAACCGGGGTTTGCCCGCGGTATGGGCATGAAAACCCGTACTACCATTGAAGAGGCGCTGAAGGATGCAGAAAAGTATGTAGGGAAGAACCCGAAAATACTGGCACTGCCGCGCACATTCAGGACAGCTGCGGTGCATCTCCATATGAAAGAATAGGAAATTAAATTGTGACAAGTTATGAAATTGTTAAAAGAAGCGTTGATTTTACTTCACCCGAACGGGTTGCGCTTAAGTACCCGACCCTTGGGAATAGTGATATCATACGCCTTTTTCTTCAGAAACCGCGGACATTACGGGCTGATACTGCTGTATTAAATGTTCCGGACATGCGTAAGAAAGTGGTTATTACTTCTGGAGAACGGGATGAGTGGGGAACTCTATGGGAGAACCTGGATGGTGATGCCCTTGGATTGGGGCAGCCGATTGACCATCCCATAAAGGATTGGGAAGAAGATTACCCTGGATACCGGATGCCGGATCCTTTTGCCGAGGGTCGTTTCGACGGTCTTGAGGAGGCACTGGTACTGGCCGGGAAGGATAACCTGTGGGTACAGTTAAATTCCCAATACTGCATATTTGAACGTCTGCATCATGTACGGGGGTTTGAGAATACCCTTATGGATTTGTATATTGATAGGGAAAAGATTGAGGAACTTAGTGACAGACTGCTCGAATTTCAAATGGGAATAGTAAAACAGGTCGTCGAACTGGGTAAAGGACGTATTCACGCTATTGAAATTTCTGATGACTGGGGTACGCAAAACAATCTTATGATATCTCCTGATCTCTGGCGGGAGGTCTTCAAACCCCGGTACAAGATCCTGATTGATGAAATGCACAGGAACGGGATTTACTGCGATTTCCATTGCTGCGGTAAAATCAATGATATTATGGATGAATTTGTTGACCTTGGTGTTGATATAGTGAATATCCATCAGCCAAAACTGCTGGGTATTGATGAGATTGGGCAGAAATATGCCGGAAAGATAGCATTTGATGTTGCTGTTGATATTCAGGAGACGTTGCCCACTGGTAACCGGGAACTGATCGAGCAGGAGGTGATTGACCTTCTTAGCAAATGGGGAACACCGCAGGGCGGGATAATAGCCGCTGAATACCGGTTTCTCAATGCAATCGGTGCCACACAGGAATCGTTTGAGTATTCTCTTGAATGCTTCAGGAGACACGGTAATTTTAGAAAATAAAGAGGAAGCTTATCGTTAGGATGTAAAGATCGCTAATCGTGTTTGTGAATGGTGCCCACTAAGTTTTTCATCAGAAAAGGATCAGTAATTTTAATTCACTAGGAGTTTGTCGGACTTAGGATTTCGAAGTGAAAAACCATTGGATACAGACAAGATTTTGATGTCAATTGTTTCAAAACGCTGTTTTGAATTTGAAGTTTTTTATTAATAAAAAACTTCTGATCTGATAATTGGATTATCAGGCGATTGCAACACAAAATATGGGCAAATCCAGTGATTTTTCAATCGGAAAATTCAGATTTTAATCTGAATGCTGATAAGTCCGACAGACTCCTAGTTGAGACTTTAGCCATGAAAAGGCGTTCTGCTGCATTTCCAGATCAAATTTATGGGAACCCTGATAAAACTGTCCTTCATATGCCCTGGGAGAACCTGATCTTGAATAGTGCTGCTGTAAACATTGATCAGCCAGTTTCATCCCGCTTAATGGGAAAAGGGCATCATCTATATCATACTGTACAAGCAATGGAGAGGGAGCTCTGGCAGCTACAAGATCCGGCCAGTCCCCCAAACGAGACCATCCTGCCGGAAAAAGCATAAATGTATGAGATTGAACACAATGATCAAGCAGCTCTGCATAGGTAGACATCATCCCCACTATTACTGCCGCCTTGATATTATTACAAACCGCCTGCAGTAAACCGGAACGGCAACCTCCGCCTGACAGACCGATACAGCCAATCCGGGAAGAATCAACTTCTTTGCGGGACAGTAAATAATTGACAGCTACTCTATCTTCATAATTTATAATACCGGCATAGGTACTGCCTAAAAGATTACAGTACTTTTCAAGTGTGGGTTCATGATATTGAGATGCTCTATTATACCTTTTTACATCCTGATCCATACCAAAATCGGATTCCCGGTCATGACCCCACACAGATTCAGATGCGTCGACTATCGATAGGATATCCTGACCCATAGCTTCAAGAGAAAAACGTCTGCTTCCCCAGGAAAAAACATCATGAACCAATACCGCAAATCCTTCACGGGCAAGAGCATTTACATATGGACGGCCACCATAATAATGATCCCATAATTGATTTATCCCTTGTGCTGCTTCGACTGGCCCTTTGGCGATTTTTTCTTTCCCGAAGTATTTAATTCCACTATGGCAATGAAGTGCCAGGATTCCCGGTACGGGCTTATTAATAGTTTTAGGGAGGTAAAGCCAGGCTTTTGTTCGGGGACCATATCCTGCAGACCATGAAATTTCTTCACAATCAAGATCATTGTCGCTCCAGCATTGTTCAATCCGGACATCTTTTGGTGCTTCCGGATGTTTGTTAAAACCAAGAACCTTACGGATTTTTCTTTGTGTATCCTCTCCTGGTGATACCGGAGATTGATGTTTCATTTTCCCAGAAAAATCCACGATATCGCTGTAAGTATCCAGATCTCTATAAAATTGATTCACTTGAAAACTCCTCTCAATCTATACTTCTTTATAAAAAAGCTGAAATAAATTTTTAGAAGTTTACTATGCAAACTTCGATTTGTCAGAAGTTTTTGGATTCAGTTAATCTATTATAATATACATATTAATAATGAGTTAATGATAAGCGATAATTCTTATGTTTTTCATATATGACCATTTGAAATAACCATAAAATAATACTACAGTAAACCAGAGGAGTAATCATGCAGATTAATGTTTTAGAGACAAAAGTGGAGATGAGTAGGGCCGCTGCCCGAAAGGTTGCTGAGAGCCTGAAATCTGTGATCATGGAGAAAGGATCAGCTGGTCTGATTGTTGCAACAGGGGCCAGTCAGCTTGATATGCTGTCATGTCTCGTAACTGAACAGGGAATATCCTGGGAAAAAGTGACAGTTTTCCATCTTGATGAATATATTGGACTTTCGGATGAACACCCCGCAAGTTTCAGGAAGTACCTGAAAGAACGTTTTGTAGAGAAATTACCGAATTTAAAGATGTTCCATTATGTTAATGGTGATGATGATCCGCATGCTGAGTGCCGCCGGCTTAGTACTCTTATCCGTGAAACCCCTATTGATGTTGCCTGTATAGGAATTGGTGAAAATGGACATCTGGCTTTTAATGATCCGCCAGCTGATTTTGAGACTGAAGAACCCTATATTATTGTAACCCTCGATGAGGGCTGTAGAAATCAGCAGTTTGGTGAAGGATGGTTCCCTACCTTTGAAGACGTACCGGAAACAGCAATATCTATGAGTATAAAATATATTATGAAATCTGCATGTGTTGTATGCACCGTTCCTGATGAACGTAAAGCGGAAGCGGTACGCGGGGCAGTGGAAGGAACAATAACAAATAGTGTTCCGGCATCAATTCTGCAAAGCCATAGTGATTGTCATCTGTTTCTCGACAAACCGGCAGCTTCGTTGCTATCCAAATGAAATTTTCATTTGTTGATCTGCAGGTAAACGGATATGCGGGGGTGGATTTTTCATCCCCGAAACTTACCCGGGATGATATTGAAAAGGTTTGCAGTGCTCTGTTAAAACAGGGTACCGGTGCTTTTCTGGCAACCGTTGTATCAGCGGCGGAGGAGGCTTACGAACTGGTGCTGCCTGCATTAGCAGAAGCGGTTAGAAATCCTCCAGACGGCGCACTGATTTTCGGAATTCACCTTGAGGGTCCATTTCTCTCTCCTATGGAAGGTACCCGGGGTGCTCATCCCCCTGAAAATATCAGAAGACCCGATACTCTGTTTTTTCAGCACTTACTGCACCTGTGCGATGGTGCGTTAAAACTTATAACAGTTGCTCCTGAGGTCAATGGTATTGATGAAATTATCAAAACTGCAGCAGGAGCCGGTATCATTGTTTCTTCCGGACACTCGATGACAGGTTACAAAGAAATGCAGAAAGCGGTTAATCAGGGGGTATCTCTTATTACACATTTAGGGAACGGGTGCCCTGCAGAAATACACAGACATCATAACCCGATTTTTGCCCAATTATCCTCGGAAGCTTCTCCGATGATTATCCCTGATGGTTATCATCTTCCCGAAGAATTTATCAGATTGGTAGTTTCAGTAACAGGAATAGAGAAACTCATAGCAGTATCAGATGTTTCTCCCATTGGGGGGTGTGAACCGGGGAATTATGAATCTTTTGGAACTCCGGTAACTTTGCTTCCCGAAGGAAAACTGGTTTGCCGTGATTCAGAATATCTGGCAGGCAGTTTTTCAACCTTGATTCAATGTCTGAACTGGCTTGCTTCAAAAGGCTGGTCGCAGGAGGATCTCTGGCGTATTGGAAGGGATAATCCGTCCAGAGCAATGAATCTTGATTCTGAGATTATAAGAGAAGCCGGAGTGGAATGGCATCAAAATCGATTCCAGATTTAAAGTACATTGCCGTCCTTGAAGAATTCTGTCCGCTTCCTGACCGGTGTATCATGATAGTTATCCTTATTTGGTGGTTAGATATTGGATAATATATTGGGTATGCACAATATACACAATATTGTGCGGGGAGATTTTACTATGTCAATATTAACAGTAAAGAAGTTACATAAGCGCTATGAAAAATTTCATCTGAAAGATGTCTCTTTTTCTCTTGATAAAGGCTTCATTATGGGCTTTATCGGTATTAACGGAGCCGGTAAGACGACCACCCTTAAATCGTTACTGAATATGGTGCATGCTGACAGCGGGGAAGTTGAAATCATGGGGAAAGTCTATAAAGAGCATGAAATTGAACTAAAAAGAGAGATTGGTCTCATGTTCGGCGGGATCGATTATTATGAAAAAAAACGGGTTAAAACAGTAACTGACGTAGTAAAGCGTTTCTACCCCAACTGGGACGATGCAGTATATGCCGATTACTCTCAAAAATTCAGTATAGATCAGGACAAGAAAATAAGTGAACTCTCTCAAGGTATGAAGGCCAAATATGCCCTTGCACTGGCTTTGTCCCACAATGCACGCCTCTTTATTTTTGATGAACCAACAAGCGGACTGGATCCGGCAGCTCGTGATGACCTGCTGGAAATCTTCCAGAATCTGGTAGAGGATGGGGAAAAGAGTATTCTGTACTCTACCCACATAACCAGTGATCTGGAAAAATGTGCCGACTATATTACCTATATCCACGATGGAGAGATTGTTTCCAGTACCGATAAAGATAATTTTATCGACTTATATAAAGTAGTAAAAGGTACTCAGGAACAGCTGAACGATGACCTTTTAAAGAAGATGATCTCCTGCAAAAAACACAAATTCGGGTTTTCAGGACTTATGGAAACTGCTGATTGTGACGGGCTCGATAGGCTGACTATTGAAGTACCCACGTTAGAAGAGATTATGATCTACTATGCAAAAAAGGAGAGCGCACATGTTTAATCTGTTATATAAAGAGTTTAAATTAGCAGTTCATCCATTCTACTATATACTGCCGGTTATTACCGGTGCTCTGATGCTGATTCCGCAATGGATTTTCTTTCTTGTGCCGCTCTATTTTTGTTTTATAACCGTTTCCAACCTATTTGCTGTCTACAAATCCAATAACGATTTAAGCTTCTCCATTATGCTGCCGGTCAGTAAAAAGGATATTGTAAAAGCAAGAATGACCTCAATTATGATTCTTCAATTGCTTCAAATTAGTATGGCTGTGCTCTTTGCAATACTTAATCATGTCCTGTACAAAAGTGACAATTTTGGGTTTGATACGAACGCTGCCTTTTTTGGTCTTGTTTTTGTCATGTTTGCCCTGGAGAATGCATTATTGTTTCCGATGTTCTATAAAACCGGCTATAACTTTGGAGTGGCTGTTCTGGTTTCCACTGTTGCAGCCGTATTGTTTGCAGCAGCTGCGGAACTGCTTATCATGTTCAACGGAAAATTCCGCATGTTTATGGAGGGAAAAGTCAGCACTCAGGTTATCATTCTGATTGCAGGAATTGTGGTATTCATGGTGGCGGGATTGATGACATATAAGATTTCTATAAGTAGATTTGAGAAAGTGGATGTATGATAAATATTGTAATATCCAACACTTCGGATAAACCCATATACCAGCAGATGATCGATCAGATCAGCGGCCAGATTATCAGGGGCGAGTTGTCCAGCGATCAGGGACTGCCCCCGATCAGGACAGTTGCAAAGGAGCTGCGGGTCAGCATTATCACGGTGAAAAAGGCCTGGGAGCAGCTGGAACGGGACGGTTTCATCTATTCAATGGTTGGTCGAGGCTGCTTTGTGGCGGACTTATTAAAAACAGATCTGGTTATTAAACGGGACGATTTGATAACGGTAAAAATGCTGAAAGATATTGATTATTATAAAGAGATGGGGCTTTCCTTACAGGAAATCATTGAGGCAATAAAAAAACTGTTTAACCAGAATAAAACATCCTGATAATATTACTGTTTGATGATTATCGCTCTCTCAATGTTATTTTTTTTCCCCAAATACTGAAGAATTAACCCGGAAAGAATCAATGTAATGCCAAGTATATATATTAAATCGAAACCTCTGCCCGTTACCATGTCCATCACGATTCCCAGTGTAAATTGTCCCATGTAGGTTCCCAGTACCATTTTTAAGGCGCTGATTTTTCTTAACAGCATATTCTGACCGGTCATACAAGTGACCCCCAGCAGTCCTCCGCCTAACAGCACAAGGATTGGCACTTTGGAAAAAACCGTAAGCGTGAACCCTGTCAATTCACCGGTTATACCTGCAAAGATGATTATTACTGCAAGTCCGACTGCATAGCTGATCTGCAGCATTCTTGTTTGTCCATAATAACCGGCTACTGATGAATTCATAAGAATCTGCAGCATCAGAACCCCACCCGGTATCCATGAAAGGAATATCCAGAGAAATGAAACTCCGGATGAGAGCCCAATTCCAATCCCACCGCAGACTACAAGAGTCAGAGCAGTAAAATGTTTCCATGAGTGGGAACCACCCATATTGGCGATTTTAATGAAATCGGAGATTGCTGCGGTAATACTTTGCCCGGCCAGCATGCCGCTCAAGGTCAGCACCACTCCGCCTGCCGCGTAAATTCTATTATTCATGTATACTATGATAATTCCCAGAGCACCGGCTAATAACATAAAAGGGTGAGGCTTTTTTCGGACAGAATTCTGCCGGTTTTTGCTAATTGGAGTAATTGCCAGGGAAGCTGCCATCCCGACAAAGTGAATTATAATAAGAGACCATGTTGAACCAATAAACAGCTGAAGTTGACCATTTGCAACAATCATCAATGAGATAAAAAAGCCAACCAGTATTGAACCGAAAAGAAACATTCTGAAAACCTCCCATATATCTGTACAATACTGTTATATATGATACAGTTTTATAAGTAGGAGGACATATGTCCGATTTAGAAACTTTTAATTATCTTTTTCCTCAATTTACTGAATTGAATGGTGCAATCCATTTTAATCGTTATGATTCAGGAGCATTTATAACACACGAGAGCGGATCTATAAATCAACTCTACTTTTTTCTTGAAGGCAGTGCCTGGGTATATCAGAACCAGGCTAATGGGCGCGCACACCTTTTTCAAGTATATTCTCCAGGCTGGATTATCGGTGATATCGAGTTCTTTCTTAATTGTCCGGCCAGTTGTTCAGTAAAAACAACATCTGTAGTGCGGGTTGGGGTCATTACTCATGATGCATTACGGTTGGCTTGTCTGAAAAAGAGTACTCTGGTTAATGTTCTTGCCACGGGGTTAGCTGAAAAATTACGCAGCAACAGCTTTGATGCAGCCAGGAATATGAGCTTCCCGTTAATTAACCGGCTTGCTTTTTATTTAAAGGCAATGAATTACAGTGCTGTTCCACGGGGAAAATCAGAGGAGATTGCGGATTTACTGGGTACCACTAAACGGCATTTGCGTCGTGTTATCAGCCAGCTTGAAGAACAGGGTATTGTAGAGAGGAGGAGTCAGGCACTAGTTGTTTTGAATTCACAGCGGATTGAACTTCTCTGCAATGTGATTGATCCATAAACCTGTCTGTTTTGGGCAGATTCAAGCATATAAAATAATAATATGTCTATTATTCTTGACAAATAAAATTGACGGATTATAATGAAGAAAAGGTTTCGAAATGCGAAACCAATATTAAAAAAGAATAAAATATGAAGAAAAATCTGGTAGTGCTTTTTGATTCCCCTTCTTGAGTGAGAAGAGGCGGAGGCCACGAATTCATAATAGAAGAAGGGCGATGGAAATCAATTTATTCTGAAGGCGCAATCTCATTAGTTCTTGAGGATGATTATAAAACATAACCAGGAAGTGGTTGTAGAAATTAACAGAATTGTTGTTGTAACACCAGTAAAATAATAAAGGGGAAAGCTGAGATAGAGTAATGTGAAATGTTCTGAGTTTGATTTAATTTCAATTGGAAACATAATATCGCACATTTCTACTGCTCTCTTACCTTCTTTTTACTTTATCATGGTAATAATATGAAACAATAGAGTAGAGGGAGTAAATAAAATGCAGGAATTAATACAAAAAATGCTTGACGAACAAGCGATGTTATGTCGGGATGATGCTGTATACCGGCAGGACATTGAAGAACTTAATGGTAAATTGAGTTTGAATTGGGATTTCTGTGGAATAAAGGCTTATCAGATATTCCAACCTGATGGTTGCCGGGGAGAAGTAGGAGTACATTTACCGGATGCAGATATCGGCGTCACATTAATTGAAGAAGAAAGCTGTAAACAGTTTTTACGAAAGGAACCATTTGATGTCTTCAAACGTATACGGACTGGCACTGATTCTAAGCAGCAGTTTGGAATTGGGTATACAACAGGTAACTGGATTGAAGTAAATGGTGAAATAGTTCGGGAGGTGGAAAAGATCATCGATGTAACAGTTCGTGAAGGACTGCGCTTCAACTTCTATCACCTATCAAGAGTACCTGTCTTTAGAACCTTCTATCGATTTTTCTTTGATAAAACCTTTATTAATCCCATGGATAATGGATTTTACATTCCCACTAACAAGTCCCTTGATGGGGGAGAGATGGCTACAAAAGTATTCCATCATTTTCTTAATAAAGCTGGTAACCTCTTTAGATTGCCCAATTGTCCCTGCCGAAAATATTTTGACTCTAAGAAACACAGGATTGATTTAGGATGTATCCATCTGGGGGATGGTACCCTAAATATCAAGAAGGCCGAATCAAGAGGGAAATATATCGATGCAGAAGAAGCTAAGGAAGTTCTGTCTTTTGCTATAGAGGATGGCTTAATCCCCCTCCTTGGACGTGCAGAGGGTGAAACAAGTGGGTTTGGTGTAGAGAATGATGGACGATTTCTCTCTACGTGTTATTGCGGTGTAGATGCCTGTATCAACAAATACTCTATTTCAGATGCTTCCTGCGGTGCTCTTCATCAATTTAGCAGGGTTCCGGATCTCAGTTTAGTAGCTGACAGGGAAAAATGTATTGGCTGTGGGAAATGTATGAAAGTATGCAATTACCGGGGAATGAAATGGGTTGATGGAAAACCGGAAATTCTTGACCGATGCTTAGGGTGTGGACGCTGTGAGATAGCCTGTCCAGTGGGGGCAATTTCATTTGTTCTGGAAGATGATTTAGCGAATATAACCGATAAAGTGATTGCAGAGATTAACAGAATTGCCGATGTAAGTCCACAGAATTGACATATCAATGCCGAAAAGAAGACCGACAGAGATTGGGTGCTGCGTGATGTTCCCAATCTCTTTCCTCTATATGGGTTGAATAGAGTAATATTCACCTTAAGGAACGTGGTTTTCAGGAAATATCATATGAGATTCTAAATCAAATCCAATATTCTGAAAAACTACATTAACCAGGTCTTTGAAATTATTAATCATTGATATTTTTTCCTCTTCAGTCCTGGGCCAACTATTCTGAGGGATCAGGGCATATCGCCTGAGAAAGCCTATAATCATGGAAATCCCAACTTTGGTTTTTTCAAACATATCAGGTGATATATTGCTGTTAAAGCAGCTGATAACAAATTCACCATGTTTTTTTGTATCAGTATCATATTGCCGGATGACTGTATCAGAAAGGTCATACTGACGATGGTAGTTATAAAAACTATCTGCTAGTACAAAAAAACGAAAACGTTCAAAATTGTCGAGATAAGCGTTAACGAACCCATCCAGAAATTCATGCATAGGCACTCCCCTGGTAATTAGATTTAAGAATATTTCATAATTATCATTTTTATAATCAAGCATGAGTGAATAAACGATCTGACGTTTATCCTTAAAATAGTAATACAATGTTGCAAGA
>JABMQR010000063.1 GCA_013202335.1 Bacteroidota bacterium
AAAGCATCACCCATTGTAGAAAAAGTTTTTTTGGAAGCAGAACTCATTATCCGTAAGACTTGTGGTTATTATCTTTATGGTTATAAACGATAATCTGAGAGACTTTTGCAAAATTTCTATTTTTTTATTATTTAACTTACACGTGTAAGTCATTCGTCTGTATTTTATCCATGCAGCTTAATTTCAAATTGATGATAGAAAACCCGAAGCGATTGTTTTTTTATATAAGAATTGACTCAATCATATAAAATTTAGAAAACCAGGAGAAAAGATCATGCAAAAGAATATCGAGCATAGCCATTTCTTACATTACAACTTGAAGTCAATTGCGCCAACCGTTGAGAGAGGTGAAGGGATTTATCTTTATGATACATCCGGTAAACGCTACATTGACGGAAGTTCAGGTCCGGTGGTTTGCAATATCGGTCATGGAGTTAAAGAGATTGGTGAAGCATATGCGGCCCAGGCTAAGAAAGTTGCTTATGTCTTCAGATCTCATTTCACAAGTGAGCCTGCTGAAAAACTTGCAACGCTAATTGCCAAAATGGCTCCAGAAGGCCTCGATCGGGTTTTCTTTGTTTCCAGCGGTTCTGAGGGTACAGAAATGGCTGCCAAGATTGCCCACCAATATTATCTAGAGCTGGACAGGGTGAGGAAGGAACGAATCATTTCACGTTGGTTAAGTTACCATGGAATAACAATGGGGGCTCTGTCTATGTCCGGCCATGTATCACGGCGGAAGAATTTTGTGAGTTCTCTTCTGCCATATCCGAAGATTTCCGCTCCCAATTGCTATCGTTGTCCGGAAAAGAGTGAGTATCCTACTTGCAACATTTCCTGTGCTTACCGGTTGAAGGAAACCATTCAGATGGTCGGCGAAGAATATATCAGTGCATTTATCGCAGAGCCTATAGTGGGTGCCGCCGGTGGTGCAATAACTCCTCCTCCGGAATATTACAGAATCATAAGAGAAATTTGCGACGAGTTTGATATCTTGTTTATTGCTGACGAGGTCATGACAGGTTTTGGACGTACCGGGTTAAATTTCGGAATGAAACATTGGGATGTTACTCCGGATATGATCGTTTTTGCTAAAGGAGCAAGTGCAGGTTACTATCCATTAGCTGGTGTGATTATCTCAGAAAAGATTTACCAGGTATTGAGAGATGGCAAGAAAGGGATATTTGCTCCGGGACATACATATTCAGGCACACCCATGGCTGGAGCTGTAGGCGTTAAAGTAATTGAATATATGAAGCGGTATGATTTGATTGCAAATGTAAAACGACTCAGCGGATATTTGATGGATCAATTAAAATCATTATATAAACACCCCATTGTAGGAGATGTAAGGGGAAAGGGATTTTTATTAGGGATAGAATTTTTGAGAAATCAAGAAACTAGAGAACCGTTCAATTTTGAGGAATCGGGAAAGGTTGCTAATTTGATAGCAAAAAAGGCCTTTGAGAATGGATTGATTATTTACCCGGGCGGGGGAACAGTAGATGGACATCGAGGAGATCATGTATTAGTTGCTCCTCCATTTATTATCCGGGAAGATGAGATCAATGAGATGATTTCTATTCTGGATCAGACAATAGGAGAGGTTGAAAAAGATCTTTTATAAGAAGGTTATGTCGTAACTTCAGATCTCGTTAAGTCGTCGAATAGTTGAGTAGTTAAGTAGTTGTAATGATAAGAATAATAGCCGTTTTCAAAAAAATTGGACATGCAACAGTTTGCGAATATTAACATAGTGATTTAATTATAAATCTTTTCCTACTCAACCACTTAACCACTCAACCATTTGACGATGTCTGAACTTTGAAAAATTACTAATAGATCAGGGAGGACAGCATGTTAGATGTTGTGATTCGAAACGGATGGGTATTCGATGGTACCGGTAATCCTATGTATCGAGCTGATGTAGGAATTCAAGAAGATCGTATCGTCGAGGTTAGACAGTTGAAAAATGTCGAAGCGGGACACGTGATTGATGCTACAAAAAAGATTATCAGCCCCGGTTTTATCGACTCTCACAGCCATACCGACTGGACCATTCATACAAACCCCACAGTCCAGAGCACTATCCGTCAAGGTATTACCACTGAAATTGTTGGCAACTGTGGCATGGGCAATGCACCAACGAGCGATTTGTCCCGTGAATATGTGGCAGGCCGTTTACGAGAGTATTGTTATGAAGGACCAATCACTTGGTCTACCTTTGCCGATTATCTTGATGCCATCAGCCAGATGGGGACTTCTTGCAATCTCGCATGGTTTGTAGGTCATAGCACCATACGAGAATCAGTCGGAATTGGAGGCTCTACGGAAAGCTCCGATGTCACTAAAGAACAGATGTGTAGCATGGAAAATCATGTACGTGAGGCCATGGAGGCTGGTGCTTTAGGTCTTTCTACCGGGTTGGAATATGAACCCGGGCGTCTGGCTTCAACCGAAGAGATACTACGATTAGCTAAGGTGGTTGGTGAATACGATGGTTATTATGCCAGCCATATCCGAAACTATGCTGAATCGTTACAGACGGCTATTGAAGAATTTATCGAGATCGTGAATCTGAGCGGTACGCGTGGCCAGGTGTCGCATCTGAATGTCAGATACAATACCGGTGCCGAGGAAGGATCCTGGCAACGGGCAGTTGAAACGATTGAACAGGCCAGGCGTGATGGTTTGAATATACAGACAGACTGTACCGGTTTTGATGATGGCATTGGATGCCTGGCTGCCATTTTGCCGCCCTGGGTGCGAACCGGAGGGCCTGAACGGACTGCGAAATTGCTGCAAGACCCTGAGGTGCGCATCAGCGTTCGGAATGAGTGTGACCGATACTGGAGATTTATCCATCGAGGGGAGTGGGATCGCGTGCGTATCATGCAAAGCAAGCAGTTTCCTGAAATCGCTGGTAAGAATTTTTTTGAGATCGCCGACCAATGGAAAAAAGACGTATGGGATTGTTATTTCGACATTCTCGTTGCAGCAGGTTCAGAGCTTGACCATCTATTGGCGCTTGGACTCCTCTTTACAGAAGAGCATGTTGACGAGATGGTTCGTCATCCCCTCTTTAGTCTGGAGGGAGATATTCCCAGCAGTTCGCTTGATGGCCCATTAAGGGATAAACTGCCATACCGGGCCAGCTATGCCGGGATGATCCACTTTCTCACCCACCATGTAAGGGAAAAGCACACATTGCGCCTCGAGGATGCCATCCGAAAAATGACAAGTATGCCTGCGACACATTTTGGCCTGGGAGACCGTGGCTTAATCAGGACAGGATGCTTCGCCGATGTGGTGGTGTTTGACTATAATCATTTGAACGACGTATCTGTCAATGAGAAACCGTTAGCCTATGCTCAAGGGATAGAGTACGTCATTGTTAACGGCACGCTGGTTGTGGATAATTCTGAACACACAGGTGCTCGACCTGGACGCAACCTTTTGCGAAGTTCGTAATTTCCAAAACCTCTCCGGCAAATCTGAATGGCGTAGTTAAGTTAAATAATGAGACCTTTGAAAAATGCTCAATTTTGTTCAAGTTCAAAAAAGGCGAAAATTTCAAACGTAGGAATACATCGAGTATTTCGAGGCTTAAAATTTGAGTC
>JABMQR010000064.1 GCA_013202335.1 Bacteroidota bacterium
AGACAGAAATAACAGTGCAAAACATATATGCTGGCAATTCACTACGCCTGATGCCAGGACAAAATTACAAAGGTTGTATCCGAATATTTAGCTGTTACATGGTACTAGCTTGATTGGGGAATTAAATTAGAGCATAAAAAGCCGCTCCGGGAAACCGGAGCGGCATGTAAATTCAGGCTTTATATATCTGATGTTATGGGATAGGGAAAAACATCCATCCTTCAGGGGAGATCCAGACCATTCCACCTGGATCAACGTTTGCGTCTACAGGAACTATAGCCCGAAAGTCATCTTTACCGGCACTTCCGTTCTCGTTTTTATCGATTATAATCTCAATATATGTTCCGCCCGCGGAAGAATCATTGTATGTTATTCCATAAGTTTCACCCCAAAGGGTTTCATTGAACTGGCCAAGATAAACAGTAGTTTCCATCATTCCACCGTCGACAGGACTACCTCCAATATTATCAGGATTGCCATCGTAGATTGACCAAAAAACAGCATAGTCAGTGTAGTAATCAAGATTAACAGGATTCATGTGCAGGTCACGCATATCAATTACAAGATTCATTATAGTATCGTCTGCCAGCTCATCCTGTACCTGAACCCAGAAATTACGGGATCTCCATTGAACATCAGAAGAATCATTTATGTTAACAAGCTCTACATCTATGATTAATTCATATTCATACCCATTGATGAGCACATCAGTGGCACCCCAGTCTATAATTATATAATCATCATTACCGTCATTATCATTATAGATTGAAACATGATCGCCTGACGCCTCAGGGTGTCCATTTAGCTGGATCCACCAGTTTACAGATACGATGTCCGTGTCTGGTGTGTTTATATAGTAGCGGGCTTCTGAAAGAGGATTAATTGCATTGATTATTACAGGACCGTCGATCCACATATCAAATACATCTGGGCCAGAATAAAAATTGTTACCTTCATTGAAGATACTCATAATATGTTCCGGCATCCTGTCGTTTTCCCACATCCAGGCGGATGCTTCAATGGTTCCTGTTTCCTGATCAAAGAGATCGAATTTATCGGCCCAATATCCTCCATACCCATACTGGTCTTGGACATAGTATTCGAATAGGCGGGATGGTTCATCCCATTCGGGCTTACCGTTATTGTTAATGTCGTGCCATACAGCGAAGCTGTACTGTCCGGGAGGAACGAATTGAGTGTACGAGTATTCCCTAAAATTATGAATTCCCACAACATTATTATCGGTTATTATTGCTACTTCCTGGATATCCCAGGGAGCAGGTTCAAAATACCCATCTCCCATCTGATAATAGGGAAGTTTCATGATTCTGATGGGTGAGTCAGGACCAACCTGCTCTTCGGGATAAATATGAATTTCTTCCAGAATCAGCTCTATCTTGAAATCACCTTTTGTCCATCCTTTGTCGGGATCTATTTCGAAATATGTCTCAAGGATCAGATCACAGCCCGTAAAAAGCAGGGCAATTAAAACAACAACTATTAAGATTACTTTAGTTTTCATATCTACCCTCCTAGAAATATATAACTAACATGATAGACGGGACGAGGTTTTTCATGAACATTTCCTCGGCCTGCTGCCTAAGATAAGAATTGCTCTCTGGGGAGACAATATTCTCGATGATCATCACCGCCTGCTCTATGCTCGGCTGGATTGATGAGATAGTCGCTGTAATACCCCACCCGTCGAATCGGGCTCCTGCTCCCAGACGCAGATTGGCACCAACCTCATCCCCCACCTCCAGCTTATCTTCATCCTGGCGGTATACGTAGAGGGAATTTACCCCTATCGTCGCAAAAGCCATTACTGATCCCAGATCAAGCCTTATCCCCACATCAAACATATTCAGGAACCCCGGTCTGGAGTATCCCTCCCGGTAGGTCCCGGTGTCATTCTCCAATACACTTGTCATTGACTCAACGAGATATGGGGGCAGGATAAAAGAATCCCAGGTCGCATACAAGAGCCACCAGAATGTGTACCCCAAGTGGAAACTCGTAAGACCACTCTCCTGAAATGTTGCATCTTCGGCAATCTCTTCATCGGAGAGCGGTGTGTAGCCCAGACCTAATTCCCAATTAGTTAGGCTGATTGAAAGTTCTGTTTCTGCTGAAACAGTTGCAGTTATTAATATCAGAAAAACAAGAACCATAACC
The DNA here is from genome assembly GCA_013202335.1 of Bacteroidota bacterium. Next base: position 2,176 of record JABMQR010000064.1, read on the forward strand.
AGAGGGATAACAATTGTTTTCATAAAAATCCTCCAAAATTTTATATATGATTATATAGCTATAACTTTTACCATGAGGGTGTCTTTATATGATCCCTCTGCAGAGATGGACTCTTGCGAAATTTTGGTAATCTCAAGATAATTCTGATTATTGCTGTCTGTTTGGTTCATTACTGCATTTTGTGATTCAACAACTATCTGATATCCACTCGTAACATTTCCTGAGTCTTTAAAAACAAAAACTTGTAGATTTTCATTTCCTGTTATTGAATTTATACTTCTTGTATCAAGTTGTTCAGATACAGACATTACTACTCTCGGCTGTACTATGCCGTTAAGCACAAGAGAAGCACTGCTTTTTACTACTGCAAATAGGCTTATTTGTGAAATGATAAGAATTATAAAAATGATGAAATTTAATTTCTTCATTTTCTTACTCCAATAAGTTATTAATTCTGACTTTCTTTTTATGATTTTATAAAAGGACTTTATTTATGTAAAACTATAATCTAATATATACCTATATTACATAAAAACCAAGTGCTTTGCAGGGTGCACGACAATTATTTTAATTTTTTTTAACCAACCATTCCTTTCAAAAAGTATCTTTTTGTGCTAAACTGTACGTTATTCGTGCGTACAGTTTAGCACAAAGGAGTGAATAACCATGGAAAATATACTCGACAATTTACAGGTACAAAAAGAAACAATACTGCAGCAGATCGGTGAATTAGGTGAGTTTCGGCAAGGCTCACTTTCCCCTCGGTATCGAAAATGTGGTAAGCCCTATTGTCACTGTGCACAGGAAGGTTCCAAAGGGCACGGACCGTTATGGATGATAACCAGATCCATTAACGGAAAAACAAACTCAAAGGCCATTCCAAGAGAGGAAGCAGCTACCACATTCAAACAAATTGATACCTTTCATCAATTTCAAAGCATGGTTCGCGAATACATCGAAACCAATATCAAGATATGCGATGCGCGGCTTGCAAACGGAAAAGCAGCTTCTTTGGAGGCTAAAAAAAAGGGCTAAACTCAAAAATCAGCATGGCCAGGGAAGAAGAAATTTCCGAGTTGATAACCCAAGCCTTGAAAGGTTCAGCTGGTTTTGAAACGGTAGAAACCCTGGTAAGAGATGGAATCGGGTCGAGTAGAAGTGCGCCTCTCCAGTCTTAGGAACAGGTTTGTTTTCTCTGTTACTCCCCGTTTCC
>JABMQR010000065.1 GCA_013202335.1 Bacteroidota bacterium
CAAATAATACCTGGCGGAACGCAGCTGCTTAGTAAGCGTTCAGAATTGTATGCTCCGGGATTGTGGCCTCCCTATGCAAAAAAAGCATCAGGCTGCACAATTGAGGATCTTGACGGGAATAATTTTCTTGATTTTTCTACCATGGGAATCGGATCCTGTTTGCTGGGATATGCAGATAAAAAAGTAAATGAAGCGGTACAGAGGGTTGTTGCCGATGGATCCATGTGCTCTTTAAATTTCCCGGAAGAGGTTGAGCTTGCAGAAGAGCTGCTTGATCTTCATCCTTGGGCTGATATGGTGCGTTATGCACGTTCTGGCGGAGAGATTCTGGCACAGGCGGCAAGAATAGCCAGGGCAGGTACAGGAAAAACCAGAATAGTCTTTTGCGGTTACCATGGCTGGCACGACTGGTATTTGGCAGGAAATTTACAGGATGGGGATCAGTTAGGTGATCATTTACTTAAAGGATTACAACCACTGGGAGTTCCTTCAGGATTAAAAGGAACCGCAGTCCCTTTTCATTATAATGCAATCGAAGAACTTGATGCAGCTCTGGCACTTGGTGATACAGCAGCTGTTATCATGGAGCCTTTCCGATATCAGGAACCCGAGAATGGGTTTTTGCAAAAGGTGAAAGAAAAAGCAAAAAAAGCCGGAGCGGTTCTTATATTTGATGAAGTTACTTCCGGTTGGCGGTATGTACACGGTGGGATACACCAACTCTATTCGGTAACCCCCGATATTGCAGTATATGCAAAAGCGATAAGTAACGGATATCCCTGTGCTGCCCTCGTAGGGAAAGAAGAGATAATGCAGTATGCCCAGGAGACCTTTATATCTTCTACCTATTGGACTGAACGGGTAGGTTCAGCGGCGGCAATTGCAACTATAAAAGAGCTTAAAGAGCAGCAGGTTGCAGAGTATCTTTTAGAAACAGGCGGGAAAATTCAGACTATTTGGAAAAGTGCTGCAGACTCACATAATATCTCAATAACCATAGAGGGCCGTCCGGCGTTAACACACTTCTCGTTCAATCATGAGAACCCTCAGATTCTTGCAACACTACTGACACAGGAACTGCTTGATCAGAATATATTGGGAAATACCGCGTATTACGGTAGTTTTGCACATAAAGAGGAGCATATTGCAGTTTATGAGACAGCGTTATACGAAGCTTTTAAAAATATAGCTAAAGCAATGGAGAGTGATGGTGGTCCTGAAAGATTCCTGCGTTGTGAGCAGGCATATAAAGGATTTACCCGACTGACATAATACATTTGTTATTCCGAAAACCGAAAAGTAAACACCTGCCGGAGCAGCGGGTCTATCAACATAAAAGATAATAGTTAAAGGAAATTAGCCATGGAAATGCGTAAAAGCAGAGTTTTAGAGACAATGAGAGCAGGAAAAGTTGCGAAATCAATAAAATTAAACCTATGCGATCCAAGAATTGTTGAGATTGCAGGTATGTGCGGATTTGATGCTGTATGGTTAGATATGGAACATGTCCCCACAGACTGGCGTACTATTGACGAGGGAATTAGAGCAGGAAAAATTTATGATATGGATACCATTATTCGGGTGGAGAAGGGCTCCTATTCTGATTATATACGCCCGCTCGAAGCAGATGCTGCCGGTCTGATTATTCCGCATCTTATGTCACTGCAGGAAGCCAAAGATATTATAAAAACAACAAGGTTCCATCCTTTAGGTCTTCGTCCTGTTGACGGGGGAAATGCTGACGGGAGCTACTGTATGTTGGATTTTGATACGTATCTTCAGGAAGCAAACAAAAATAGGTTTATATGTGTACAGGTTGAGGACGTTGAAGTAATGGCAGATCTTGAACAGATTGCTGAACTTGACGGAATTGATATGATTTTCTTCGGACCAGCCGATTATTCACAATCTCTGGGTACTCCGGGGCAGTGGGATAATCCTGAGTTGGGTCGCGTGCGAAAAGCGATAGCAGATGTCTGTAGAAAAAATAATAAGTTTGCTGCAACTGTCGGCGGGCCTGGAAACTACAAAGAACTGGTAGATTTGGGATACTCCTATATTAATGTTGGTGCGGATGTCGTAGGACTTTCCACCTATTTCAACCAGATTATCAAGGAATGTAATTAAGGATATATGAGCGTGAAATTAGCAGGATCAGAACAGAATCAACTCTCACGGCTGGGATTGGGAACAGTTCAGTTCGGTTTTGATTATGGAGTTAACAATACCCGGGGACAGGTCTCTTATGATGAAGTGTGCAGCATTCTGACCAGTGCTTCTGATCAGGGTGTGAACTTTTTAGATACTTCAAGATTGTATGGAGCCAGTGAAAGTGTCTTGGGAAAGGCCATTGCAAAAATTGGTAGAGATTTTACTATCTGCACCAAACTGGATCTTCCGAAAAATTTTTCAGAACTGAGTGAAAAAGAGATTGGTGAAGCAGTTAATGCATCATTTTTGGGAAGCTGTGAGAGTTTGCAAATGGATACTCTTCCTATGTATCTGCTGCATAATTATGATTACAAAACTACCCATGGCGGATATGTTTGGACCCTGCTCAAAGAGATGAAAGCCAAAGGTTTAATTGGAAAGCTGGGTGTTTCTATTGGGAGAGGTCCGGATGAAGCGCTGCAATGTCTTCAGGATACAGATGTTGAGGTTATGCAAATCCCTTTTAATGTCTTTGATCAGCGTTGGAAAAGAGAGGGCGTTCTCACCCAGTGTAGGGAAAAGGGTATTGAGCTTATAAATCGAAGCACCTTTCTTCAGGGCTTATTATTAATGAGTGTTGAAAAAGCAGCAAAATTGGTTCCTGTTTCACGGGATAGAATTACAAAACTGCTGAACATATCAGAATTTTCCGGTGTTCCGGTTAAAGAGTTGGTGTTCAGGTATGTTATTGATAACCCCTTTATCAATACAACAATTGTGGGTGTAGATTCACTGGATCAGCTTGAAGAAAATATTCGTTTACAGAATCTGGGACCGCTTGACCAGGAAACGATTAACTCAATTGAGTCAGCTTTTTTAGATTCACCGGATGAGTTGGTGAACCCGGCTTTATGGAACATTTCATACCCTTAGGCCAGCGGCCAGCCGGAGGCTGGAGGCTGGAGGCTGGAGGAAGCAGGAGACTGGAGACAGAAGGGGAAACGGGAAGCAGAAAGAAAGGAACTGGAGAGAGAAGATGGAAGAGTTTTATGGATAGAGTAGTTTTGGAAGATCGAAATATTTAAATACGAGGTGATTATATGAGTAATTTTAATTTTGAACCGTCAGAGTATATTCCTTATAGGGATAAAGAAGTTATGGATAGGGTTCGTAATATAAAAAGAGAGGATTTTGATAAACATCCTAATCCGGATTTTAAGATCATCATTCTTCCGGATGAAGAGACAATGGCCTGGCAGCATATCATGAACTTCTTTTATACTATTAAGGAAGGAGCTGATAACAATCGGGACACAGTCTTGATTCTTGGGCAGCCGGATCCTGCCTACAAACTACTTGCCTGGGCAATTAACAAGTTCAGGATAAATTGTAATAAACTGCATACCTTTAATATGGATGAGTATGCTGACCAGGACGGCAACACCGCACCTGAAACCTGGCCCAAGGGTTTTCTCTACTCAGCGTTGAACAACTTCTGGTCACAAATTGATGAGGACCTCAGACCGCCGAGAAATCAGATACACGGACCGCAAACAAAGAATATTGAGTACTACGGTAAAATGATCGAAGATCTGGGGAATGCTGATTTGTGTCAGAGCGGCCCGGGCTGGACAGGTCATGTCGCCTTTGTTGAACCTGGTATACCCGGAAGTGAATTTGAGGGGACATTGGAAGAGTTTAAAGAGATGGGGCCGAGAATTGTAACCTTGAATCCCTTTACAATCGCCCAGAATTCTCTGCATGCAAGCTTCGGATATGCAGGTGATTTGGGGGCAGTTCCGCCCAAAGCCGCAACAATCGGCCCGGCTGAAATTATAAAGGCAAAAAAAAGAACCGACTGGAATGGTATAAGAGTTGATGGTTCGGAATGCTCCTGGGAGAAATTTGCAACCAGGCTGATTGCCCACGGACCAGTAACACCGTTGGTTCCAACATCGATCCATCAGCTGCTAAGAACAGATTTTTATGTAACTGAATTTCTTGCATCGGATATTGTGCCCCGGTTTGACAAGACTTTCTAATAAGGAATTAACATGACAAGTTTGGAAAGAGTCCAGGCAGCTTCAGAAAGAAAAAAGACAGATCGGCCCTGCAGCAGTCTGCGATGTACTCCGGAAGCATGGGAAGGTTTGCGTAAATATTTTTCCGTATCCACAAACCTCGAAGTCATGGATATTCTTGATATTGACTTGCGCTGGGTTGGAGCTGCTTTTACCGGACCTGAAGAAAAGAGTGCTGTTCCTATCGGCAGTGAAGGATATGATTTTTGGGGATGCCGGACCAGGGCAGTAAAAAACGAGTTTAATACCTACTATGAATTTGATTATCACCCGTTACATAGTGCGGAGACGGTTGAGGATGTTCATGCCCACGACTGGCCAAGTCTGGATTGGTGGGATTATGGGTCTATTCGTGAACAGGCGGAGGCTCATGATGCAGCAGACAGACGGGCACACCTCTATTTTGCCGGGGGAACTTTCGAGACCCCCTGGTATATTCGCGGTATGGAAGCCTTCTTTATGGATATGTATATAAATCCGGAAATTGTTAAGGCAATCTGTACCCATGTTGGGGATTATTATGAAGACCGGGCATGGCGGGCCATTGATGCTGCCGGTGACTGTATTCATATGATTGGTTCAGGCGGTGATATAGGAAGTCAGCGGGGAATGATGATAGCTCCGGATATGTGGAGAGAACACATTAAGCCCCATACCAAACGATTAATCACTCCTTTCAGGAAAAAGGGATTCATGACCTTCTATCACTCCTGCGGTTCGCTGGTACCGGTAATCGATGACCTGATTGAAATCGGACTGCAGTTTCTGGATCCCATACAAATCACAGCTGAAGGCATGCAGCCGGAACCTCTGGCTGAACAGTTTGGCGACAGGCTCTCTTTCCACGGGGCTGTTGATGAAGTAGAGCTGCTGCCCCATGCAACCCCCTCGGAAGTGTATAAGGAAACTATTAGATTGATAGATGTACTTGGTAAATGTAATGGATTTATTGTATCCCCCAGTCATCAGGTGCAGGGTGATACTACTCCTGAAAACATTGAAGCAATATTTAAAGCGGTAAAAGACTATCCAAATCTGTAAAAAACAGGATTAAGGAGTAACTATGAATCCACGGGAAAGAGTTGAGGCTGTTTATGCAGGGGAAACACCTGATCAGGTACCGCTGCTGCTGGACTTAAGTCACTGGTACAAAAAGAATTTTCATAAGGAATTTGACCTTGCAGGATATCAGAATGTTGATGAAGGCCTAGTTAACCTGCATAAAGAAGTAGGTGCGGTTTGTTATTGTGAAATGGGAAGCTTTTACTCTCTGACCCCCGATTCTAAAGACATTTCATTTTCAACAGATACTAGAGATGGAATTTTTTCGACAAAGATTACCACACCCCTGGGAACTCTCTGCGAAGAGAGATCTTTCAGCGATAACAGTTATTCCTATAATATTAAAAAGCACCTCTTGGATTCAGCAGCAGATTTTAAGATTGTTGAATATTTAATGGATCATCTTATCTGTACACCCAAATGGGATGAATATAAAAAATGGAGTGAGGCCTTAGGGGAGTACGGATATCCCTATACACAGCTACCGTACTCCGGTCTGGGATATCTTATCTCAAGAAACTTTGGTGTTGAACCGACGGTTTATGCTGATATGGATTATCCTGATGAGATGAAATCACTGACGGAATCAGTGAACAGCAGAAATCTGAAAATACTGGATACCATTATTGACGGTCCTTTCTCAACCCTGCTTATCAGTGATAATTTTGACAGTAATATACAGACAAAACAACTTTTTGATCGATATTCACGTGATTACTATACAGAAGTAGCCAGAAGAATGCATGAAAAAGGAAAAACTCTGGCGGTTCATGTTGATGGAGAGATGCGGGGTGCAGTTGCCTGGATGGCAGAGTGCGGGGTGGACTGTATCGATGCAGCAACTCCGGCACCCATGTTCTCTCTGACACCGGAAGAAGCCAGACGTCAGGCCGGTAATGACATTATCCTCTCCGGCGGAATCCCGGCTACCGTTTTTGGTGCACAGGGAACTGATGCGGAGTTTGTGGAATCAGTAAAAAGCTGGCTCGAAATACGCCGGATATCGCCAAGATTATTTATGGCTGCCGGTGATCAGGTGCCTACCGATGCTCCTTTACACAGAATAAAGATACTGCCGGAGCTGGTTGCAGAGTATGGAAGATATTAGGAATAGATGGCACAAAGAACCTGGTCCCAGAATAGAGGGATCCGGGGATCTTGATATTTCAAAACTGCAGGCTCCTGGTATTGTCCGCATTCCTTCGGGAGGCTATCGACTTTTCTATACAGCAGTTGGTCCGGCAAAACCATATCCCAATTGTCAGGGCTATATCCTGAGTGCGGTGTCCGAAGATGGTCTTCTGTTTCACAAAGAACCGGGTATCAGGCTTGCACCACAACCAGATCTGGCTCATATGAGTCTGCGTATTATTGCCCCGTCTGTTACTCAATGTGATGACGGTCTGTGGCGTATGTACTTTGAATCACGGGGTTCAGTAGATGAACCTACGGTGATATGCAGTGCTGTATCAACAGATATGCTTCATTGGGAGCATGAAGACGGCATCAGGTTACAGGGGTTTGAGGGTGTTCGCGCTCCCCGCTATCTTCGATTGGCTGATGGGCGGGGGCGGTTGTACTGTATTGCTGCTGAATCAGACTGTGGAGCAAAAAGAACTCAGGTCATCAGTGCTGTTGCTGCAGATGGCCTTAATTTTGTATTGGAATCCGGTTGTCGACTGCGAGATCGACAGTCCCCATATGATAGTATGGGAATTACCGCAGCAGAAGTCGTACAATCTGGTGAATTAGGAGAAATCTGCAGTTGGACCATGTTCTATTCAGCATGGCAGGATGTACCTCAGGGAACAATAGTCCCAATGCATCCAAGCCAGGAAGACAGTCTCAGCGACGATTTCGCGGCAGCCTCTATTGCAAGTGATATGGCCGGCTATCGATCACGGATATTCAGATCCTATTCAAAGGATGGTCTGAAGTGGGAAGCGGGTGAGTGTGTGATTGAAGGCGTAGGATACGATTCTGATGATTTAGATGCGGTGCATGCCGAAGATATGTCGTTGATTAAAATAGGTGCTCACCGGTATCGGATGTATTATGCATCCTGTGACAAGCATGGGATATGGCGGATTTTAAGTGCTGTAACAGAATAACTGGATCGATAAATATTGGGAAAAATGGTAAGGGTATAGATATGAAAAAACTTGATCTAAAATCAACCGGGAAAAGATTTCCGGAAGCAATTATGGCAACATGCTGCGTTCCATGGGGAGAAGACTATTCTCTTGATGAGGGCATGTTCAGAAGGTTGATTCGCTTAACCCTTGAACACACTCCGTATGTATATCTGTTTGGAACGGCCGGTGAAGGGTATGCCATACAGGGAGATCTCTATAAAAAAGTAGTTTCGGTATTTGCCGATGAAGTTGGTAAAAACAACGGTTTTCCTATGGTAGGAGTTATCTCTTCATCACTGCAGGAGATGCATGAGAAAATTGAAACGGCAAAAGCATTAGGAATTAGATTGTTCCAAATTTCATTGCCCTGCTGGGATATTCCGACAGGAGACGAAATAGATACCTTTTTTAACTCTCTGCTGTCAAAACATACAGACTGTCAGTTTATGCATTACAACAGGAGACTTCAGGGACGGGTTCTCGGCGTTGATGAATACACAAGACTAAGCGAAGCACACCCAAATCTGATTGGAGCGAAAATATCTTCAGACTCATTAACCTATATTAACAGCTTGATTACAAGTGGTCTTCCACTCCAGTGGTTCTTTACCACACCTGGATTTGCTTATGCATCAATGTATAAGCAATGTGGATTGTTAATATCTGCAGCCAGTATCAACTGGGATATGGCAAAACGCTATTTTCAGGCCGGCTTACAGAAGGATTATGCAGCTCTTATGGGCTTTCAGGAAAATCTCATTGGTCTGGTGAAAAAATTAATAGTGATAATGCCCCCGGGTGCACACATGGATGGATCGTACGATAAATTATTTCCGAAAATGTATATTCCGGATTTTCCTCTTCGGCTTTTACCGCCGTACGTAGGCGCGGAAGAAGAAACCTTTAGTAGATTGAAGGATATTCTGTTTAAGTATTATCCGGAATGGATGCATTGAGAAGATAATCAAATCTCAAACAGTTTGTTTTTTTACAAAAGGCCATAGAGCCATCCCGATCAGTATTACACCTACTGCTGCATTCATCCAGGTGAGAATAGAGGAGGATAGTACTGCTTTTATTCCGCTTCCAAGGGCAGCTACCAGAGTTTGACAAATAAGGGTTGAAAGAGCTGCTCCCATACCAAATCGATACATCTCAGATTTTCTCAGGTTTTTTTCAGTCATCCTTACTGTGCAGACTCCACCCCAAAATACAATTGTAAGAGGATTGGCTGCGGTCATGATTAATCCCTTTAGGAAAGCATCGGAAACCGATCCGGTGGAGATCAGGGAGATTGAGGGGATTACTTTGATATTGAAGGCTTCAAGAAGGATCAAGATACCGAAAAAGCCAATAAAGATAGCCCCGGTAACCTTTAAAATATATTTTACCCGCTCTTTGTTCAGGAAAGAAGTAACTCCGGTTATCGCAAGGAAAATAAATGCGGCATCTGCGAGAGTGACTCCCAGAACAGCAGGGAATGCTCCTGCAAAACCGACTGTTCCTGCTAGAGAGAAAATATATACTGAAATTGGTCCGACTGCAGCCTGCAGCACCAAACCAAATGAAAATCCTGATAGTACCTGTCTCACGTAGTTATCCTTTTCGGCACTCTACCAGTAAAACAAAATCTTGGGAATACTGGACAATACCCCACACCTCTGCTATAGTTACTTACACAAAGTAAGTAATAAGGGTTTCGTGGAGGGAATGTGTCAAAAAAACAGGAAATGAGTGTGAGTGAACAAGTGGTTTCTGAAATGATAAGTGCACTGGTGGAAAAGGCTCGTAAAGCCCAGGCCTTGATCGCGTCATATACACAGGAACAAATTGATGAAGTTTGCGTCGCGGCTGGATGGGAAGTGTATAAGGATGATAACATCTCAGAACTTGCAAAAATGGCTGTGGATGAGACTGGAATGGGAAATGTTCAGGATAAATTTAAAAAGCACAAAGGTAAAATCCTTGGAGTCCTTAAAGATTTGAAGGGATCGAAATCTGTTGGTTTAATTGATTATGATGAAAGCAAAGGAATCAGTAAATACGGAAAACCGGTAGGTGTGGTCGGGGCGTTAACTCCGGTTACCAATCCAACAGCAACCCCGGGGAGCAATGCCCTGAGCATCCTGAAAGGGCGGAATGCAGTTATTTTTGCACCCCACCCGAAATCAAAGAATTGTTCAATACGAAGTGTTGAGATGATGCGGGACGGTTTAAAAGCTGTTGGCGCTCCTGAAGACCTCATTCAAATTGTTCCGGAACCAAGCATTCCTGCTACTCAGGAACTGATGAGACAGGTAGACCTGGTTTTGGCAACCGGCGGCGGAGCAATGGTGAAATCAGCATATTCAAGCGGAACACCGGCTTATGGTGTGGGTCCGGGTAATGCTGTACAGATTGTTGCAGAGGATGCTGACGTTGCAGCTGCTGCAGCAAAAATCACTTTAAGTAAGTGTTTTGATAATGCAACAAGTTGTTCAAGTGAGAACTCTGTTGTTGTCCATGCCTCCGTATACGAAGAATTTATGACGCTCCTTGAAAAAGAGGGTGGCTGGCTGGTTTCCGGCAATGATCGTGAAACATTAAAAAACTGGATGTGGCAGAAGAACAGGAATGGAAATGTAAGTTTATATCCCGGAATTATTGCTAAAGATGCAGCAGCTATAGCTGCTCAGGCCGGCTTAAATATCCCTGAAAATAAGAGAATGCTGGTGGTCGAAGGAATAATGCCTCTTGAGGAAGATCCCTTTGCAGAAGAAAAACTGAGTCCGGTTCTTACCATCTGGAAATACAATAATTTTGACGAAGGTTATGAGATTCTTAAAAGACTGACTGACAACTGCGGTACCGGCCACTCCTGTGGAATTCATACAAAAAACAAATCATATGTAGAAAAGCTGGCTATGAATATCAGAACCAGCCGTATATTGGTTAATCAGCCGCAGGCACCGGGTAATGGCGGTAACTTTTGGAACGGAATGCCGTCCACTGTTACACTTGGCTGCGGAACATGGGGTGGTAACATCACCACAGAAAATATCACCTATAAACATTTTTTAAATATCACCTGGGTATCGGAGCTCATTCCGGAGGACAAACCAACGGATGAAGAGATTTTCGGTGACCTGTGGGCAAAAGCGGGGAAATAAGATGAAACTTTTTGAGCATCAGGCTAAGAAAGTCTTTCGGGAGGCAGGTATCCCGACACCACGTGGTGTTTTAGCGACAAATATTGAAGAAGTAAAAGCAGCTTTGGCTGAAATCGGGCTGCCTTGCGTTCTTAAAAGCCAGGTTCTTACCGGGGGACGGGGTAAGGCCGGGTTAATTAAAGTTGTTACTGCTGAAGCTGAGGCGCTGGCTGCAGCTGAACTCCTGTTTTCTTCTGAACATCAGGTAAAGACTCTTCTCATAGAAGAGGCCGTGGATATCAGCAGAGAGATATATATATCAGTTACCGCTGATCCAGTAGAAGCAACAGCTTTGATTCTTGCCAGTGCCGATGGTGGTGTGGAGATAGAGGTTCTTGCCGAAACCAGTCCGGAAAAAATAATCCGGGAATTTGTCGATATTAACATCGGACTGCAGTCATATCAGGCAGCTGATATTGCTTATCGTCTGAGTACCAACCCGAATGAAGCAAAGCAGATCCAGAAAATTCTTATGTCATTGTATAAGGTTTTTTCCCGGCATGATGCAGAGCTCGCGGAAATAAATCCACTGTTTGTTACAAAGTCAGGAGATGTGGTCGCCGGTGACGGGAAGCTGATGATTGATGAAAATTCAATGCATCGTCAGCCGGATTTTGAAAGAACCCGGGAATATTACGATAGTGATATGGAGTTCGAAGCGGCTCAGGAGGGAATTCCGTATCTCCAGTTTGATGGAGATATCAGTCTGATGTGTGCCGGTGCGGGACTGACTACAACGGTTTACGACCTTATAAATTACGAGGGAGGAACTATTGCAAACTACCTGGAATTCGGTGGACCAAACTATCGGAAGGCAGTTCGTGCTATGGAACTTTGTCTGCGGAATGATTCCAAAGTAATTCTGATTGTTACCTTTGGAACTATTGCCAGAGCAGATGTTATGGCCGAAGGAATCGTCGATGCAATCCGTAGATTGCGCCCCGATCGCCCAATTGTTGTATGTATTCGTGGAACAAACGAGGAACAGGCAGTAAAAACATTAAAAGAAGCGGGACTTGATCCGCTTTACGATACCGAAGAAGCAGTGCGGAAAGCAGTTGAACTCTGCAGGACGGGGGCATAGTATGAGTATTTTTATTACAGAAAATACCCGGGTTCTGGTTCAGGGAATAACCGGTAAAGAGGGCAGCTTCTGGACAAAGCACATGATAGAACTTGGAACAAAAGTTGTTGCCGGGGTTACTCCCGGTAAAGAGGGACAAGTCGTTGAGGAGTGTCCGGTCTATCATACAGTCAGGCGTGCGGTCGCAGAAAATGATATTGATGCGGCGATGCTTTTTGTTCCCCCACGGTTTACCAAAGATGCAGTTTACGAAGCACTCGACAGCGGCATCAAAAAGATCGTTACCATAGCAGATGGGATTCCTCTTCATGAGATGGTACAGATTCGTGCCGCAGCAAAGTCCTGCGATGCAATGGTGATTGGCGGCAACACTTCCGGCTGTATAAGTCCGGGGGTTGCCATGATGGGTATGTTTCCCTACTGGATTGAACGGGTTTATAAAAAGGGTCGCATAGGGATAATGACGCGAAGCGGCTCCCTGACAAATGAAGTTACCGCAATGGTGGTACGGGCCGGCTTTGGCGTCAGCTCACTTATTGGTATTGGTGGAGATCCTGTTCCTGGTACACGATTTGCAGAGATGCTTCCTTTGTATGAAGCAGATATCGAAACAGATGCACTGGTAATTATTGGGGAGCTTGGCGGAACTATGGAGGAAGAGGTCGCTGAAGCGATCCATGCAGGCGTGTTTACCAAACCCGTAGCCGCATTTCTTGGCGGCAGAACAGCCCCAAAGGGTAAACGTATGGGTCATGCCGGGGCTATAGTTACTGGTGGAAGAGGTACTGTAGAGGGTAAGATTAAGGCACTTGAAGCTGCTGGAGCAGTTGTTGCTGAAAGACCCAGTCGGGTTGGAGATCTTTTGAAAGAGAAACTCATGCAGGTAGAGATATAAAAGGGGAATTTGATGGGTAAAGGTGAGAAATTGATAAAAGGTGAAAAACCAGCAGATTTAAAGAAGTTGATTATTCTTATAGCCGCATTTGCCGTTATGATTATAATCAGGAGCCTGCCTCTCCCCGATTCCATACGAATCGCCGGTGATGCTGAGTTAACAGTAGCCGGCCAGACAGCTCTGGGAGTTCTGGTTTTTGCCCTGATTCTCTGGATGACGGAAGCCATACCTTTTCACGTAACCGGGTTGATGAGTATTATACTTCTTGCACTATTTAAGACAGATACTTACAAGAATATTGTTTCAATTGGGTTTGGGAATAACATCGTAACTTTTTTTATTGGTGTACTGGTTCTTTCAGCATTTATAACAACATCAGGTCTTGGTAAACGGATAGGAATGCTGATTCTCTCAAAAACGGGAAACAATACAAAGAGTATTTTATTTGGTTTTATCTTAACAGGGACCCTGCTTTCAATGTGGGTAACAAATATGGCTGTAGCAGCCATGCTGATGCCTTTGGCCGTCGGGGTATTGGAAGAAGAGGGAATAAAACCGCTTAAAAGCAATTTTGGCAGGGCACTGCTTATAGCTTGTGCCTGGGGATCAATAATTGGCGGAATAGGAACACCTTCCGGTGCGGGTCCAAACCCTTTGGCCATCGGTTTCATAAAAGAGATGGCAGGAATAGATATTACTTTTGGTAAATGGATGATGTTTGGCGTCCCAGCTGCATTGCTTATGGTTCCGGCTTCTTGGTTAGTACTTATTATCTTTTTCAAACCTGAGATGTCCCATCTATCCAAAACGAAGCAGGAGATGAAGGAAGAGTTCAAGGCTTTACCCGGTATGAGCAGAACTGAAATTGTAACCCTTATTCTCTTTTTTATTACCGTTATTCTCTGGTTAACTTCACCGATCATTGGAAAGTGGTTAGGGATCAGCATCCCCATATCTATGCCGGTTCTTCTCACATCATGTTTCTTTTTTATTCCAAAAGTTGGTGGTACTCCCTGGAAAAAAATAGAACCGGAAATCTCATGGAGCGGCATCATTCTTATTCTGTCAGGGATCTCACTTGGAATGATGCTCTATTATACCGGCGTTGCAAAATGGCTCTCTCTGGTACTTCTATCGGGGATAGGGACTCTTCCATCAGTAGTTATGGTATTTGTTATCGTGTTAATGATTTCATTGTTAAAGATTATTTTTTCCAGTAATACAGTCACTGCAACCATCATTATTCCCATTATGATTGAGTTAGCATCCTCACTTGGATTGCCGGTTCTCTCTGTTGCGATTCCGGCCTCCCTGGTTGCCTCTTTGGCTTTTATACTTGTTACCTCATCTCCAACAAATGTTATTCCCTATTCTGCCGGGTACTTCTCTATTGCTGATTTTGCGAAATCAGGATTGTTGATGACACTTTTTGGTTCGATAATAATGACATTTGTAGTATTTGAAATTGGTTCAATGACGGGACTGTATTAACGTATCAACTAACTACCGAATTATTAAACAGTAACAATACTTGTTTTGTTCCTGTTTATTTAATTGGCTCACCCCTTATGTGATATTTTCTGGTATAATCCAAAATAAAAAAGGATATGGTACTGGTACATGGGGTCGTTCTATTCCATTTTGTTACTGCTTGAATTCTGTCTGGCACTGCCAATTTTCATCCTCCTTTTCTTTATCAAAGCACCGTATGGGAAATTTCTCCAAAGGGGATGGGGACCATCAATAAAAGCAACTACTGCCTGGATTTTAATGGAATTACCCGCATTTATGATTCCTCTCATATTTTTTCTCTTTTCAGGAAAAATAACCAACCCTGTCTATCTGGTTTTCCTGGGAATCTGGCAGCTCCACTATATCCAGAGAACATTTGTCTATCCCGTAATATTAAATAAAAGTTCGCATAAAGTTCCCTTTCTTATCATACTCTTCTCCCTGATTTTTAACATTATCAATGGATGGGTAAATGGTTATGGTATTTTTATTAAGCTGGATACTGGAACAGAATGGCTTTATTCCCCCCGTTTCATCATCGGATGCCTTATATTCCTTTTGGGATTTGTGATAAATCTGCATTCCGATTATATTCTGAGAAATCTCAGGGCTCCAGGAGAGACTGAATATAAAATCCCAAATAAGGGACTCTTTAAATATGTTAGTAGTCCTCACTATCTTGGGGAAATACTTGAGTGGGGTGGTTGGGCGCTGCTTACCTGGTCATTAGCAGGCACAGCTTTTTTAGTCTTTACTATGGCGAATCTTGTACCCCGTGCAGTTACCAGCCTGGAGTGGTATAGGACAAATTTTCCTGAGTATCCTGCGAAGCGAAAGGCAATAATCCCGTTTGTATTTTGAAATTGCCTCAGTTTTCTGATGAAAAATTATGTAAAAGCAGCTAGAACTCTTTTGTCAAAACTGTGTAAAGGCAATTGCAGTCTCAAAGAGAGTTCTACATAGGCCGCATCATAGTAGCTAAGTTTTTTATTTACAGCTATTTCCCTTATGCGTAAACGTGCAGCAGAATCCGGGATAGGATCTGTTACTATCGGTAAATCTGCTATATCCATCTCAATCCCCTGAAGTTCATCAAAAGAAATTCTTTTTCTGTTTAGCGCTGTAACTAAAGTATTACCTACTTCATACCAAAAAAGGAAAGGTACAAAAATCTGTCCATTACCGGCAATCAGATCTTCCAGAATTTTTTCTATCTGTTCACCGGTTTCTTCCTGCATAAAGAGCGCCATGGCTGCTGAAGTGTCCAGAACAAGTGCTTGAATACTCATACTACCTCTGACCCTCATTGCGAAAACTCTGTATTTCATCAGTAGTAATTGTTTCTCTTTTACTAATCATATACCGGCGGGCGGCAATCCTTTTTAATGCTGTTTGACCGGCTTCTTCCCGGTAAAACCCTTCAGGGGCGAGTATTGCTACCGGTTTTCCCCGACGTGTTACGTGAATAACGTTACCCTTTTCTACCTCTTTTAAAAGCTGGCTAAAATGGGTTTTTGCTTCGAATGCACCTATTTCTCGACTACTCATATCAATAAAACACTTTCAACAGACTAGTAGTCTGTAACATCTAAATGTTTACAATAAATAATATTTATGCTATCCTCTAAATAGTGTACTATAGAGGGGGTGTTTGTATGGCTAAAAGAAAGAAGCAAATAAAACTGTCAGAAAA
>JABMQR010000066.1 GCA_013202335.1 Bacteroidota bacterium
AGCAGTTTAGATTTCAAAGTATTTTTTTAAAGATTTTTATTCTCATAGTTTTAGTCAGTATTGTTCCTTTAATTTCATCTGTTACATTTCTGTACAAACAGCTGGAATCTATCATAACAGAGGAAATGAGTAGAGTTTACCTGAACAGGATTGAAGCTTCTGCAAAAACCGGAGACATTTTATTTAATAGTATTGATAAAAACTCCTACAATCTGGGGATAAACAAATCTGTTGCAGACCTTATGGACATGGAACTCAATCCTCTGGAATATAAAAATAAAACAATTGATGGCCTTACCCTGCTGCTAAATGCTTCAATCGATGTATTTATCGATTCTATTTACATTTATTCAGAAAATAGCAATTATGTTATTTCATCATCAGGTGAAAAAAATTATTTAGATGATTTTTCTGACAATTTTATACAAATAGATATTAAAAAAAAGCTTGAGCAAAGCAGATCAATATTGCTTTCCAGAAAAAAACCTGTATTTTGGGGTGATGAGAATACAGTTAAAGTCCTGTCAAAATATTACAGTATCCCTCTTTTGTCGAAAGAAAAAAAAGGACTATTGGTTGTCAATATAAAAGCAGACAAATTCCTGAAAGAAGTTTTTAATATCAGCCAGGATATGTCCATAAGCAGTGAGAAGTTCTATATATTGGATTACGATGGATTAATCCTTCATGGAAGTGAACAGGAAGAAAATGAAACAAATCTAACGAATTTACATAACATTCCGGAAGCTATTATTTTAGAAGCAATTAATAAAACTTCAGGATATTATGTAAGCAATAATTTTATATTTACATTTGTAAAGTCTTCAAAAACAGGGTTGATTTACCTCTCTGCTTTGTCGACGATTGAATATGAACAAAAGATTAATAATGTATTATTTGTAATATACATACTAATTTTGGTAAATATTATTGTTATACTTATTCTTGCTTTTATTGTTTCCTATCAGATTTACAATCCTGTTAGAAACCTAATCTCTATTTTAGATTCAGATGGAAGAAACAGTATTCTGGGACTTGAGAAAAATGAGGGCATGGATGAGATAAAATATCTCTCTCGTAATTTAATAAACACTATAGACCATAGAGCCAAACTTGAAAAAGAATTGCTGCAGAAAATGTATGATTTGAGGATTTCACAGGTTGAGGTCCTGCAGGCCCAGATTAATCCTCATTTTTTACGTAATACACTGGCCACCATAAGCTGGCTGGCTGCAGGGCTTACCACAGGTGAGAATGAAGTAACCCATGTAATTGGTCTTTTAAACAATATGCTTTCCATATCCATTAGTAAGATGGGAAACCTTATAAGTCTGGAAGAGGAAATATCCCATGCATGCAGATATGTAGAAATCCAAAAGTACAGATTCCTGGATATGTTTGAGGTCCACTGGGAAATACCCGCAGAGTTATATAATTATAAACTTATAAAAATTTCGTTACAGCCATTAATTGAAAATTCAATTCATCATGGAATTAAACCTAAAAAAAGCTTTTCCAGGATTATTATTGCTGCCAGAGAAGAGGGTGGAAATATTATACTGTCAGTTCACGATACAGGATTGGGTCTGTCTCCGATGAAACTGGAAAAATTAAATAAAGGCTTGGGACAGGATTTTATAGAGAGCCGGGAACATATTGGACTCTTTAATGTGCATAAAAGATACAGAATATTGTTTGGTAAAGATTATGGTGTTCATATAAAAAGTTCCGAAAATCATTCTACAACAGTAACAATTGTAATACCAAAGATAAAATAACAGGACAAGAGTAATTTACTACTACTAAAATCGCTAAAAGTGTACCATTTCATTCCTTAAAAAGAGGACTTAAGATGAATTATAGATAAATGCAACAAGGAGATAGAATGCACACCACTTTGTGGAAAAGAGTTTTAAGGAATAGATGGATATATCTGGTAATGGCCCCTGCTATTATCTTTGTAGTTATTTATAGATATATGCCAATTTACGGTATGGTAATTGCGTTTAAAGATTATAAAGTCCCATTAGGTATTTTAGGCAGTCCATGGGCAGGATTAAAGCATTTTATAAGAATGTTTAGTAATCCTACTTTTATTCAGGTAATCCGAAATACTTTTATAATAAGTTTATCTAAAATCTTATTTGCATTCCCTGCCCCGATTATATTTGCATTGTTTTTAAATGAAATCAGAATTCTTAAGGTCAAGAAAATTTTTCAAACCCTGAGTTATCTTCCTCACTTTGTTTCCTGGGTTGTAGTTTTCGGACTTTTTAAGAGATTTTTATCAATAAATGGGCCAATCAACTTTATTATCACCAGAATGGGGAATGAACCGGTTATTTTTCTTAATGAATCCAGTTTTTTTGTCCCACTGCTTGTTTTAAGCTCAATCTGGCATAATGTCGGGTGGGGTTCCATTATTTATATGGCAGCAATTACCGGAATAGATCCGCAATTGTATGAAGCCGCGGAAATTGACGGAACAAACAGATTCGGTAAAATGTTACACATAACCATACCATCTCTTATACCTGTCATTATTACTGTGTTTCTCTTAAGACTTGGTTATATCTTAAATGCCGGTTTTGACCAGGTTATTAACTTTTATAATCCTACAGTTTATAGTGTTGGAGATATAATTGATACCTATGTCTACAGAACAGGTCTTATAAACCTTGACTTTTCCTATGCAACTGCAATTGGCATTTTTAAAAATATTCTTGGATTATCTTTTCTGATTATTGTTAATAAAGTTGTCAATTCCCGAAAAGAGGGTGGCGGTTTATGGTAGGAGTAAAGAGAGGGTCCAGGCTGGAAAATACAGCATGGAATATTATCCTGGTACTTGTGGTAGGTGGATTTTCAATAGCTATACTTTATCCTTTCTGGATTATGATTGTGGATTCTTTCAGCACATCCGAGTTTGCTGATAAAATCGGTTTAAAACTCTGGCCGGATAAATTTATTCTTAATAATTATAAGGAAGCCTTAAGTGCGGATATTCTTGGCAGGGCGTATTTTAATACCATCGCAAAAACTGTGTTTGGCACTTTTCTTACTGTTAGTATGACATTAGGACTTGCTTATGGTCTTTCCAAAGCAAAATTACCATTTGGGAAAACTCTGTCAATTTTAGTTGTTATTACGATGTTTTTTAATGGAGGGATCATTCCTACATTCCTGCTAATGAGAGGAATAGGTCTGATAAATAACCCCATCGGTCTTGTTTTCCCTTTTTTAATAAATGCCTATGCTGTCTTTATTATGCGTTCTTTTCTAAGAAATATTCCGGATTCAATAGAGGAGAGTGCTATCATCGATGGAGCAAATGAACTCCAAATTCTTGTATATCTGATACTTCCACTTTCCAAACCGATTGTTGCAACTGTTGCTCTCTGGACTTGTGTTCTTCATTGGAATGAATGGTTTTATGCGATGATTTACTGTCCAGCGCCGGATTTCACAGTCCTGCAGCTTCTGTTAAGAAGAATATTAGTTGAAAATCAGTTTGCATCTACTTTTGAAATTGCAGATACGATTACGGCTAATGCAGAGAGATTTTCACAGGATTCCATTACTGCCGCTACCCTTTTTGTCAGTATAGGACCGATCATTCTGGCTTATCCGTTTTTTCAAAGATTTTTTATTACAGGTGCTGCATCCGGATCAATAAAAGGCTAAAAACTTCTGTAAGAAGTTTACTAATAAATCGTAAGAAGGAGAATTACATGAAGGTAAAAGGAAAAGTTTTAATGCTGCTGCTTGTCTTTCTTGTTGCCATAACGGCAAATTTACTTGCAGGTGGTCAACAGGAGGAAGCTGAATCTGAAGAACCAGGCAGAATGCATATAACCTGGTTGCCTCATAATCCTAAAGGGTATATCAATGAAGAGAATTCACCTACTGAAATATATGTAGAGGATAAATTCAATATTGATATTGATATCGTTCCAGTGGATAAATACAACCTTGATATGATCAATATTTATCTTGCAACAAATGATCCTCCTGATATTATGGATGGCTTATCCCATGAACGTGATGATCTTATTAATATGGATAGACTGGGATTGATAAGAGAAATTACGAAGGACATGATTAAAGAAAACGCACCGGACATGTATAAGTTAATAATGGAGCATGCTCCTGTAAAAGCCTGGTACGATGTTTCGATTGACGGCAAAATAATGGCCGTTCCTGCAATAAATATTGCTGTCGCCTCTCCACAGCATTTTGCCTTGAGAAATGACTGGGTTGAAAAAGCCGGTGTAACTGATCCTATGGAAATTGATACTCTTGAAGAATTTGAGGAACTTCTTATTAAAATAAGAGAAGGGGATCCAAATGGAAACGGCCTGAAAGATGAGTTTCCTATTTCTATCTGGACACAGAGTCATAAACTGAATGATACTATAAGTCCCCTGTTTGCAGCTTATGGGCTCAGAGCGATGGACTGGAAAGAAGAAAATGGTGAATTAATTTATGCACATGTACATGATAACTATAAGGAAATGCTTATACTATTACAATCGTGGTATAAAAAAGGACTTATTGAACCTGAATTTCCCATTGATAAAAGAAATGATGTGAAGAAAAAAATGATGTCAGGATTAATCGGCGGTTATGCCTCAGGTAATGCCTGGGTTCAGGAACTTACCAATAATCCATTTGGACTCTTAAAAGAGCAGGACCCCAATCTTGGTGCTGCATGGTTTCCTGATTTACAGGGACCATATGGTAAAGGTGGAATGGCGAGAAGTGCATCTTTCGGTAGAAAAATGATGTTCGGTGCACAAACCAGTGATGATAAAGTTGTTAAAATGCTGCAGGTAATGAATGAAATTCTTACAAATCCGGAAGTTTATAAAAGAGTTAACAGCGGAATTGAAGGCAGGGACTATACCATGAAGGATGGTATTATACATCCAAAGCCCGAGGCATCCAAATTTGAATATTTGGTAAAAGAAGGAATGAAAGCATTCGAGATGATTAACTGGATTGCAGGCAGCAATGTAGATATAAGGTTAAATTATGAAAGAAAGCTCGCAATAGATTTTGCTGTTGAAAACGTTACTCCATATTTTGAAGTGTTTACAGTAGGTCCCGAGGCAGATGTTGCTGATCAATATTATCAAATTGCCGAAGATTTAAGGCCAATGGAAGAGGAATTCTTCTACAAAATGATTATCGGCAAGGGCGATATTGATTCAGAATGGAAAAATTATGTAGATACATGGTATAAGTCCGGTGGAGACAAATTAACTGAGTGGACTAATTCCGCTCATTATGGAAGATAAATAAATATAAGTAAGTTCTGGACTTTGTACGAAGTTCAGAGCTTTCCTTAAAACTTTACCATGGTGTGCCCCCCCCTTTTTTGTACCGGGGGGGGATTAGGTATAAGTTGAATATATTAGCGATCAGGAAAAGATCCGGCAGGAAAAGTAAATTTCTGTTTACAAAATATAGATGGATGAAATCAACAAAATGTTCCAAAATAACTTAATTACTATTTTTAATATACCTTGTGAATAAAAATATACCAATACTCGGTCCTACAGTAATAAAAGAAGTTTATCAGGTATGGATGGTTGCCTGGCCTCTTATTATTACCAATATTCTGAATGTAGCAGTGGGTCTGGTCGATCTTAAAATGGTCGGCAGCTTAGGACTCGCTTCGATTGCCGCTGTTGGTATCTCACGGCAGGTTATGAATTTGCTGATGGTACTGATGCTGGCTATCAGCGGTGGAAGTTCTGTTCTAATAGCCAGAGAGCATGGAGCTGGAAACCTGGAAAAAGTTGGAATAATTGCCTCCCGTTCAATTGTATTTATGTTGATGGCTGCGATTTTCATTGTTTCCCCAATGGGATATTTTTTTTGCAAACCTTTTCTGCTTCTACTGGGGGGAGCTCCTGATGTTGCCGCACTTGGACAGGATTACCTTCGTATCCTTTTTGCCGGAAGTATTTTTACAATGTTCAATTTTGCTGTCAGTGGAGTACTGCTCGGAATTGGAAAAACAAAGGTATCCCTTGTACTCCTTATTGGAGTAAATGCCCTCAATATTCTGTTTAATTATCTACTTATTTTTGGTGTCGGCCCCCTGCCGGAACTTGGCATACGCGGTGCAGCTCTGGGCACAGTTATTGCCAGGGGATTAGGTATGTTAGCCGGTATCTGGATTACACTAAGCAAGCGGTTCCTGATCCAGGCAAAGTATCGCAGAGGATTTCAATTTGACCGGCAGCTTTTAAGCAAAATTATCCATCTGGGGGGGCCTCGTTCACTGCAGGGAATCGTCCGTAATTTTTCGAGATTAATGACAATAAGAATCATTACACTGCTTCCGGATTCTACACGAGCAGTTTCGGCATACAGTGTAGCAATGCAGGTGCGTATGATTTCAAGTTTTGTAGGGCTTGCATTCATGTCTGCTGCCATGACAAGAGTCAGCCAGAATATTGGTGCCGGGAAGATCGATACTGCCGAAAAAAGTGGATGGATCGCTGCAATCATTGCAGCCTTGTTTATGACGGTTTTCGCGGTTTTTTTCTTCCTTTTTCCCGAGTTAATAATGGGATTCTTTACTAAAGATAAAGAGGCAATCGCCCTGGGAAAGTCCTTTTTCATGATCGTGG
This sequence comes from Bacteroidota bacterium, assembly GCA_013202335.1. The sequence continues at coordinate 6,645 of JABMQR010000066.1, forward strand.
CCTTAACTGAACCGTTTATGGCCCTTGCATTCGCTCTGGGTGGTGCTCTTCGGGGTGGAGGTGATCCCATTCCCCCTTTTATCTACTCCAGTATCTCAGATCTTATAGTAGTAATAGCAATTAGCTATCTACTCGCGGTAGTATTTCAGCTGGGCTTTTCCGGAATTGCGCTTGGTATAGCCATAAGTGTGCTTACACGGGCCATTCCAACGATGTTGAGATATCAACAGGGCAAATGGAAAACGAAAAAGATTTAGTACAAATAGTCCCTTTCTATTTTTAATCCCTCAATTCGAAATTGTTATTAGTTTAATTATAAGCAATAAACAAACCTGCAGTAAATCCAACACAAATAATTATGAATACCAGAAAACTGGTATCTTTAAAATAGGTTAATCTAATAATACCGCAAATAAATCCTAAAATAAGAGATAAAAAGGTAAGATATAATGTCATATGATTAGCGACAATTATAATTAGGTATTTTAAATTGTCGCTGATTAGGAAGGACCCTGATAAGACAAAGATGCTTCCGGGGTATGATGATGTTGTCTATGATTATAAAGTAGTTGTTAAGATTTTATATTTCTAGTATACTAGTTTAGGAGTTGAAATGCCTCTTCGTAAATCACTTATTTTAAAAAGGAAAGCGAGTTTTTTTTATAAATTAATTATTTCTGTTGTACTTGTTGCAGTTTTCCCCCTTTTTATTGGAACTATCTTATACTACCGTTTTTCAGTTCAATCACTGGAACAAAAAATATATACTATAAATGAAGCATATCTGGAGCAAATGGCAAATTCTCTGGATATTGTTTTGACTAATGTTTTAGATGTATCAAAATTACTTTTAATCGATCCTGTTTTTAAATCTTATTCAGATTTTCCTGAAAAGGAATATTATTTGTCTTTTATAAACCGGGCCTCTGATTTCTCGGCAGATGACAGAAAAGGATTAATCAGCTATTTGGATTTGCGTAACAGAATAACAGAAAAAATTGAATTGTTACCAATATTAAATGAATTCATAGACTCAGTGCATTTTTATGATGCCACAGACAATACTATCTTCAGGTCCGGGGAACTTCCCCAAATACTTACTAATGCAAGAGAAATTCAATGGTATGCGGATGTTTTAGAGGATACAAATTCTTTTCCATATATAATGGATACCAGAGTAGTCTGGGACCATCGTCATGGGGACAGGCAAATCCTGACCATTGTATATAAAAATGTACTGGATAATATTCCCTTTTTTATAAATCTGGATATAGATTTTTTATATAAAAATATGGTTGATAATAAAATCTGGACAGAGAATACATTTTTCTTTGTTATGTCTGACTTTGAAGATCTAATATTGTTTGATACCGGTCAGAAGAAAGTTGTTGCTGATCTGGCTGAATTATCTCAGAATTCTCCGGGATCTGATGAAAAATACCGGGTAATAAAACACGAAGAAGAAGAATATTATGTCAACACTGTAGAAGTAAAGAAAATGAACTGGAACTTCTTCAGTTTTATTAATAGAGATCAATTCAGGAATGAGTTTAATCTGCTTCGTATATTTGTATTTATCATGGCTTTTTCAATTTTGTTCCTGATATTAATCCTTGGATATTTTTATTCTAAATTTATGTACCGTCCTGTGGAAAATCTTGTCCGCTATATAAAAAGAATGTCTGATATCTCAGAAGGTAAGGATCAGGGTGATTTGTTTTATATTAAGAATTATGTTGAATATGCCACCAGGAAAAACATTGACTTACAGAAACAGCTTGCAGAGGCTATGCCGGCTTATAAAAAAGATTTTTTATCCGATTTACTGAAGCCCCACGATTACAGTTTAGCAGAAATAAGGGAAAGAGTGGCTTTGTTGAACATAAATCTTGAATTGGAACATGTTCTTGCAATGGTAATCTTAATTGATGATAACACTTATCAAAGATTAGTGTTTAAAGACCAGCTTGTATTTAGACTATCGCTGGCAAAAATTGTTCAGGACAGTCTGCAGGAAAAGTTCATTGGGGAAATGATAGAGCTGGAATCACATAAGTTTGTCTGCATATTAAATACAAGGAATGAAAAACTGACTGCTGTTTACAATATGGCGGAATCAATAATTCAGAATATTCAGGTTGCTTTAAAATGTGAGTCTAATGTTGCGGTTGGATCATATGGCCGTAGTATCTTTGATCTCTTGAAATCTTATTATGAAGCAGAAGAATTATTGAAGTATCAATTGGTATTTGGTAAAGGAGTCGTTCTTCATAGAAAATATATCGAACAAAGCTATGATGATGCTGAACCAAATGATATATCTGAATCAATACATAATTTTATAGACAGTGTTAAGAATGGTAAAATCAAGGATGCAAGAAAAAGAATTTCAATTATTATCTCAGAACTTTTTATGCCCGAAAACAGATTTTCCGATTTAAAAATTCAGCAAACAGGCATAGATATTTTAAATAGAGTATTGGCTGCATTGGACGAACTTGGTATTGATCAGACAGAGCTGTTTACTGATAGTGAAAATTTGTATTTTAAGATACAGAATCTGAATGGAAACCTGCAATTTGAATCATTTTTTCATGATAAACTGGATGCTATACAAAATTACTTAAACCAATTTCCCGGTAGTCGAAAAACTAAAAATATAGAAATAATTTGCAGAATACTGGAAGCTGATTATGGTGAGAATATGAATTTAAATACCCTTGCAGATAGAATAAATCTTAATCCCTCATATGTCAGTAGAATATTTAAACAGTCAACCGGCACTTCATTTGTTGATTATTTAACAGACTTAAGAGTTGAAAAAGCAAAAGTGCTGTTAGAAACGAGCAACATGAATGTTAAGGGAATATGTTTACAGGTTGGATACTGGAATACAAATTATTTTATCAAAGTATTCAAGAAAAAAGTTGGAAAGACACCCGGAGAATTCAGGCGGGATTTGAACCTTAAGCAAATGGATAAAATTGTTAATTGAAAATCGATAGCTATATTAGTTTGAATAATTATTATCAATTTGAAAATAATGTTTTATTTCACAAATGAGCCGGGTATTAATGGAACTATTTTTAGGTTATGAAACTTTTTTTACATCTATTTCCCCGGAAAATAATTGTAAGAATTACATCATTTTCTTCTGAATAATATCGTGATAGCCTGAATCAATATTTTATAGGAGGACACTATGATGTTGAAAAGAATGATTATTGCATTCTTGTTGGTAGTTTTAATAATTACTGCAAGCTTTGCAGGAGGTCAAAAAGAACCGGCAGCTGATGCAGAAGGGCCTACAAAAATAGTAGTGTATGGAAATGGCGGCTTTATGCGTGCCCGGCTGCGTACCATATCTACTACAGATGAGATGAAACTTCTTATGCATGACTGGATTCAGGAGAATACCGGTTATGACGTAGAGGTTATTGCTCCCGGTACCACATCGGATCAGGATGCACAGAAAATAAATCTGCTCCTGGCATCCGGAAGTCAGTTGGATGGTTTTTGGGGTGACTGGCCGGATTACTATTCTCAGGGCGCAATTCAGCCATTAACAGAATATTTTAAAACTGTTGGTACTCATATCCTGCCTGCATGGCCTCAGTCATCCGTAGATGCTTTAACCAAAGATGGAGAGATCTGGGGTATCCCGAGGGTTACACCTATGCTGGTTGCTCCAATCTATTTCAGAACCGACTGGCTGGCAGAACTTGGAATGGATATGCCTGACACTATCGATGATATGACAGCATATCTTGCAGCTGTTCAAAAAGCAAAACCCGCCGGGGACAGAACTATCCCTCTATTATTGAATACAAAAGGTATTCATGGAGCAGTTCCAATGTACGATGCATTACTGGGTGCTTTTACAGAATACGGATATTCCAATTGGATGGATTCTGATGGAAAATTAAAACCGTATATACTTCAGCCAGGAATGGTAGATTTTGTAAAACAGCTGAATGAATGGTTCGAAGCCGGTTATATCTATCCGGAATTTGCTTCACTGGATCAAAACCGTATAAGAGACCTTATCGCTTCTGCTGTAGTAGGAATGACAATCTCCACAACTACAGACACATCTTCCACTGATTCTGAAATGAGAAAGATTGATCCTGAAGCAGACTTTGATATCAATCCTGCGGGAATTACCGGACCAAAGGGTCTTGCAGAAACTGTAAAGGCTGCCGGATATCAGGCTCAATTAGTGCCTGCTACATCCAAGCATCCTGAAGCTATTGTTGCTATACAGGATTTTCTCTACCAGGATCCGGCAAATTTTCTTTCTTCAATGTATGGAACTCCGGAAACAGGAAACTGGGAATGGGATGAATCCAAAGGCGGCAGAGAAGCAGTTGCTTTTAAAGGTGAATATAAAGATTATGCCGGTGATTACAGCTGGTCTGTTTCCCTTCCTGCATGGGTTGGTGTAGGTTTAATTAATGACCGTGAAGATACAAATTACAAACAGCACCACTACTTTGGAATCAGCGGTATTGGTCGAACCCCTCCTGATGTTACGAATACAGCCAGAGGGAAAATGCGACTGGACGCATATGTACTCTATGATCAGAATGTACTGGAAGAAGAAGTTCCCGGTCTTGCGGATCTGCAAAGAATGATGGACGAAGAAGTATTCAAGTTTATCCTGGGATCAAGAAACGTTAATGAATGGGATGATTTTATTGGTGATCTTTATTCTGCAGGGATGGATGATTGGATAAGCGCACATACAAAAATATATAAAGAAGCTAAAGGATTGTAATCTTAAATTATCAGCCCCTTAATGGGGCTGATAAATATAAATTTAAATTGGAGTTATCGGAAGTACATTTTAATGCTTCTGTTTTTAATTGTATGAATAAACTAACTGACATTAATATTAATAAACTAAACAGTACTAATATCAGTAAACTTGACAGAATTAATATTAATAAACTAAATAAGACTTCACTCAGGAATAAAATTGCAAAATATTGGCTTTTATATGCATTGATTTTGCCGGGATTACTGTATGTATTGATTTTTCGTTATATCCCTTTATTAGGCGTGCTCGTTGCATTTAAAAAAGTCCCGACATTTGCCACAATAGAACAAATAATGGCAGCTGAGTGGGTTGGATTGTATCAATTTAAAAAATTTGTATCTTCCTATTATTTCTGGAATATTTTAAGAAATACATTTTATTTAGCTGGTTTAAGGATGATTTTTGAATTCGGTCTTCCAATTATACTGGCACTTTTGATGAATGAATTGAAAAGTGTAATTTTTAAGCGGGTTGTGCAGACAATCTCATATATGCCCTATTTTATTTCTACCGTAGTCCTGGCAGGACTGGTTTTTAATGTGTTATCCCTTCAGTCAGGTATTATCCCTGAAATCGTTAGAAGATTGGGGGGAGATGTAAGGTATTATTTAGGGGATATACGGTCTTTTCGCCCCGTATTACTATCAGCAATTATATGGAAAAATATTGGCTGGGGCACAATCATTTATCTGGCAGCTCTATCCGGAATTGATCAGCAGTTATATGAAGCTGCGCGTATTGACGGGGCGAACAGATGGGTTCAAACATTAAAAATCTCCCTGCCTTCAATATCATTTGCAGTAGTAATAATGTTTTTGTTAAGAATCAGTGTTGTCTTAAACCAGGGATTTGAAGAAACATTATTGCTGTATTCACCCGCTGTGTATGAGGTCTCAGATCTTATTGATACTTATGTGTATCGTGTTGGTCTCCTGCAGAACCAGGCTTCTTTTGGCGCTGCAGTTGGATTATTTAAATCTTTGCTTGCTTTATGTCTGGTTTTACTGTCCAATCTTGTAGCTAAAAAGTATTCAGACCATAGTTTATATGGGTAATAAGAGATAAGTATTAATAATGAAAACAGTATCGTTATCCAAAGGTGAAAGAATTTTTAATTTAGTTAATGTAACATTAATGATTGGAATTATGGGCATATTCCTTTTTCCATTTTTATCTGTTGTTATGAGCTCTTTTGTATCAACACAAGAATATTTATCCAGAACAGGAATGATCCTGATCCCTGAAAAATTTGATTTTTCTGCATACACCATGATATTGAGGAACAAACTTATTTATTCCGCATATACAGTTACTATTTTCAGAACTGTTGTTGGAACCTTTTTGCAGATATCTGTAACTACTGCCATGGCTTACGGTTTATCAAAAAATGATTTACCCGGCAGGAGGGTTATTCAATTATTGCTTGTTATGTGTTTGATTTTTCCTGTGCAGATTATACCTCAATTTTTATTGGTAAAAAGTCTTGGATTGATTAATTCTGTCTGGTCCATGATTTTCCCATGGATGATGAATATTCAGTATATATTTTTAATGATTGCTTTCTTTAAACAGATCCCTGTAAGCCTTGAAGAAGCTGCAATCATAGACGGCTGCTCTCATGTCGGGATATTCTTTAGAATAGTTTTGCCATTAAGTCTCGCTTCAGTAGCTACAATATCCCTTTTTTACGCTGTATGGCATTGGAACTCCTGGTTTGATGCCCAGATGTTTATAAATAATTTAAAATTATATCCTATGCAGAATTTACTGAAGAGGATATTGGAAGTTCCTCAATTAGGCGATATCGGAGGCGGTGTTGTAGATGAGCCGCTGCCTGCAGAATCGATAAAAGGTGCTGTAATAGTCATTACCACTTTACCTATTCTATGTGTTTACCCTTTTGTTCAAAAATATTTTGTAAAGGGATTCATGATGGGTTCTGTAAAAGGATAAGAAAACTTTTCTCCTTAGTTTTTACCCCTTTGGAATGTAAATTCCAAAGGGGGTTTATCTGGATAAGTGGTTACATGAAATTGATGAAGTAAGTCGATATTGAAGCATCAAAGAAAAGTCAGACATTCTCGCTTATATAGCGTTTGATTTTCCTGGAAAGGTGCCCGTTGATAAACGCAGCCCCGTCCGGATCCTTATTTATTAGATAGTCAAGGATTTTTTGATGCTCTTCCTGTGTATCTACACCCAGGCTATGATTCATAATCTGATAGAACATATGGCTGCTTCTAAGGTTAAGACGTTCGAAGAGCTGAATAAGCAGATCATTTCCTGACATGTGAACAAGCTGGAGATGAAACTGGTAATGAACCTGGGCGAATTTCATCATATCTATAGGATCACTATCGACAAGATTATCCATCTGTTTTTTAATTTTTTCCATTCTCTGGAAATCTCTGTCTTTTAAATTCTCAATAGCCAGGGTGAAAGAAAGATGTTCAAGAGAAGCGCGAACCTGCATCAGATCGATGAAATCTTTCTGTGTTTCATTTTTTACATAGGTACCGGATTTTGGCTTGATAATGATCAAACCATCATTTTCAAGACGCTTCAGAATTTCCCTGATCGGTGTTCGGGAGCATTCGTATTCCCGTGCGAGCTGTATTTCCGACAGCTTCTGTCCGGGACGAAACTCATCTGTAAGGATTTTTGATCGGATGGTTTGGTAAATGTCATCGGATCTATTGTTTTTGTCCATATGTCTTCTTTCCTTTATGCAACAATTTAACATCTTAGTATACAAGATGTCAACAAGATATTTTCCGGCTGCAAATTATATGAATATTCCATGATAAATATCTACTGCTATTTCTTAGAAAATTTTAGTCTGAAAGGCTGGTTAATCTGATCTGACAGGACTTTCTGTATTTACCGCTGAATCATGCTTACTAGTAGGTTAAAACTTGACAGGCAATATCTTTTAATGTATTATCTTGTATACAAGTTAATGAGGGTGTGTATGAATAAATCAAAAAAAGAAATAAAAGGATACATAGCTGCAGTCATAGCACCAATGAAGGAAAATGGTGATATTTTCCCTGAAAGAATTGTTGATCTGGCAGACTATCTGATTTCTTCAGGTATAGATGGATTATATGTGAATGGGACCACTGGAGAAGGCCCCTCTCTGACTCTGGAAGAAAGGAATGAGATGACCGATTCCTGGTGTCGTGCTGTTAAAGGCCGGGTACCGGTGATTGTGCATGTGGGAGACAACTCTCTGCCGGCCGCCAGGCGGATGGCGCGATTTGCTGCCGATGCAGGTGCAGATGTTGTTGCCGCGTTGCCTCCCTGGTACTTCAAACCGGCTACACTGGAACTGCTTGTAGATTGGATGAAGGTAATCGCCGGAGAAGCATGGGACCTCCCGTTCTATTATTATCATCTTCCGGGAGTTACGGGAGTGGAGTTTGATATGGTCCGCTTCATGGAACTGGCTTTGAAGGAAATTCCAACTTTTCGTGGGATCAAGTTCAGCTCTTTAAACATTCCCGAATGCCAGGCCTGTGTAGATGCGGGGGGAGATGTAGCTAATGTGTTCTGGGGTTGTGATGAAGCGATTCTTACAGGATTCAGTATAGGCTGCTCCGGAGGTGTGGGCAGCACATACAACTTCGCTTTGCCCCTTTACATCAAAATAAGAGACGCATGGGCAGGCGGAGAACTGGAGATTGCGCGGCAACTCCAGTCCAGAGCTGTAGATCTGGTCAGGATCTGTGGAAAGTTTGGCGGTCAGCGGGCTTTCAAAGCTATGATGAAGATCATCGGGATGGATTCCGGTCCCAGTCGTCTCCCCATCCTGACTCTAAGCGGGAAAGAGATGAGTGAATTGGAGATGGATGTAAGGAAGATTGGCTTTTTTGACTGGGGAGTGGAGTAGAATGACCGAAGAGAAGACAAAACCCAATGTACTCTGGATCGGACTGGATCAGATCCGGTACGATACGATCGGCTATTATGGAAATCAGTTCTGTAAGACTCCTTCCATAGATCGACTGGCGGAAAATAGTGTCAACTTTTCCAGGGCCTACACCACCTGCAGCCTCTGCACGCCAGCCCGGGCTTCCATGTTTACAGGTCAGTACGCTTTCAGGCACGGGATGGGTACGAATTGTGATATGTATCACTCTCTTGCAGATGAGCTTCCGGACCCCTCCCGGCTTCTGCATCATCATTTTCTTGATGCAGGATACAGATGCGGATACGCCGGAAAGTGGCATGTGGGGACAGAAAAAGGCCCGGGAGACTATGGTTTTGAGGGGATGAATCTACCTGGATATGGCAACATTCAGGCCGATGATGGATTTACTACTTACCTGAAGGAAAACAGCCTTTCTTTTAAACCTGTACCGGAAATTTTTCTCAATCCTGATCGGCAGACTCTAATTGGAGGGCGCTGGGGAGGTCCCCAGGAGTCCACACCGGCTCATTACCTGGCCAACTACACAATGGATATGATCGATTCCTTTACATCTTCTGCAGATCCGTTCTTTGTTACCTGCCAGTTCTGGGGACCCCATGGACCTCATATGCCTTCGGATGAATTTTATGGGCTTCATGATCGGGATACTCTTCCACCCTGGGTCAATTTTGATGAAGATCCCGAGTCGAAGCCAAGGAGGATAAAGAGAGAACGGGACAGTTTTTACAGGAACCACCCGAAGGACTGGGATGCCGGAAAGGAGATTGCCGGTCTCTATTATGACTGTACCAGTATGATCGACCTGGAAATCGGGAGGCTGATCGACTCTCTGAAAGAAAAAGGTCTTGTAGAAAACACTATCGTTGTTCTGTCAACCGATCATGGTGATATGACCGGTGCCCACGGCGGTTTGATTGATAAAGGTCTTCCTTATGAAGAGGTCCATCATATACCTCTTCTTTTTTACTGGAAAGGGAAGTGGAATACCGGTTTCAGGAGCGACCTGGCTCTAAATATGGATATCATGCCTACCTTGATGGATCTCTGTGGTATCGATTTACCCGATGATATTGATGGAAAAAGCCTCGTCCCGGCACTTTCAGATCTGTCTGACAGGAAGAAAAGGGAAAATGTACTGCTTGAGTTTCACGGACTCAGATTCCTCTATTCCCAGCGAGCAATAGTAACCGACGACGGCTGGAAGTATATCTTTACTCCAGGGGATTATGATGAGGTCTATAATCTGAAAGAGGATCCTGCTGAACTCCGCAATCTCATAGATAATCCGGCCAGTAGTGGAAAAGTGGCCGATTTACGGGACCAGATTCGGAAAGCCACCGCAGATGCGGGAGATCCTCTTCGAGACTGTGTGAGTAAGTTCTTCGGCATCTGGTCTACAGGTTCGGGTCAGATCGATGCCTCCAGGTTCTTCGATAAAAAATGATAAGTGTTAATCAGGAAGTCAGTGATGAAATTCTCCGGACTGCTTCGGCCGAGGCAGATATGGCTGGTATCGCTTCTGTGGAATCCTTTAATGGATGCCCTGAAGGTTCCCATCCGACAGATATTTTTCCCGGATGTCGTTCGATTGTAGTCTTTGCCTTTAAACACCTGGACACCCTTGCCCGTTCATCAAACAAGAACTGTCAGGCACTATCACAGGATCTGACAAAACACATGGTCATGCATGGAGCCTACAGGATTGCCCGGGCACTGGAAGAAAGGGGTTTTCTCGGATTTCCGGTAATCGGTTCGATAAAAATCTGGCCGTTTGAGGGGACGGAGGATTCTGACGGGAGGATATCTCTGAGGCATGCGGCTGAAGCTGCCGGTATCGGTGTAATCTCCCGGATTGGAATCGTTCTTACTCCCGATTTGGGCCCAGGATTCAGCTTGGGGCAGTTCTGACAGATTGTGATCTGATTCCAACCCTGCCTCTGGAAGAGGACCCCTGCATCGGTTGTGACATCTGTATCAGGAAATGCCCCGCCGGGGCGATAGAGAATCCGCCGGTCGGTGTACGATATCTTAGTGTAGATCAGGATAAATGTCTGAATTACCGAAGAAGGGAAGGGGGGACCTCTCCCCTGGGGTATACCAATCAGTGCGCCTTATGCCGCTCAGTCTGTCCTGTCGGCAGAATAAGGCACAGCTGAATCGAACAGAAGACCGAAATCAGCGGTAGACGAATGAAGGGACAACCATGATTGAGATAGGCCTTATTGGCGCCGGTTTTTTCGGTGAGATGCATGCCAAAGCCATTGTCGATGTAGCGGGAATCAGACTCAAGGCCGTTTCCAGAAGAAATAAAGATGAACTGGAGAAGATAGCCGCTAAGTATGGAGCAGAAGGTTACCGGGACTGGCAGGAGCTCCTGGCAGATTCAAATATCGATGCCGTTGTCATAGCGACACCACACCATCACCACACCGAAATTGCTCTGGAAGCAGCCGCTGCCGGCAAAGCCATTTTACTGGAGAAGCCATTGGCTCCCTCCCTGCAGGAATGCCTGAAGATAGGTGAAGCTGTCAGGAGAAATCAAATAAAGTTTATGGCAGGTTTTGTCAATCACTTTGCCCGGGCTTACCGTCTGGCCAAAGAAATGATCATGGCCGGAGAGATCGGCAAACCTGTAATTGGAAGAAGCGTAATGTATAAGAGATGGATGGAACCTAACCGCCGCAGCTGGCACCTCGATCGCAGCATCGGAGGCGGTATGTGGCTCACAGCGGGAATACATTGTCTGGACCGTCTGACCTGGCTGATTGATCAGCGGGTCGAGAGCGTCAGTGCTCATTTCGGAACAGCCTTTCACAGGCAGCAGGCCGATGATCATCAACTCATGCTGCTGCGTTATTCCGGGGGAATTGCTGGAATAGTCAGCTCTGTAGGTTATTCAACAGGTGCACCGGACCATGAAACCGAGATAGTTGGCACCAGAGGAATTATGCGGATTGATGCTGAGCGCGGTATCAAAATCGGAAAGAATGAAGTCTGGCAGGAGATTCCGGATACCGGAAGCGTGGATGTAATGCATGAAGCTTTGGTCCGACAGTGGTCTTCTTTTCGGGATATCATGATTAACGATGCAGAGAATTCTGCCTCTATCGATTTCGCCCTGCACATCATGGAAGTGGTCTTTGCGGCCGAACAATCGGCTCGTGATAAAACCGGGATTTCGATACCTGACAGGAGGATTTAATAACTGATATGGGTATACATATTGCACTTATCGGTATGTCTCATCCTCATGGAATTCCGTATCTGGAAACACTGCAGAGTCTGAAGGATGTAGAAAGTATTTATATCTGGGACGAGGACTACAAAGTTCTGGGGGAAATTAAAAGTCAACGTCCCCATAAGATTGCCGGATTCTACAAGGATATTGCCGGGATACTGGTAGCCCCCCATGTGCAGGCCGGACTGATCGCTCTACCAACAAATCTTATCCCCCCTGTGGCCGGGGAGTTTTTACGCTTAGGTAAGCATGTGCTGGTAGAAAAGCCGGGTGCCAGACAAGCCGCAGAATTGGCACCAATGGTAAAGCTGGCCGGGGACAGGGGACTGTTGTTTTCTGTCAGTTATCCGCGGCGCTGTAATCCGGTGGCTTTGGCGATTAAAAACAAAATCAGTATGGGAAGTCTGGGGCGGATCGTCAGCTTCGAAGCCCGCCTGATTGCCTCGCAGGTTAAGTTTCGTAATCCTGATATGTGGCTTTTTAAAAAAGAGATGGCCGGGGGCGGGATTCTGTCCTGGTTGGGATGCCATTTGATAGATCTGCTGCGTTTCTGGCTGGGGGATGAAGTTGAGTCTGTATCCTGCCAGTCGGCTAATCTGAGCGGCGAGCCGATCGATGTGGAAAACACGATCTGTATGACTCTTCGGTTCTCTCGTGGAAGTATTGGTACCATGCGGCTGGGGTATCATCTTCCGGTCAGTAAAGCCGGGTATGTAGGCGGCAGCAAAGATACCTACCTGTGTGTCGAAGGTACCGACGGATTCGTGCGTTGGACACCCAGGGGAGAACAGTCAGAAGAGTATGAGTTTCAAAGTGTGCAGTCTCCAAACCGGGGTAATGGACTGACCAGAGAGTTTATTGAGACAGAGGAAAAAAAGGGCTACTGTGGTTATGAAGGCTGGGCCTTTGTGCGGCAATTTGTTCAAGCTGTGGATTCCGGAATCACTGCTGCGGTCGTCAACGGCCAGGACGCCTTAAACACATTGAAAGTGATCGATGCTGCTTATCTGGCCAGCGAAAACGGCCGGACCGTAATCCTGGACCATTAAAGGCTGCTGAGTGCAGAAACTCAAAATTTGAACTTTTAGGTTCTGTTGGCCCGGGAAGCTCTAAGTGAAGGCAGTATAATTGCCAGATAGCAGCCTGTAAGGATAACGGCTCCGGAAATCCACTGATACAATGAAAGCGTCTCTTTCAGCAGCAGATAACTGAAAATGGAAGTAACTACCGGTGCGGCCAGGCTCAGAACATCATGATAGATGATCCCGCTGTTTCTTATAATAAAAAAAGCAATCCCCATTCCGGTGAAAAGACCGAACACTCCCGAAAAGATAAGCATACCGATCTCTCCGGGAGAATATCCTGTAAGAGAAGGTCCACCTTCAGTGAACCAGGAGATAAGAAAAAAGAAAATGCAGGACCAGAAGGAGGTGAATATGCTTGTTGTATGCACTGAAATCCCGGCAATATTTTTCTTGATCATGATATTCTGGAATCCCCTGACAATGATAACTATGGAAAAGAAAATCCAGGCGCTAACATAATTATTTCCATTCTCACCCCGACTTCCGGATTGAATAAAAAAATATGTCCCGGCGAGAACCAGTATGAGACCTGCTTTGAAGAGGCGGGAACCAAAAAGTTTTCGCTCTTCTTTGAAAACTGACATGGTCATAATGATTATAAAAGGCAGACTCACCACTTTGACCAGACTGCCTGTGGTGGCATCCGACAGGGAAATGCCTCTGATAAAGGCATACATGTTAAGTGTAAGGAGGACGGCTATTATCAGGCTGCCAAGAAGGAATCTTCCCGAACGAATGGCTGTCATTATCTCACTTCCCTTTTTCCTTAGAAAAAGAAGAATCAGAAGTCCCAGAAATCCGGAAAGAAATCTCCAGGCATTCATGGTTGCACTTTCGAAGCGGACCGAAAGGTATCTGAGTATAATTATTGAAATTGAAATCAGAATGACATAAGTAACAGAAATAGACAGATTTTTAACTTTCAAGGATTCTGTATTTCCCTGATAAGCGGATCAGCCGTATTGTCCATCCAGTTTATTAGTTTCTCGTGAAGAGTTGCAGCTTGAATCTGATATTCCTGCTTATCTTCGAGGTTTTCCATCTCATAAGGGTCCTCTTTCAGATCATAGAGTTCCTGTCGGTCATCCCTGTTCCAGATATATTTATACCTGCCATCGGTAACCATCCTCCATTCCTTTTCACCATGGAAGGGACCTAAGGGTTTATGTTCGCTGAACAGGTCCCTGGTTGTTGTATTTTTCTGCTCAGTATGATTTCCCAGCAGATCGATACCTTCATACACTTCCGGACATTCCAGGTTTGCTGCCCTAAGAATTGTCGGAGGAATATCGAGCAGAGAGGCCCCCTCGATACTGCATTTGTCTCCCTGAATTGTAGGGCTGCTGATAATTAGAGGGACCTTCAGAGATTCTTCGTAGGCCTGCATCTTATGCCAGAGTCCATGCTGACCAAGCATCTCTCCATGATCACTGGTGTAAATAACCATGGTGTTGTTGAAGATGCCCTGACTGTCCAGTTCATCCAGAAGCCGGCCCACCTGGTGATCGATGAAGGACACGAACCCGTAGTAAACAGCAACACTCTTTTTCCATGCTTCCCAGTTATCTCCATGGTCCAGCCATAACTGACGGTAAAAGCTATCCTTTTTTGACTCCGGCTCTCCATCCGATGGGTGGAAATTCGGCGGCTCGGGAATATCATCAGGGGAATACATACTGTACCAGGGCTCCGGAATCATGAAAGGGGGATGAGGTCCGTTGAATCCACAGGTAATAAAGAACGGCTTGTCTGCAGGGCGCTCTTTAAGATACCCCAGGGCTATGTCCGTAATCCAGGAATCGTTGACTTTTTCCGGTTTTACAGGATTTACTTTGGTTTTTGGAATGGACATATGGGGAACCCTCCGGGAACGAACCTCAGGATCTTTAAGAGGCCATCCTGTTTCGGGTAATCCATTGTGGGTAAGCCATCTTACATAATCCTGGTTGTCAAAGCCGTGGGCATCTTCAAACCAGTCTGTAATTATGTCGTTGCCCAGATGCCATTTGCCTGCATATGCCGTGTAATATCCCCCCTTTTTCAGTGCATTTGTTAGTAGAGGAGGTTCCCTCAGAGAGGTCGTGTTGATCATCATGTCAGTTTCTATGCCTGCTTCCATATAATCCCGTGCGCCCAGTGCTTCCTCTTCCAGAATCCCTTTTGCCTGATGAGAATAAAGGCTTGTAAAAAGAGAGGCCCTGGCGGGCCCGCATAAAGGACAGGGTGTGATGGCATTATCGAAGGATATACCGTTTTTCTGCAACCGGTCGATATTGGGAGTTTTCACCGGTGCTTTTCCGGCAAATCCCAGGCAGTCCTGTCTGTGCTGATCAGCAATGATAAGCAGGATATTATTAGGTATCATTATTTTTGTTCCTTTTGTGCTGAAGTATTTGAATAGTAGTTTGTCTGTTCATGAGAATCTCCACCCCCGTTGGGCGCTTAATCCCCTGTTGGGAGGAAAGGTATACTCCTCCACAGGCATTCCGGTGAGTCTGTCTTCGGTGATCCAGTCCAGGTCCGATCCATACAGTTCATCAATTAGAAGCAGAGAGAGTTCTGTTAACACTTCTTTATATTCGGTCCTTTTCGAAAGATCGGTGAGTTCACGGGGATCTGCTTTCAGGTTAAAAAGGTGGAAATGGTTTCCGGCAGGATAATAGATTAGTTTCCAGGATCCTTTCCTGATCATTCGCTGGGCTCTCTGGTCTTCAAAGTGCTCTCCATAGTAGTGGTTTCTGGTTTCCTCTCCCACCAAAGATTTCCCTTCTGCTGTTGCAGGCAAATCGATTTCACACATTGTAAGGAGAGTGGGGAGAATATCCTCGTGGCCGCATAGACGGGAATCTACTGTTCCGGGAGTTTGGAATCTGTATTTGGCTGTATCAACCAGGATCATGGGAATTTTTGCGGAATATTCGAAAAAATACGGCTTTGCCCATAAATAGTGGTTACCGAGCATATCCCCATGGTCGGAGGTGAATAGAAGAATTGTGTTATCCAGGAGGCCTTCCTCTCTCAAAGTTCCTATCAGCAGCCGGATCTGATGATCGATATAGGTACATTGGGCGTAAAAACCCATCCGGCTTCTCTCAATACTTTTATCGTCTCCCGGTGACGGCTTCTGATGACGCCTTATCTTCAGTGCCTGGGGTAGAGATTCATCATCACACCAGCTTCCGTGAAAAGGCGGATCTGCCCCTCTGTGTTCATATAAGTTAAGATATTCGGCCGGGGGTGTAACCGGAGGATGAGGTGCAGAGTAGGAGCAGTACCAGAATGCAGGACGGGTAGGATCTCTTCGCACAATTGTGCGGCACATATTTCGGGTTGTCCAGTTTGTCGGGTGGAGTTTTTCAGGCAGATGCCATGGACGGCACAGATATTCATTGTTTCCCATTCCATGGGTAAGTTCCTGTCCGGTATATCCCTCTTTTGCAAGATCCATTTCATAATCATCTTTTATCATCCCTAAATGGTGTCTGCCCTCTTCATTTAAGAGAACATCATCAAAGCCTGCCCGGTCTCTCTGGGGATACACGTGCATCTTACCAACAGCAAAACTCTGGTACCCTCCTGAGCGGAAACATTCGGCCAGGGTTGGAATATACTTTGGCAGGGGGAGTGTTTCATTGAATAAACGGTCTCCATGGGTTTTAGCTGCTGTTCCTGTCATGATTGATCGCCGGGCAGGTATACATGTGGGAGTCTGGGCATAGCACTGATCGAATCGAACTCCGCTGTGACAGAGTTCATCCAGTGTAGGTGTCTCGATGAAGGAGTTTCCGGCTTCGCCCATCAGAAGTCCCGGCCAGTGATCTACACAGATCATGAGTACGTTGGGTTTTTCTGTCATATAGAATCCTCTTTAAACTAGTATACATCAGGTTTTGGAAGAGTCAATAGGTATTAGCATAATATTATGAAACATGTATGCAAGTGAAGCTCTATGGAAAATGGAACTCCCCTTAAGAATTTGATGTTGGGGTGTAAAAGAATCAGTAGATACTGGTGTATTCGATTATACTAGTGGAATTTTGTGATTAAATAGCCTGGAATCAGGATTGTTTAGAAAAGAAGAATAATTAAAAATGTGACTTGATTTATATTGTAAAAGCATTTATACTTATCAGATCTTGCATACAAGAAATGTGATAATAGCAGAGGCCAATATGGATATAAGTAGATTTAAAGGTATTTTTCCAGCACTTCTAACCCCTTTCGATGAAAAGGGTAAAATAAACAGAGATTCAGTTCAGAAACTGGTTGATTACTGCCTGGACCAGGGTGTTGACGGGTTCTATGTCGGCGGGAGCACAGGTGAAGCCTTTCTGCTCACACTTGAAGAAAGAAAGGAACTCATTGAAGCGGCATTGGAAGCAAATGCCGGCCGGAAGACTGTTATATGTCAGGTTGGTGCTGTTGGTACCGCAATGGCCATCGAACTGGCAAAGTGGGCGGAGACAAAAGGAGCGGATGCAATTTCAGCTGTAGCTCCCTTCTACTATCCCTTTACCAAAGACCAGGTTATCAACCATTATATGGCTGTAACGGACAGCGTTTCGCTGCCAATGATTGTTTATAATATTCCAGGACTCTCAGGCGTCAATCTTACAGAAGATGACTTCAAGCGTCTGTATAAACACAAGAGGATAATCGGTGTTAAGCACACCCACCATAATCTCTTTGAAATGGAAAGGATCAAGTCGATCGATCCTGAACGGCTGATCTTTTTCGGATTTGACGAGGTGACCCTTGCAGGTATCTCCATGGGTGCAGATGGTGCGATCGGCAGCACCTTCAACCTGATGGCTGGAGACTTTATCAAGCTGAAAAAATTGTTTTCAGAAGGTAAGAACACAGAAGCGCTGGAAGTTCAGAAGGGAATCAACGAGATTATAAGCGTCTTTCTCCCACTGGGGATTTTTGCTGCCCTGAAATATGCTCTAACCTCCCGAAGGGATATTCCCATGGGCGATGTTCTGGCTCCTTTTACACCACTGGATGAAAAAGGGAAGCGAAAGGTCGACGAGGCCCTAGAAAAATATGGTATATGATAGAATTGACAACCTGAAGACCTACAAGGGTCTTTTTCCCTTGATCTTGGGATTGGATGGATTTATCAGCAGGAACAATCTGGCTGCTCTCGATGACGGAGAGCATGAAATTGTTGGCAAAGATCTGTTAGTCAGGGTGATGGAGTATGAAACTGTTGCAGAGGATGCATCAGTCTATGAATGTCATCGTGATTATCTTGATCTGCATCTGATTCTTAAAGGCAGGGAGGGAATTTCCTGCCTGGTGAACGATAAGCTTTCAATAAATCGGGAATACAACAAAGAGGAGGATACAATACTTTTCGAAGGAAATGAGGGGAAGAAACACCATTTGATCCCCGGCGACTTTCTTCTTCTGTTTCCTCATGAAGCCCATCTTCCCGGTCTGTCAGTTAATAATGTATCTGAAAAAGTGAGGAAAGCTGTTTTCAAAATACGACACCCCTAGATAATATTGAACACCGGCGTGTAGGCTTTTTAAAAGACACTAATGATTACTCTTGTAATCTTAAATGTGGAAACTTTCATCGTTCCCAAAATTGCCGAAAATTGAACTATGTTCAATTTCT
The DNA here is from genome assembly GCA_013202335.1 of Bacteroidota bacterium. Next base: position 25,347 of record JABMQR010000066.1, read on the forward strand.
ACTGAAATTCCTCCAAGGCCTCTCTTCTCCTCTACTAACAAGACAAAGAGATGTTTTAAATATATTCCAGAAATTGATTTATCTGTTCTTGGAGTGCAGAAAACTTGCCGAAGATAAGTTCATTTACAGGGAACTAGACTACTTTCCCTGGAAGAAGCTCCGGAATGAGGACTCTATCTGTTCTGTGATCCCGGATTTAAGTTCCTCTTTCAGTAAACCAAGCCTGGTTGATTTATCAGTTTCAGAGTTTTCTTCCAGGAATAACTGGTATGGTTCGATACCGAAGGCCTGGGCAAGTTTGTTAATGGAAACTGATGATGGAAACTTCTTACGGGTTTCTATTGAGGCAATGAGGCTGGTAGATACCCCTGCAATTTCAGCAAGCTTCATGGGTGTACGACAATTTTGTTATTTAAGCAGATTTTTTCCGATTAGCCATAAAATCATC
>JABMQR010000067.1 GCA_013202335.1 Bacteroidota bacterium
ATAAATCGGAGTAACTGTATGGGTGTATTTGGGATTATATTATTAGTACTTTTTGTTATTGTCTGTATTTTATTAGTGCTGCTTGTTGTAGTTCAGGGTGAAAACAGTCAAGGACTTGGAGGAATTTTTGGTGGCGCAAGTGATACTACATTTGGGTCACAATCAAGTAACATTATGACAAAAATTACGTATATAGCGGGGGCCTCGTTTCTGATCCTTGCTTTTGGGTTAGGTTTTTTGAGTCGAACACCTGACACCCCTAATCTTCTTGATTCTGTTCAGAATGATACCGTTGTTGAACAGACTAAAAATTGGTGGAATGATACTGAAACTGAATCTGAATAATTCATTTCAGTAAGGAGTAGATTATGAAAGTAGGCATTGTAGTTTTATATGAGTCTTCAAAGCAGAAAATCCTTGAGATTGCTAAGGGACTTGCCGAAGGCGTATCCCAAAATGGACATAATGCTGAAATCATTGATGCTGTTCTTGAATCTGAGAAAAAGCTGACTTTTTATAATTATTTAATTTTTGGAACAGAAGCAAGTACAACCTTTGGTGGTAAAATACCGAAAAATGTACAATTTTATCTTGCTCAGTGCGGTTCAGTCTCAGGAAAAAGGTCTTTTGCTTTTATTCTTAAAAAAGGATTTAGAACTGGCAGAACATTGAGTACTCTTATGAAAGCTATGGAATTTGAAGGAATGTTCATTAAATATTCTGAAGTTTTAAAGCGAAAAGAAGATGGTAAGGAAATTGGAAAAAGATTACGAATAAAGTAAATGATTGCTGCAGATAGAAGTTGAACGGAGTACAAAAAATGAAAATAAAACGAATATTACTAGTAATTCTTATTTTATCGGCAGTCTTTTTCCCTGCCTATTCACAAATGATGTTGCAGCCCGTTGCCGCTGTAAATTTATTGCGTTCAGAAATGATCACTCGTGAGGCTCTGGATGCTAAAGTTACTGAATTACAGGCAGCAAACAGTGATCAGGTAATAAATGAGTCGGAAGTACTTGATATAATGATTAATGATATTCTGGTATTACAGGGAGCTGAACAAGCTGGAGTTGTTTTATTAGAAAAAGATTTAGACACTTTAGTTGCAAATCAGAAAAGTTCTGTAGAAAGTCAAATAGGACGTGCTTTAACCTATGAAGAATTTTCAAGCGTAGTATTACAGGCATATAACATGACTCTGGAAAACTTACGTATAAAAATCAAACAAAATTATATTGTTAACACTTATATTAGACAAGAAAAAAATGAAATGGTAAGTAATATTCCCGGTCCATCTGATGATGATATAAAAACTTTTCATAAAAAAAATGCTGCAAGCTTTATTAACTCTGAATATATTCACTTAAGTCATATATTTATTAGTAAGAGTGATCCTGCAATTCAGAATCCAAAAGAGAAAGCTGATACCGTATATCGTCAATTTGAATATGGTACAAAAAGTTATGATGCATTAGTATTAGAATTTTCTCAGGATGAATCCTCTAAATTCCTGGGTGGAGATATTGGATGGTTTGCAATTGATGATACAGTCAGCCGACAAATTTTTAATGATACTTTTTTTGATGCGGTATTCTTACTCGAGACTGGTGATGTATCCAAGGTGTTGGAATCAAGAACCGGATATCATATAGTTAAAATTCTCGATCATACGTATCCAAAATTACTGTCGCTAGATGATCCGTTAAGTCCTGATAACGCTATGACCGTTAGACAATATATCAGTCAAACGCTTTATGTTGAAAAACAACAGAAAGTTTTCTCAGCTGCAGTTTCTGAACTTGTTAAAGAATTACGGTCAGAAGCAGAAATAACAATTCTTTTATAAAGGCGGATGGACTTGTCCAGATTATGAGTTCAAGACATAAAGCTCGTGAATATGCCTTAAAAGCGCTATTCACACTCGATTTTCATAAAAACTTAAAGCAATTGGATACTATTGAATATTACCCCACTTTGACTGAGAAAGAAATTTCTGAACTGCATGATGAGACAGGAATATATGTTAGATATTTAGTAAGCGGGACTCTTCAAAATCTTGAGAGTATTGACAATTTAATTGTTAAATACTCAAATAACAGAGCTATTGAGAAAATACATCGCGTTGATAGATGTATCTTACGTCTTAGCCTCTTTATGATGCTTTTTCAAAAAAATTTATCTCCTAATGTTATAATTGATGAAGCAGTAAAATTATCTCAGGAATACAGCAGCGATATAAATTACAAATTTATAAATGGTTTACTGGACTCTATTCGAAAGAAAGAATTATGATTACATTAAAAACAGAAAAACAGATAGAGGGAATTCGAAAATCCGCTAAAATATTGGCATCTTTGCATCGTGAATTAAACGTTGTTATGAAAGAAGGTGTGACAACTAAGGAAATTGACAAATTTTGTTATGATTTTATAGTTGGACACAATGCAAAACCTGCATTTTTAGGCTATATGGATTATCCTGCTTCCTCCTGTATTTCTGTAAATGAAGAAGTTATACATGGTATACCTGGGAAACGGGTTTTATGCGACGGAGATATTGTGAGCATAGATCTTGGAGTTGTTCTGGATGGATATTTCAGTGATGCAGCACAAACAATTATTATCGGTAATGCAGACATGGAAACAACAAAACTTGTTCAAGTTACCAAACAGTGTCTTGAAGCTGCAATTAAAGCAGCGGAAACGGGTAAACGTATTAGTGATATATCCAAGGCTGTGTATGCTCTTGCAAAAAAGAATGGCTATGGTGTAGTACGGGAATATTGTGGTCATGGTGTTGGGTTGGCATTGCATGAAGAGCCACAAATTTCTAATTATGTAAGTTCAGGGCAAAACCCGAGAATTAGACCGGGTATGGTTCTTGCGATTGAACCTATGATAAACATGGGGTCAAGAAAGATAATTCATTTACCTGATGGTTGGACAGTTGTAACCGCTGACTCCCTACCATCAGCTCATTGGGAACATACGATTGCGGTACATAAGGATCACATAGAGGTGTTGACTGCTTTTTAATATCTTTCATGTGAGGTGATTTATGACAAAAGAAAATTCTCTTAAAAATGTAAGGCTTACAGTAGTACTTATTGTAATTTTTGTTTTACTGGCGGGCAGCATTTTTGCGGTAGGTTTATATACTCCTATCTCTGGTGATCCTGAGGTTGAACAATCATCAACTGGCGCTTTACGCGAACTTACCAGTAATCAAACATCAGATATTGCAAATATTGTAACCCTGCAAAACTCATTCAATGCAGTGGTAGAATCTGTTCTGCCCTCAGTTGTGGAAATAGATGTAACTCAGACAATAGTAAGGGATAACAGTCAATCGTTTGGTGGATTGCCCTGGTTTTTTGACGACCCGGATTCAGATGAATATGAAGCTGAAAGTTTAGGGTCAGGTGTTATTTTTAAAAGAGTAGGAGATTCCTTCTACATTTTAACTAATCACCATGTGGCAGGTGAAGCTGATCAAATTGAAGTTGTCCTTTCAGATGAGCGTTCTTACACCTCCCAATTGGTTGGGACAGATTCACGAAGAGATTTAGCAATAGTAACGTTTTCAACTGAAGAGCGGGATATTCCAATTGCTCCCCTTGGTGATTCAACCGATTTGAAAGTTGGTGACTGGGTATTAGCAATGGGCAGCCCTTTTGGGTATTTTTCGAGTGTTACAGCTGGAATTGTAAGTGCACTAGGTCGTTCCGGACGCGATATTAATAATTTAAATGATTTTATTCAGACTGATGCGTCAATTAATCAGGGAAATTCAGGTGGACCACTTGTAAATATTTGGGGCGAAGTTATTGGGATAAACACTTGGATTGCAGCACCTACCGGAGGAAATATAGGATTGGGTTTTTCTATACCCATAAATAACGCAAAAGAGATAATTGAAGAAATCCTTGAATTTGGTCGTGTCCGAGACGGCTGGTTAGGTGTTTCTATGATTGATACTTACGAATTTGATCTTTTTTTTGAGGACTTAGGGTTAAAAGATGCTGAGGGTGTTTTCGTAGCAAATGTTTATTTAAACTCTCCGGCGTATAAAGGTGGTTTACGACCTGGTGATTTAGTAACAGAATTCAATTCCCTTAAAGTAGCAGATACAGAAGAACTTTCCCGTTTGATCAGTAATGCAAAAATTGGAGTTACTGTTATTTTGTCGGTACTCAGACGCGGTGAATATTTTGAATTGGAAGTAGTCCTGGATGAAAGAGAGAGTGAAGATGAAATAGAAAATAATACGGGTAAATTGTGGCCTGGTGTTATTGTTCAGCCTCTTGATGATCAGAGTAGAAGCTCTCTTAACTTATCTCAAAAAGATAAGGGTCTTCTTTTGATGTATATGAGCGGTATTAGTAATTCTAATCCCTTTTATCTTGCTGGACTGCAAAATTATGATGTAATAACAAAAATTAATAATATACAGATAAAATCAGTAGCAGATTTTTATAAAGCAATTGAGGATCATGTTTTACGTTCCTATAAAATCACATATATCAGAAATGGTGAAACTAAAACTACATTAGTAGAAAGGCAGGTATTATGAACAAAGAGTTCCTTTCCCCGGAGATGGTTAGAAACAATGCATTAAAACTTGTACATAAAATTCATAAAGAAAATGATTTTGTTCCTGATATTATTTACTCTTTATTACGGGGAGGAGCATATCTGGCAAATGTTTTTAGTGAATATTATAAGCTTGTTCGAAAGACAGGAAGACCCGTTTTTTATGCTGCTGTAGTTGCACGTTCATATACTGACATTCGGGAACAATCAAGTGTTATGATTGACGGATGGACATATTCTCCAGAACATCTTCGTACAGGTGACAAAATTTTAATAGTAGATGATATTTTTGATACAGGAAAAACTATTAATAAATTATGTGAAGTTATCATGGAAAAAGGAATTCCACGGAAAGATCTGAAAGTAGCTGTTCATGATTACAAAGTGCCTGTTTATAAAGAGGAGCATTTACCTTTTCAACCAGACTATTACTGTAGAAAACATATCATAAAATCTCCGGAAACTGATACGTGGATTCACTATATGAGTCATGAGTTTGTTGGATTAACAATGGATGAAATATATGAAAATTATAATGATGCAGAGAGTGTTGAAATTCTTAAAGAATTAAAACTTAATAATTGAGGCAATTGAAAAAAACCAAGAATGAAACTTCTGTAAAGTTTATAAAGTTTAAAGGCTATCCAAAATGGATAGCCTTTTTCTTACAAGAACAATTTATTTATAATAATTGAGTTGATGCAGTATTTTCATCTACAGTTTCCCAAATCCATTTATCAGAAGTGGCAGTAAACAAGGAAAAATTACCATTACTTGGTACATTTTAAAAATCCAGTATTTGGGTTGAAGAGACATTTGAATAGAACGTATCTGTAGAAGAGAACTCAATTGGAATTTCTGTAGTACTGGCGATATCATAATAATAGATATCAGAAAGACCCCCAATAATCAGAAGCTCAGTCGTTGTGTCTAGTTTTGTAACAATTGTCATGGGTATAAAGAAAACAGAGGCTGTCGATCCCGAAGTATTGAGAACAATACTCATAAACTCACTGGAATCTGCAGCATTTACCGCTGTAAAAGTGTCAGCTATATTATTTATTACTGTAGAAGTAATTAAAATCCCTTCATTTGTAACAAGATTTATGGTACCGCTATAAGCGTATGCTCCAATTATTGGAGAATTTTTAGCTGCATTGTCACTTACTGCAAAAACAGAATCAGTAAGTTCTGTCACAGTACTGAAAGAAGGAAACGCTAAATACTGATTTTTGAATCCTTTTGTTTCATCATAGTAGACAAAAATGAAATATTTGCTTCCCCCATTATCAATAAAATGGACGGTTGTAGGGATAACTAGAGAGCTAAAAGATCCAACAAGAGTTGAAGTCTTTGGAGTAGTATTAATATTAATAGAGTAAATTTCAATTTCATTAGATACTATATTATAGGTAATTGCATATACATCTGTTCCATCAAGGATAATATCAATTACATTAACATTTTCTAATCCTGAAACAACTGTAGAAGAACCTGGGGTCGCAAAAGAACCAACATACACTGATTTGAAACTATCTGCAGTATGAGCTGATGAGTAAACAAGGTTATGAGGAGTTCCGGGAACAAAAACAGCTTCAGAAACAGGTGTTGAAAAAGCTACATTATTCCATGTTGGATCTGCAGCAGAAATATCAGCTTTCTTAACAGATGTTCCATGAAGAATATACATAATATTTGTATCTTTATAAAGAATATCTCTTACAGCTTCTGTAGCCAGGTCAGAATCAGCAATTTCAGTTGATTCAGATATTGTTAAAAAGATACCAGGACCATCCAGATTACAGGATAATATCCCAAAGAATAAGAGTAGGGATAATAGTATTGCTATAGTTTTATACATAATTTTCGACTCCTTACTCATTATTGAGTATATTTAATTGCGGCCTGAATTGTCAGGAAATTAGCATACGAAGTTTTACTGCTGTCATCACCAAAATAGAGTTCCGGAATGAACCAGTAAGCTGTGCGAAGTCCAAGTCCCCACTCATCATTTATATTCCAGTATGCACTAAGTTCAGGTTTTACCATTAAACCAAAATAGTGCTGATCATCAAAAGAGCTATAAACACCACCCACAGCAATGGATATTGGAAGATCAAATTCACCTTTGATTAATAAATGAGAAAATTTTGCAAGTACCGGAACCGAAATATACAACCGCTTATCCAAAGATCTTGCAAACCCATAACCAAGTTCAGCACCTATCGAAGATTTGTGATCAATAAAAGCTTCCCATCCAAGTGATATATATCCGCCAACTTTCATCGAACCGGTAACTACCGGAGGTGTTGCTGAAGGATTCCAGATAAATAAATTTATGAGCGGAGCTGCACTAACTGAGTAAATCTGATCTCCAAGATCATATCGATAGATTGGAGGGTCGTAGGTATTTTCTTCAATAACAGGTTGGTCTTGTGCTGAAACCATTACAGCTGATATTAATAGGAAAAATACAAATAAACTTATTAATTTTTTCATAGATGAACTTCCTTCACTTGTTAAGTATGCTTTTGTATTCTTAGATAATATAAAGCATGATAGCAGAATGTATAATCATCATCAACTCATTATATAAAACCATCAAGGTTACTGAGAACCTTGAAATATGACCAAAAAATAAGTATAACTATTATAGATATTTATAAAATGTTTAAAAATTGAATCCATACGAAGATCAAAAAGTTATTTTCGTATTTATGTTTTATAAAAGAATTACCAAACAAAATCACAACAAACAGTAACGTGAATTGTAACAAAAAAGAGGATGAAAATGACAAAAATAATTGATGGAAAAGAGATTTCAAAAATCATCCGTTCTGAGCAAAAGATCAAGGTTGAGTTATTAAAGAAAAAGACAGGCATCACTCCTGGTTTAGCTGTTGTTCTGGTTGGGGAAGACCCTGCCAGTCAGGCATATGTGCGATCAAAAAGGCGCGCTTGTAAGAATATGGGGATACTTTCCCGTGACTATAATTTTCCGCCGAATATAACTGAACTGGAGTTGCTGAATTTAATATCTGAATTAAATGCAGATGCTGAAATCCATGGAATATTAGTTCAGCTTCCACTTCCAAAGCATATTAATGAAAATAAGATACTTCTATCCATATCACCGGATAAAGATGTAGATGGATTTCATCCTCAAAGTTTAGGAAAACTTGTTATAGGTATGGAAACTTTTTTCTCTTGTACTCCTTTTGGTATCATAAAACTACTGGAATACAGTGATATAAGCATTGAAGGAAAACATGTCTGTATTGTAGGAAGAAGTAATATTGTCGGTAAACCTATGGCAAACCTTCTATTAAGAAAAGATAAAACCGGGAATGCAACGGTTACCATTTGTCACTCAAAAACTAAAAATATTTCATTTCATACAAAACAGGCTGATATTGTTATTGCAGCTATTGGTAAACCTGAATTTATTACTGCTGAAATGATTAAAGATGATGCTATCGTTATAGATGTAGGTATAAACAGGGTTAAAGATTCTGAGGCTGAAAGGGGTTACAAACTTGTTGGTGATGTGGATTATAAAGAGGTTAGTAAGAAAACTTCATATATAACACCAGTACCTGGAGGAGTTGGGCCGATGACAATAACAATGCTCATGTATAATACTATTTTATCTGCAGAAAGATTTGCTAATAAAAAGAAACTGGAGATTTAATGCCTGGAAAATATTGGTTGGAAACCTACGGCTGCCAAATGAATTTTGCCGAATCAAATGCTATAGAAATTGAGTTTGCTTCTGCAGGTTTTGTTCCTGCATTAAGTCCTGAGGATGCTGATATAGCTGTATTAAACACATGCTCTGTTCGGCAGACAGCTGAAAACAGGATTTGGGGGAGACTGGGCTTTTTTCAGCATTTAAAAGATAGCAGAGATTTAACAGTAATCCTTACTGGATGTATGGCAGAGCGGTTGTCAGAAGATATTAAGAAAAAATCACCGGCTGTTGATTATGTAGTCGGGACAAATGATAAACAGAGAATTATTGAAGTTATTCAAGGTGTTGCAAATGCATCAGATGAATACTTGTTTAAATCATCTTATGAAGGGAAAAGTAAAAGTAAGTCACTTTTACCTATTATGAATGGATGTGATAATTTTTGTTCATATTGTATTGTTCCGTATGTCAGAGGTCGTGAAATTTCCAGGGATCCCGATGATATTCTTGAAGAAATCAACTCTTTGCAAGAGCACGGAATTAAGGAAGTTACTCTCTTAGGGCAGAATGTTAATTCATACAAATTTCAGAAAAGTAGTAGTGTCTGCACTTTTCCAGATCTGTTACGTCTAATATCTGATGCTATGCCTGAAGATTCATGGATAAGATTTCTCAGCCCACATCCAAAGGATTTTTCGGATGAACTTATCAATCTCATAGCAGATCGAAAAAACATTTGCAGTCATTTGCATCTACCCGTACAAAGTGGTTCTAACTCTGTATTGAAAACAATGAAACGCAAATATACCAGAGAGCATTATGTTGAGTTAGTAAATAAGATAAAGAAAGCTGATAGTTCTATCACTTTTTCAACTGATATTCTTGTAGGTTTTCCCGGAGAGACTGATGCTGATTTTGGTGATACTATTTCTCTTGTATCTGAAATAGGATATATGGATGCATTTATGTATTACTTCAATCCAAGAGAGGGAACAGAGGCAATTAATTTAGCTGGACACCTCGATAATGAAACGAAACTGCAAAGACTTCAGAAGTTGATTGACTTTCAAAGGAATCAATCAATTGAAATCAAAAATTCTCGTTTAAACCGTAGGGAGAGGGTTCTTTGTGAAGGATTTTCGAAAAAAGACAAGCAAGCTATGCTTACAAGAACTGAGCATGATGAAATAGTTATTGTTAATGACCCTTCTATTGAAATTGGTCACTTTATTGATGTTACTATTACCCGTCTTATTGGTAATACTTATATGGGAGAGGTAATATGCCCTGGAAAACAATTTTAATAATTTTTATATCCGCATTATTTATTCTGTTTATTGCTTTCAATGTAGAAAACAATACAAATATTTCTTTTATATTTTTTACGGTTTCATCTGTTCCTGTTTACTTGATTGTATTCTTTTCAACTTTACTTGGTGCCTTGTGTATGATTCCTGTCTTAATAAGAAAACGAATGTCTGGGAAAAATAATGAACAAAATCATTTAAAAGAGAAAGAAATTGAGGATTCTTTTAAAAAAGCAGTTCAGGGTGCATCAAAGACATCAAATGAAAACAGTTCAAAAACAAAAAAAAGAAAAACAGGGAAAAAGAAAAATGTTATCGAGGATATTGATAGTGTTTCGGATATTGATATTTTGCGTTAATAAATAGAACATATGCATGTATTTAGAATTCTTCTGTATAACAACGTAAATGCTTTGCGCAGACTCAGGTGTATATGATCTTTGCTGATAGATCCCTCTACTATTTCTATCTTTTTCTTCTCTAACAAACTTCTCAAAATATCTTTCAGCTCTGTCCGGCATTCTCCGTACAATACTTTTCGCCGATATTTTGGAATCCACACCACACAATGTGGTAGGTGCAATCCCACCGAGTGTGTGATAAACTGTTTTCTGCTATTTTTTTGCCTCCTGTTTTCTTTCCAAATGCGTTGTGAACCGCTATTGGACTGTATCACAGGAGGCTTTTCTTTATACAGAATATATCCGGGTGGAACCTTCTACCGCACCACAGGCATAGCCTGTGGGTTTCTCACATTACTAAATAAGAAGCAAAAAATTCAGTAATGGATAATAAAGGTATATGTTTTTCTTCTGATTTTTGATTCCTTACAGCGTCATCAAGCATTTCTCATGCACTTGGCCAAAATCGCCCCGGCTTTTATCAGTAATTGCCGGAAGTAAGACTCCGCGACAATTACTGAATCCCCTGAGCTGCATGTCTGTTTGCAGCTTACTTAAAGCTTGCTGATGTGTCATGTGAACACTCCTTATAAAACAATTTAGATACCGGTGGTATCATAAATCATGATATAGGAGAGTTTGGGATTCTTACAAAGAAATAGTAGCGTGAAAGAAGAAAAAAAGCTGAAACCACCGCGTAGCGGTTTAGTTCAATCAATGTTAACCTTGATTTTATATAGTATAAAAGCGGTTATATTATAGGAAGGTGTTAATTATGACAGAAAAAAGAGTCGCAATTGTTACCGGCGGTACGAGGGGAATAGGGAAGGATATTAGTATTCGACTCGCAATGGAAGGTTTTGTGGTTGTTGCTGTCAGTCTTTCTGACAGCAGAGATACGGCTGAGACTGAGAGAACATTACGCAATATCACTTCTGATTCTGCTGTGATGGCAGCTGATGTTTCCGATTCTCAACAAGTCAGGGCTTTAGTCGGGGAAATAATTCAAAGATATGAAAGAATTGACATTCTTATCAACAATGCTGGAATCTTTGAATTTATGTTTCTCGAAGAGCTCGATGAAAATTCTCTGGATAAAATCATGAACGTCAATTTCAAAGGTCAGTTTCTCATGATGAAAGAAGTCATCCAATTCATGAAAAAGAATCAGTTTGGCCGAATCATAAATGCTTCCTCCATTTCAGGAGAAATTGCTGATGTCGGACTGATCGCCTATGCTGCCAGTAAAGCCAGCGTGAATATGATGACTAAGATTGCGGCTGCTGAATTGGCTCCCTACAACATTACCGTCAATGCCTACGCTCCTGGTATCATTCATACCGATATGACCGATGAGATGATCAGGGAAAGAGGTGATGTCCAGGTAAAACAGATTCCCTTGAATCGATTTGGAACCGGAAGTGATGTCGCGGCTCTGGTAAACTTTCTTGTCTCAGATGAAGCCGGGTATATTACCGGTGAAATTATCGGGGTGGATGGAGGTTTTTTCAAGGTACAGAACCCGTATAGAGCTCATGAATATGCTGAAGAAGGTTCCTGATAGGTTTTTTCAGCTTAGAATTTTTTCTTTTTTTCTCCCCTGAGACATTTTCCCTTTCGTTTCTTTTAGACATTATCACTTTCGGATGAGATTTCTTTTTTTTACCTTTTTTATTATTTACCCTCTATTATCTTTGATGAACTTGGTGTTTGTGATATAAGTATTAATAGAATCCAATATAAATAACATATTAATTGGAAAAATCACAAAGAAGGAGTGAAGTATGATAGCAGTAAAAAACAGTTACACAGAGAATGTAATGGAGAGCTATTGGGAAAATATAGCAAACAGAGTATGCTCGAGCTTTTCTTTTACCGATGAAGAAAGACGCAAGTTTCTCAGTAATAAGACAGCAAGACTTATTGGCTGTCTGCCGAAAATTGCAGACACTAAAACTCCTGATCGTGACGCATGCAGTAATCTTGCAGTCTATATCATGTCAATTAGGGAAACAAAACCGTTTTATAATCATCAGGAATGTGATGATGAAGATATATTTTCCCGACTGCAGGATATCATGAATTTTAATTGCGGGAATCGGCTTCTTTATATGAAGGGTATGAGTATTCTTGCTTTAACGATGCTTTACGATTATAAACGGGATGTGGATGAGGATGCTGCAGCGGGTAAGTATAATCCATTGAATACCGGTGCCTGGGATTATGCAAAACTTCGAGAGGAACTTCTTGAAGAGTATGGAAAGATTGATTCGTATGAAATAGACAGTATAGTAACCTTATCAGAGAGTGCTACTTTAGTTTGGGAACCATGGGGTTTGGATATTTAGTGAAAAAAGAAGTATATAAATTAGTGGGATTAATCTATGGTCTGGTTGGGGTCATAGTTTTCTTTTTCAATATTGTTTTTTATCTGATAAATACAGGAAGTTTGAAGGACTTTGATCTGTTTGCTCTTATATATATTATCATTGGAATTGTCCTGATACTACTATCAATAACACGTAAAGAGTATCTTCGTGTTACTCTTGGAAAAAAGAGACTTGAAATAAGTATCAAAAGGCTTAGCTGTCTGATTCAGTTTTACATTATGTTTTTAATCTGTGTTTACAGCATTATGGATGCTCATGATAGTCAATATAATCTTGCTATGGTTCTGATAGCTGGTATGATGGGTCTTAAATATCAAATTCTCAAAAGAAACACGTTGATTGCTTTTATAGTAATTATTGCTGTTCTGTTTGAGGTTTCAGCTGCGATTGCCGGTGTTCATATGCGTGGTCTCTATATTATTCTGTTTAGTGTATTTTTCTTTGGAATCACCATTATTATGTACCAGGAAGATCTAAAAAGGCATTTCGAACTGGCTAAAAGTTATCATGAAAAAATTATCACACTTGAAAGAATATTTGAGAAGTTCAAGGGAGAAACCATAGATGTCTCCTCAATTATGCTCACTCCCAGAGAGTTAGAGGTTTTGAAAGAGCTTTGTCTTTCCCGCGCCACAAATCAGGAGATTGCAGATACTATGGGGCTAAAGATCCAAACAATTAAAACACACATACGAAATATTTTTGATAAATCAGGAGTAGATGACAGATATCAATTAATTGATCTGTTCAGAAATAATTTTATTGAGGAATCTTAGAATTAAGCAAATAATTATTTTGGAGTAGTGAGGCCTGCAAGTTGACCGCAGGCTCCATTTATCCCTCGGCCGCGTCTGTATCTTCTTGTAATTCTCAATCCCTCTTTTTCGAGCAGAGAACAAAAGCTGCTGATACTTTGCTGAGATGGTTCGTTAAATTGCATTCCATTTTCGGCACCTGGGTTCCAGGGAATCACATTGATTACTGCATTGAGATCTTTAGCAAATGCTGCCAGTTCCCGACCAGCCGTTTCAGAATCATTTTCACCGCCAAGAAGCACATATTCCAGAGTTATTCGCTTCCCTGTAGTTATACAGTAAGATTTTAAAACTCTGTGAAGGACTGGAAGCGGATATCTTTTATTTATCGGCATTAGTCGTGATCGCTGTTCGTTATTTGCTGATGTTAATGAAACTGCAAGTTTTACCGGTATGCTCAGCTCTTCCATAAGAGTTTTTATACCGTTCACCATACCACAAGTTGAAATTGTCATTTTTCTTGCACTGATATTCAATCCACCGGGGTAGTGGAATAATTCAATAGATTTAATTACTTCACCAACATTGACCAGAGGTTCACCCATTCCCATATATACTATATGTGATGGATTTCCGGCAACTCGTGAGAGATGGAAAAACTGTTCAACAATTTCAGAAGCAGTAAGGTTCCGTTGGAATTCCATCTCTGCTGTCTTACAGAAGGTGCATCCCATAGCACAACCGACTTGTGAGGAGATACAGGCAGTTTTACGGCCTTCCTCATCAGTGAGAAGTACGCTCTCTATAAGTAGGCCATCGCTCAGGCGAATAAGTAGTTTTACCGTACCATCATCATCCTGCTGCTGTTCTACTACTGAAGTAGTAAACGGATTACCTTCAAAGGAATCAGACATTTCCTGCCGCATCTGTTTCGGAACATTCAGCATTTCCTCAAATGAGCCGACACCCTTGAGGAGCCAATCAAATACCTGTCTCCCGCGGAATGGGGTTGATGGAGAGAATGTTTCAGCAATTTCAGCTGGGAAAAGCCCGAAGAGACCCTGTTTGTCAGGATTCGATTTTATGAATGAGTGTTGTAACATATATATTATGAAGCCCCAGATTTAGATATTCTTTGAGTATCTGGACAGCTTTGGATTTATACCCTTGCTCCAGATAACAGTTTGCAGCTTCTAAGTAAAGACGGTGATTTCTCGGATCTTTTCTGATCAGGCTTAGTATTTTGTCAATTGCATCAGAATACTCACCTTTCGATTTATGAATCAAAGCCAGACCAAGAATTGCATAGTAGTCAAAACCAATATTAAGAGCTTTCATATAGAAATCTTCAGCCTTATCAGTCTGATTTAGTACACGGAAGGCATCGCCGGCTCTTGTGAGAATAACTTTATTATCAGGGTCAACCTGAAGAATTTTAAGCCAATATACGAGAGAACTCTCATAATCACGCATACCGCGATAACAATCAGCTACACCAAATAATGCAAAGAAGTTTCTCGAATCTGTTTCCAATGCCTGCAGGAAATAGGTTAAACCTTTTGCAAAAGTTTTTAGTTTTCTATGACAGTTTCCAATGGAAGTTAATACTCTGATATCAACTGAATCGGGATTTTCTGCGTAGATTTTCTCCCAGTATAACAATGCTGATTCAAATTCCTGAAAATCAAAATGCAGATGTCCCAAACCTATCAAAGCATATGCATTATGCTCGTTAATGGCCAGAACTCTCTCATAGGTTGCTTTTGATGTTTGGAAATCCTTTAGTTTTCGGTATGCGTCGGCAACCCGGGTAATAACCGTAACATTTTTCGGATCATGTTCCAGATAATTATTCCAGGCTTCAATTGCTGCAGGCAGTTGTTTCAATGCTTTGTAACAGTCCGCCAATCCAAAATATGCATAATTATTTCCAGGATAATAGGCCAGGCAAGTTGTGTAAAACTTAATAGCATCCCGGTGTTTATGTTTTTTTCTGTATATATCCCCTAAACCAACAAGTGCATAGTTGTTCGTAGGATACATTTCAAGGATTTTCTGAAAAAGTTTTTCAGCTTCTGCTATGCGGTTTTCCTTTATGAGCTGATATCCCCGACGGGAAAGCTGAGATATTTCAGCAATTTCATCAGGTGGAAGAGAAATATCTGCTTCTAATCCCAGGGGATTATCGAACAGGAATTCAAAATCATCGTTATTATTCATACTCGTACTATTAGTTCTCCTGTCAGTATGCCGAATCTATTAAACTTAAGTAAATCTGGCATAGCCGATTCTCACACTTAGCTCTAAATTATAGCACCTTTTTAGGGTTCATGAGAAGGGTAAAAGACTAAAACTCTTATTTGTCATAAAAAGTACCCATTTTCATGTTACTCTTTGCTGATATTAGTAGTTGCGATATTCTTAGGTAATTTTTTAATTTTTTTATAAAATCTGTTGATACTAGTGCTTTACACAGTTATAGTGAAAGTATTAAAAGATACTATAGGGG
>JABMQR010000068.1 GCA_013202335.1 Bacteroidota bacterium
AAATACTACCAGTGATGCAATTTTTCTCACCGACACTGAAGGCATTATTACCTACGTTAATTCTGGATTTACTACACTTTATGGATATACTGCTGATGAAGTCGTTAGCAAAGTTACTCCCCGAATCATCAAGAGTGGGTTACTGGATAAAGAAGTTTACGAAGGTTTTTGGAAAACATTGAAAAATAAAACTGAAGTAAAAGGAGAAATACTAAACAAAAGGAAAAACGGTGAGCTTGTAATTATTGATGAAGCAGTGAGTCCTATATTCGATGAACAAAAGGCGATTATTGGTTTTCTTGGTATACAGCGAGATATAAACGAAAGCAAGATGGCAGAGCAGGCCGTGAAAGTAAGCGAAGAAAAATACAAAACAATTTTAGATGCTTCTCCAGATGGTATTATATTAATCGACATGGAAGGAATCATTACCGAGGTTTCTGAAATCGGGCTTGAATTATTTGGCGCCGATACCAGAGATGACCTGGTGGGTAAAGATATTTTATTATTTGTTCCATCTGATGGAAAAAAAATTATAAGAGAAATAATTGAAAAGACAACGAATGAAGGGCTTGTACAAAATATCGGGTTAAAAATCAAAAAGAAAAACAAATCTTTATTTTTAAGTGAAATCAGCGTTACTTTAATAAGGGATCCGGATGGGGCGCCCTTTTCATTCATGTTAATCATGCGCGATATTTCCCAACGCAAGAAAACAGAGGCAAAGCAGATCCATGCCGACCGTATGGCCAACCTGGGCGAAATGGCCACAGGCATCGCACATGAGATCAACCAGCCATTAAATATCATTTCGATGATAATGGATAAAATTTTATTTGAGTCTGCCAAAACTGAAACTATAGACTTCGAATTTCTTAAAAATAAATCGGACAAATTTTTCGAAAATATAACCCGGATCAGGAATATCATCGACCACATCAGGGCTTTTTCGAGAAGCCACGACGATTACATACTGACAGCCTTCAATATTAATTCAAGCATCGAAAATGCCGTATCGATGATATCGGAACAATTCAAACACCTTGCAATCAGTCTGAATTTGCAACTCGAAAAACAGATCCCTCAAATAATTGGCAATACTTATAAATTTGAGCAGATTATCCTTAATCTCCTGTCCAATGCCAAAGATGCGCTACTCGAAAAGAAAAGCAAACAGGAAGAATATTTTGATATGATCATCGGAATCAAATCATATCAGGAGAAGCAATGCATTATTATTGAGGTAACTGATAACGGACTTGGCATTAGTGATGAAGACATCAATAATATCATGCTTCCTTTTTATACTACAAAGGATGCAGGAAAGGGTACCGGACTCGGATTATCCATTTGTTATCAGATAATTAAGGAAATGGACGGAACCATAGACATAACGAGCAACAGATCTTATGGAACAAAAATGAAAATAGTTTTGGATATTCAAAAGGAAAAGTAAGAATGAAAATAGAAGACAAAATTAAAATCCTGATCCTTGATGATGAGAAGCAATTTACAGAAGAATTAGTTGGTTTTTTTGTGGGTTCAGACTATGAGGCGTTTGAGGCCAACACAGCAGCAGAAGGGGGGAAAATATTAAACAACAATGAAATTGACCTCCTGATCCTTGATGTGCGGTTGCCAAGTGTGAATGGCCTGGATATTCTGAAAGAGGTGAAAATTCAATACCCCTACATGGAAGTCATCATCATTTCGGCTCATGGCGATATGGATACGGTGATCAAAGCCATGCGGCTCGGGGCATTCGATTATCTGCGTAAGCCATTCAGGTATATCGACATTCAGATTGCCATTGAGCGCACCCAAAAATACCTTCAGATGCAACGAAGGCTGAAGCAGATGGAAGAAAAGAACTCATTGATCTCAAAAACCCTTGCAGAAAAAATCGACCGGCAATTTATCGGCGTCAGCCCTCAGATTCTGGAGGTATTCGAACAAGCCGTCACCGCCGCAAATTACCCCGAAGCCAATGTGCTGATTACCGGCGATAGTGGAACCGGAAAAGAAAACATTGCCAGGATCATTCACTATTCAAGCATAAGAAAAGACCATATTTTTTGTGCCGTTAACAGCAGCGCCATTACAGAAACGCTTCTGGAGAGCGAATTTTTTGGCCATAAAAAGGGATCGTTTACCGGCGCTATCACCGATAAGATGGGTTTCTTTGAATTGTGTAACCAGGGAACCTTGTTTTTTGATGAAATTGCCGACATGCCTTTAAATCTGCAGGCGAAGATTCTTCGTGTCACCGAAGAAAAGGTTATCACCAGGGTAGGTGATACAAACCAGATTCACACCGACTTCCGGATCATTTCAGCCACAAATCATGATATTGATAAAAGGGTGGAGGGGAAAAAATTCAGGCTCGATCTGCTTCACCGGTTAAACACCCTGCATATTCATATCCCGGCGCTCCGGGAAAGGCCCGAAGATATCAAACCACTGCTGATCCATTTTGTTGATGTCTATGCAACGAAATTTAATAAACCGAAACTCCATATCTCCGGGGAGGTTTTTGATGTGCTCCTGAAATATGATTTCCCGGGAAATGTCAGGGAATTGAGAAATATGACCGAAAGGGCCATCATCCTTTGCAAAGGCAACTTGCTCGGGATAAGTGACTTCCCTGTAAAATCGCAAAAAAACTCCTCATCGGAGGATCATGCTGATTCAGTCAATCTGAAAATTCATGAGATTAAGATGATCCGGAAAGCGCTGCAAAGTTGCAAATACAATCAGAAGGCAGCGGCCGATATGCTGGGAATAACCCGCGATGCCCTCATCAGGAAAATGAAAAAGTACGATATCACCGTTAGCAAAGGTGAAGAGTAATAGCCCATTTCCGCACACGTGTGCGATTTTTTCAATTGTATTCCCTTCCCTTTCCATAATCATTCCTGCAGAATCCCTTTCTCAAAAAATAGATTTATTTTTTTTTGTAGCTCTGATAGAGGCTTTTAGCAAAACATTTCAGACTATTCTTTATATTCTGGTACTTTCTGGCCCACTCTTTGTTTACTCTTATGGCAAAAGAGGTAAACCGTCCCTCATATAAAGCACGGCATTATTAATTAATTATAGGAGATTTAAAAAATGGCAGTAGAAAAAACAATCGGTTCATCCAGCCTCGTAGAGGTGATCGACCGTATCC
>JABMQR010000069.1 GCA_013202335.1 Bacteroidota bacterium
GATACATGCCGGAAAAGATGTATACTGTGCACTTCCGATTCTTTCAACCTACCTGGGACATAGCTATCCGTATTTTTCTGAATATTATCTTCGCCTGGTGCCGGAGTTTTTCCCGGAGGTAACCGCTGTTATGGAGAAGACCTCCAACTATATCCTTGAGGATCTGTACAAAAAGGAGACAGAAGATGAAAACTAATCTTTTTGCACGACTTGTGTCTAATTTCCTGACCAAGCATCTTCCAAACGTGAAAGGATGCAGCGATAATACTATTGAATCCTACAAAGACACCTTTAAACTCATGCTACGGTTTTGCGCCAGCAAAAAGCAAGTGCAACCTGAATCTATGACAATTGAATTATTCCATAAGGAACTCGCACTTGAATTTTTGCAATGGCTCGAAATTGAGCGAAACTGCATGATTTCTACAAGAAATCAACGACTTTCAACTCTCAAGTCGTTTGCCAAGTATGTACTGAGCGAACAACCCTCTTATTTTATGCAGATGACAAAGATAATCTCTATTCCACTGAAAAAATCACCAAAACCATTGGTAGATTATCTTGAGGTAGAACAGCTGAAATTATTACTCTCTTTACCAAATAAGAACACCATGGACGGAAGACGGGATTTAACCCTGATCAGCTTTATGTTTGAAACAGGAGCCAGAGTGCAGGAAGTCTGTGATACAAAAGTTCGTGATCTTCGCCTTGACGGTATTGCTCATGTAGTGCTTACCGGAAAAGGAAAGAAAACACGGCAGGTTCCCGTTGTAAAACCCTTTACACAATTATTGAGACAGTATTTGAGAGGTAGTGGGCTTAACCATCCGCGGTATTACGACAATTTCTTATTTTTCAACAGAATGGGCAACAAACTGACCCGTGCAGGAGTGGCATACATCCTTAACAAGTATTTCATCATTGCCAAAGAAAAAGATCCAACCATGCCGTCTTCTATCTCGCCTCATCAGCTGAGTTATCCAAACTTATTATCATTCCTTACCTTTTGATATAACTCACGCTGGGTAAGGAGTTGCAATTTCAAAGGTTTGGATATTATTTGCTTAGAATGTATCCTTCTTAGCAAGGAGGATATCATGGATATCAATATTAAAGAATTGAGAATCAAAGAATCTCAATTGCTAGGGTTCTTCAAAGAGAGAGGATATACTAAGTGTTATATTCGTCTCTACAAGACGGTTTTCAACAAGGTGTTCAAACTTGTCGGAAGCGGTGAATGCCATACATATGAGGATATATACAGGTATTATCTAGCCAACCGTTCAGGTGCATCACTACGAAGTGCCAAAAACTTGCTTAGTTCGATTAAGTATTTCGACAGCTATGGTACGTACCCAGAAGGCAAGATCAAACAGCAGGTTGGAAAGAAACAAACTGCATATGAATTATTGCCAGATGAATTCCGGGAAGTCATAAACAGCCATATTCGTACAGCTACTGAAAAAGGGAAAAAAGAAGGAACCGTACGAATAGAATCAATTTCAGGAATTACCTTCCTAACCTGTATTTGGAATCAGGGCATCGGTTCCCTCTCAGCCATCACTCAGAATTCGGTTATCAATGTTTTTCTTGGTGAAGACGGAAAGCTAGAAAAAAGTAGTTCATATAAAAAGAATATCAAGGCAATCTTTACTGCATGCAAAGGAAACAAAGCCTTTGACAGCGTCGTCATCAGCAGGATAATTGCATTCCTTCCCCAATTGAGGGATTCGAGAAAGAACATCCAATATCTTACAGAAGTAGAATATAATCGCCTGGAGAATGGCCTGATTTCTGCGTCATCTCCTATTTCCCTGAGGGATAAGGCAATTGGACTGCTGGCCATGTTTACTGGCCTGCGCAGCTGCGACATCATGGCCCTTACCTTGACCTCGATAGACTGGGACAATGACACCATCTCAATAAAACAACAAAAGACAGGGGTTCCATTGCTTCTTCCTCTGGTCCCTGTAGTGGGCAATGCAATTTATGATTACTTTACCAAGAAAAGGCTGAAAACTGATACCCAAGAAATATTCATAAGCCATAATCATCCGTACGAGCGGTTGAAAAGTCAGACTGGTTTTGCCATTTCCTGTTCAATTATGAAAAAATGCGGGATAAGACAGGAACCAGGAGACAGAAAGGGATTGCATCTTCTCAGGCACCATCTAGCCACAGAGCTGCTTGCAAATGATGTCCCCATACCAACAATCAGCACGATCCTTGGACACTCCTCTCCCGATTCCACGTAGAAATATCTTAACGCGGATTTCGTTCATTTAAAAGAGTGCTCGCTCAGCATTCAGGACTTCCCTATAAAAGTGGAGGTCCTGAAATGAGAGAATTTCATTCATTCCTACAGCCAATGATTGGGCAATTTATAGAGTATCGGCAGATTTCCAACAAATGGTGTCCCAGTAATGAAGCAAATTTGTACTATTTTGATGACTTCTGCAAGAATAATTTTCCGACTGTGGATACATTGCAACAAGAGATGGTGGACAGTTGGTGTGCGACTAGACCGACAGAAACCAACAATTCTCGTAACTGCAGGATTTTTGTGGTCAAAGTTTTTGTCCAGTTCCTTCATGCAAGAGGTCTTTCATCGGTAATTCCTCCTGAATACCTGCCCGAAAGCCCTTCAACCTATATTCCTCATGCCTTCACCC
>JABMQR010000070.1 GCA_013202335.1 Bacteroidota bacterium
GAAATTCACCCTGCCCCGAAAACTTGACACTTTTTACCATAGATGAAACGAAGTGTCAACCAGTGGCAATAGAGAGAACTTATATTAAATCACACCTTTTCTTTTTATACTTAGTTATTGATTACAAAACACACAGATCGCCGGTATCTTTTACAAAAAACTCCTTAGTTAATAAGGAGTTTTTTTGTACCGTCAGCTTCGCCACTCACATTTCAAACCTTTTCTCAGAGGAACTCTCTTGTAGGTATATTTTGGATATCCGATCATCACACCACCATGCACTACATGCCCCTTTGGCAGATCCAATGCATCAATTAGTGGTGCATAGCTGGAAGAAGCCGCGGTCAGGTATCCAGCCCAGCAAGTTCCCAGCCCTTTTCGGGCAGCAATCAGTTCCAGATAGGTCAAGGCAATAACACTATCTGCCGCACCTGCCTTCGGCCCGTGCACAAGTATGAGATACGGTGCATCACGCAGCACCCAGTCTCTTCCTGAATCCCAGACATCGGAAAGACGTTTCATGTTGGCCGCTCGTTTCTCATCCGGCACCTTATCAGCAAGATCCTTCATCCAGTTGTTCACCAACGAAGCCAATGGACGCAGTTTTTCAGGATTCTCATAGACAATCCAACTTACATTCTGTGCATTTCCGCCTGTAGGGGCGTATCTTGCCGTATCCAGCAGTTCCTCGAACACTGCATGATCAACCACCTTGTCTGTGAATTTCCTAATCGATCTTCGTGATTTAAAAAGCAGATCAACCTCTTCCGCAGAGGGTAGCTGATCCTCCTGGAAAGGTACACATTCATCAGACTGCATAGAATCGAGCGAAATCGACCCGGAAGGGCAAACGGCTACACAATGACCGCAGACAATACAGTTAGTACTCTGTCCCTTTTTCATCTCAGGAATCGAGATTGTTTCAGACAATTGGATACATCCTGCAGGGCATACCTTGATGCAGATCCCGCATGATGTACAGGTATTTTTATCAATTTTCAGTTCACTCATCTAATATAACTTCCTCTTAAAATCGAATTTTGGTTATTGTTTCAAATCTGCTAGCGCAGATAAGTTTGGACATTATCAAGATGCTCATCATACGTTACCGCAAAATGAATTTTGGCGGTACGATCATGCAGATAGTAGTAATAGGGAGATTTTTCCGGATAGGCTGCTGCCTGGAGAGCCTCAAACCCAGGATTTGAGATACCGGTGGGAGGAAGCCCCCTTCTCCGTCTGGTGTTATAGGGAGTGAGATTCTCCAAAACATCCTTGCTGATCGGGTTCGTCCAGTCATTCAGTTCATAACGGGTGGTTGCATCTATACCAAGGGGAATACCCTCATCAAGCCGCTTCCAGATAATACCGGCTATCAACGGCATCTCATTCGGGTTTCCCGTCTCCCGCTGTATCATAGAGGCCACAATTACTGCATCAGCCAATGTACGTCCCTGCAGGGAGAGATGCTCTTTCATAGGTCCTGTAATCAAGTTAAGCCGTTCATACATTTGCTCAGCAAGAACACCTGCAGCATTATCAACCTGATGTAAAATATACTCATCCGGATAATAAAACCCTTCAGTAAATGAAAGATCATTATCGCGGGCTATTTGTTCAGCTGCAAGAATAAACTCACCTTTACCTGCGAGTCCATTCGCTGTCAGGAATGAATCTATCTGCTCCAGCGTATACCCAGGGTAAATATAGATAATGGGATGATCCCAATAACCTCTTGCCAGTGCCACAGCTGCATCTGGAACGGACATTCCTGTAGGAAGAAAAATCGCTCCGGAACGGATCTTTGTATCCAGATTGTTCGATACAAGATAGCTCTGCAGCCTGGAAGCACTTGAAACAACCCCTGCAGTATCAAGCAGTTTGCATATAACCCCTGCTCTCATCCCGCTTTCAATAAAAATACGCACTTCGTTATCAAATGGTGTATCTGCATCTATAAGAGGAACCGGTCCAAAGGGTGTATCAGCGACCTCATTCTTTAATGAGCCTCCCTGGTTCAATACCAGTAACGTGATTATTACCGCAATTAGGATAAGGGCTAATGAGATAATCCCAAATTTAATCCTTTCCTGCCGCTGTTTCATCTTCTTGGCAGAGAGTTTTACCTTTTTCTTTACAGAGGGTTTCTTTATTGATTGAGGTTTTACCGATTTCACGGATGCTGAGGATGATTTCCCGGAAGTTTTTCCTGATTTTACCGTTTTTGGCCGGTCAGCAAATACCATGGCTTCTTCAGCAGCCTTTCTTGCAAGAAGCTTAGTAGCCCGGGAAGATGGCTCATAGGCGGTTCCCCGATCATCCTGATCATTAGCTGTCTCATCAATTCCATCATCACCCGCATATTTTTTAGCGGCATACTCTTTTTTATCAAAGAGCTCATTCTGAGCCGGTTTTTTCTTTACGGGTTTCTTTCTGGAGGGGCTTGTGGTTTTTTTCTTTTGATTAGTATTCTTATTATCAGATGAAGTACTCATAGATTTCTATTGTATTAATTATACACCGCACTATGTATATAGAGCCGGCTTATAACCTCTACTCCGTTTCCTTCCCGGCAATCTTCTTTAGATTCACTATCTGTTTTCTGTTCTGGGAAACCTTTTCCTTAATATCCTGAATCTGTTTTGTCAGCAGAGTGATCTGCCCATTGAGGTGTTCAACCCTATCCTGATCATTTTTTATTATGGTTTCCAACTCAGCAATACGGATTTTAGCTTCTAACTGAGTTATTTTTTTTTCAAGTTCTTTTTGCTTTCTTTCAAGCTTATGAATATGCTGAAGGTTATTTGCTGCTTCCGGCACTTCCTCAACTTTAGCAAGCTCTTCCGGGTGATCCAGCATAAAATGTGCTAAATCAATATACAAGATCTGAAGGTTGGTGTAATACAGTTCCCGGTTCTTTGTCAGTTCTTCAACCCTCTTATCAATACTTCCTGTTACACCTGACCGAAGGAGGAACTCTTCATTCTTTTGCCCTTCACTCTTTCGGTTCTCCATTTGTTCATAGAGTCTGGCACTCTCAATGCTGATCCTCTTAAAGTCCTCAGAAATAATTATCGCATTACGGCTTTTAACCTGTTTAATATAATCAGAGGAACTTATCTGTTTCCCCGCTTTTCTAAAAAGATCCTCCCGTGCAGAATCAAGCTTCCGTATCTCACTTTTCAGTTTATTACGTTTAATCCGCAGTGACATTTTCTCAAAAAAAGGCGCGGCTACAAAACGCAGCTCATTTTCCTTGAGAGCCTTTTGAAACTTGGTTAGTTCGGTATTCTGGTGCGTTACAGAGGTAAAAAGTAAAGAAAACTCCTCTCCCAGAGAACCTGCTGAGTATTCCTCGTAGGCAATAACGCCTATTCTGCTGAATAGTGAGTTTTTTTCCATGTCAATTGAGGAGAGCCGCTGCTCTATGGTTGCAATCTCTTCTCTTGCTGCCTGACTTTTATCCTGTGCCTGCTGAATCTCGGAAATTTTCATGTCGAGTGTATCAACATCTTCTTCAATTGCCTTAATGCGGGTCTGCATCTCTTTTGCTTCTATAAACTTAGGGGACGCAAACCTTGCCAGAACTTTTCCAAGCTGCTCAAACTGCACCTCTAATTCAGAGAGAATTCCTGATATCTCTTTTCTATACTCTGCAATTTGTGCAATATTTTGTTCCATGTGCACTCCTTCCGCTTTCCCACTAAATATATGAGGTTTTTTACAATATTTGGAAAAAACTCCCACAATGATGCAGCTGACGTATTAGCAACCCAGACATCTCCCGGAGCCCGGGGCAGACCTACAATTATTAGCATATTAGCATAGAACACGTTCCTTGACAAAGCCAAAGAGTGATTATATTCTAAGAAAAAACTAACGTGGTAAAAGAGAGTGTCCAAAAAATTTAAACAGCTTTCAAAAATATTTTACACCCTTTGTAATGATTTTGGGTTCTCCTCCCCCACCATTCTTCAACAGCAAATTCCAAAATTTGCTGCTGAATACAGATTGGGTGTTGGAAATAAATATTGTAACAGCATCATTGAATCCTCAGAAAAAGATGGTAATATAATCGCCGGGCTGCTTCTGCATCTGCTTCGCGAACAGAAAGAAAATCAGGAAAAACCCGGAAAATTATCCAGTAAGGGTCCAGTAAGACTGCTGGTGGCTGATCAGACAGCTCTGGAGTTAATTGAACAAATCCATACTCCCGAATCTCCAAATATGAGAAAATATCGCTCTATTGGTGTAGTTGGAACCCAGCAAGTTGCGGGGGAGGACTTACCGGAACTCCGGGCAAATCCCCACCTTCTGGCAGCAACACCTGACAGACTTATCGATCACCTGCGCCGGGATAATATCGACCTTCGGAATGTAATTGATTTAGTAATTATCAGGCCGGACATTGCGGTATATCCAGATATGAACGAAGATGAGTTCTCTGAGATTCTCTTAAGTTTTAATCGGGATCTGCACTATATCTTCTCAAAGTTCAAGAGACCACCTAAAACCTTTATCTTTTCACCAAATCCGGAACAGGACACTTCACTTATAGAACTTATGAAACGACCACAAATCTTTAGCCGTGCTGATTGGTCGGATCTGAAGCAAATCCTGCACGTTGGAAATTTCCCTGCACTGTATCCGGAACTCATTTCTGAAATAATTTTCAATCGGCAAATATCCGGACAAATTTTGGTTTTTTGTGAAACCCCCTCTGCTAAAAACAAGGTCCAAAAGGAATTGGATAAAGAAGCCCTCTATTTTACAGGATCAACCCTTCTATTAACAGAAAAGCTGCCGGATATACAAGAACCAAGTACAGTTTTTTTCTATGGATTATGCTATAGTGAAGGAATTCAGCAGATAATTCCCGACATTGCAAACAATCCACAAGTACACAACTACTTTTACTTAACGACTTCCCACAAAACAAATATCTGCCAAATGCTGGAGGAGCAATTTACTATGAAAAATTCTCTCGATAAAAAATCCAAACCTGAACTTATCGCAGCTGGAAAAATAAATATGCTGCTGGAAAAAATTCGCGGTGACAAAAACCCTGAGGAACTTCAGGCATTTCGAAAAATGATCAGAAAAACAGTCCCCTTCTCTATGCGAATGTACCTTGCGGCATATCTTCTCCGAGATGTGATCGGAAGCTTACCCGGAACAGGCAGCAGAGCCTCCGGATCAACCAAAGTAACCAGACAAACTGCTGCTAATGGGGACGGATCATCACTGTTTATCAGTATTGGTAAAAGTCGACGGGTGTATCCAAAGGATCTTTCCCGACTACTGCAGGAATCAGCAGGATTGGAAAGTTCAGACATACTTTCCATTAAAATACTGGATAATTATTCATTTATTACGGTCTCCGAAAAAAGAGCTGATCAGGCAATACAAGAGCTCAATGGGACAAAATTCCGGGGACGAGCCATAACCTGCGATTATGCAAGAAAAAAAGGGTAAGGTATGATCCCTCAAATAATAAGAATCCCTGTTGGTATAATCGGTACTAACTGTTATATCTATCGTGAAAACAACGATTCAACCTGCTGGATAATTGATCCGGGTGGAGAAAGCAGTAAAATCATACAATCGCTGCATGATGAAGGACTTACTCCAAAAGGTATTCTTCTCACACACACACATTTTGATCATATTCTGGGGCTAACCGGGTTGATTGAAGAGTATGGGAAAACCCTGCCTGTATTTGTACATGTAAATGGGAAATTGTCACTCGGCAAATCTGGAGGAGAGAAACAAAAAAAAGTTCTTTTAATGATGTCGCAGAGTTTGGCTGATGAAAATTCTGAAATTTTAGCAAATCTTCCGGATCCGACAAATATTTTTTATGAAAATTCTGAAATTGGTCAACAGGCCCAAGTGCCGGAATCTTCTCTTTCAGTTATTCAAACACCAGGGCATGCCCCTGAATCAGTTTGCTATTTTTCAGCTGAGTTTGGGATATTGTTTAGTGGTGATACATTATTCAGACAATCAATCGGCCGGTCAGACTTCCAGGGAGGAAGCAGTGAAGATCTTTTTAACTCCATAAGTCAAAATCTCTACACTCTTCCCGAAAACACCATTGTGTATCCTGGACATGGGGAATCTACAACTATTGGGTATGAAAAAGTACATAACCCATTCATTACAGGCTAATAATTCATGGATTAACGTTTCTCAGAACAGGAAAGAGAGCAGAACCAAAGTTTTATGCTCTCTTCTTCCTGTTAATTTCATCACCAGCCTTGCACCCTATGCATCGTACTGCATAGGGTATTGCACGAAGCCTATCCTGGGGAATCTTCTTCCCACAGCTTAGACATATTCCATAGCGACCGTTCTTCAACCGTGCAAGAGCAGACTCAATACGACGCAACCGATTGGTTTCATGCTGATTTAGAGCTTCCAGTTTTCTGCACATTACGTCATCTGCTGCAATGTCCCCTAAATCCTTTATATCCATTCCGCTAACGAGTTTTTTAAAATCTTCGTTTTCTGAAATAAACATTTTGAGAATGTCTTCCTGCAGAGCAGTTAGCTGCTCTTCCATTTCTTTTACAAATACTGCTTCCAAGGGTTTACCCCCCCTATATACTCAATAATAGGATGAACTGTTTTAGTATAAATTCAATTTTTTGTCAACTGAATTCGTTAAAAATAAAATGACTTAAGGCTCAGGAGGTTACAAATTAAATTTATTTTTATAGAAATTTGAATTGGCAGTTGTTAGCTTGACAAAAGCTCTGACATCCCATAGAATTTTTTTGCAGTTTGCAGAGGAAGCAACTGCAGCATATTTAGGAGGAATCGTGGCTAAAGAAGAAGCTATAGAAGTTGAAGGTGTTGTAAAAGAATCACTGCCAAATACTATGTTCAGAGTTGAACTGCAAAATGGACACTTAATTCTCGCGCATCTTTCAGGAAAGATGCGTAAACATTATATCCGGATAGTTCCCGGGGATAAGGTACGGGTAGCCCTATCACCCTATGATTTGACGAGAGGTAGGATAATTTACCGGGAGCGTTAAATAGAAACCAATCCCTTTTTCAAAAGAAAAATATAAAAAAGACATCGATTAATTTTGATGTCTTTTTTTCTTTATTGCAACCCATACTGCCCCACTCCCTCCATCAGCACGCTGAGGAGTTCCGGACATACCGGCATAAGGCGAGGCATCTATGGAATCCTTCACGACTTTTTTCAAAACAGATTCACGGTTTTCTGAGTGATTCCCTTTCCCATGTATTATCTGTACTTTGTGCAGACCTTTACCTGCTGAACTTTCAAGGAACTCCATTACAAGCTTTTTTGCCTCAACTGAAGTTAAGCCATGTAAATCTATCTCATCTTGCGGTTTCATGCGCTTTAACTCAGATAACAAGGGTTTTTTCGAACCATTACCCAGCTCTTCTTCAGAATCACGGGAACTCGACTGCATTTCGTGCTGTTCTGATATTTTTTTTCCCTTCTCTGAACTTTCCCATTGATCAAGTAAATCTTTGAAGTCCACGTGTTGATCTATACCTCTCTGATATCAATAATCTCTAAACTGCAGGGTTTCAGAGCTTCTACCAAAACTTCTTTTGCAAGACCTGTCACTTTCATTGTGCAAACCGCATTCGAAGCATCTGTTCCTAAAAATGTTCCAAGTGATATGATATCTCCGCCTTTTTCAAAAACAGCCTGCCCAAGAGCGGAAATCTCTCCCGGTTTATCCGGAATGAGCAGTGTTACCCGCAAACCACTGTGTCTGGCTCCAAAAAGCTCCATGAACACCTTGAATATATCAGATTCGGTAATAATTCCAACCAGGACGCCGGAATCTACAATAGGCAGACCGCCAATATCATTATCAACCATTATCCTGGCAGCTTCTTCCAAAACTGTATCAGAAGGTATGGTAAGCACCTGTTTCTTCATCACCTTGCTCACCGTAAGCTGTGAGAGGAGATAGGTTATTTCATGTATATCCAGGGTTGTTGCTGGTGACGGGGAAGCATACAGTAAGTCCTTCTCGGTAACTATCCCAATCAGTTCTTTCTTCTTATTCAATACTGGTAGTCTGTGTATTTTTTCTCTTCTCATGATCCGCTGTGCTTCAGCCACCGGAGTATCCGGGGAAATAGTAACAGGGTTTCTCGTCATCCTTTTCTCAACAATCATTACAAAGCCTCCTTAATCAAGAACATTCCAATAACTTGTTAAACACCAAGATATGCTTCCCTGATCTTATCATTTGCCAGGAGAGCCTTGGTGGTATCAGCCTGAGTAATACGTCCTGTTTCCATAACATATCCTCTGTGTGCTGTCCGAAGAGCCAGGTTGGCATTCTGTTCTACAAGGAAAATAGTAGTTTTCTGCTCCTGGTTAATTTTTTTGATAATTGCAAATATTTGCTGAACGATAATTGGAGCAAGCCCGAGAGATGGTTCATCAAGAAGCAGAAGTCTGGGATTTGCCATCAGAGCCCTTGATATTGCCAGCATCTGCTGCTCCCCTCCGCTAAGGGTACCACCCAGCTGATTCCGCCTGTCAGCAAGGATTGGAAACAATCCAAAAATATAATCAATATCTTTTTTTATCTTCTCTTTATCGTTCCGAAGAAATGCACCCATATCAAGGTTTTCCCGTACAGTCAGTCCCGGAAATATCCTTCTGCCCTCCGGCACCTGAATAATTCCCTTCGCTACAATAGCATTTGTAGATGTTTTGGTTATATCTTCATCTTCAAAAATGATCTTCCCGCTCCGTGGGGGAACTACCCCGCAAATCGACATAAGTGTAGTCGATTTACCTGCACCGTTTGCACCAATAAGGGTAATAATCTCCCCTTCATTGATCTCAATACTAACGTCCCTAAGGGCATGGATATTTCCATAAAAGGTATTTATATTCTCCAGTCTAAGCATCAAAATCCTCCCCAAGATAAGCCTTAATTACGATAGGGTTTTTTTTGACCTCTTTCGGAGAACCGGATGCTATCAGCTTACCGTAATCCATAACATAAATTTTCTCGGAAAGGCTCATAACCAGACTCATATCATGTTCAATCAACAGAACTGAAACATTCTCCTCAGTACGCAGTTTCAGAATCAAATCTACCAGATCTTGTGTCTCCTGTGGATTCATCCCGGCTGCCGGTTCATCAAGAAGAAGCAGGAATGGTTCTGTTGCCAATGCTCTGGCAATCTCCAGCCGTCTCTGTTCACCATACGGCAAATTCTTTGCCTGTTCATTTACCCATTTTTCCAAACCGATTTTTTTCAGAATTTCATAGGAGTCCTGGATGAGCTGATGCTCTTCCCCCCGGGTTTTCTTTCCCCGAAAAACAGCACCTGCTATCCCGGCATGTAATCTGGTATGCCGGCCGATCATAACATTTTCAAGAACAGTCATACTTTGAAACAGTCTGATATTCTGAAATGTCCTTGCCAGTCCCTTATGGGTTATTTTATGTGGTGGCTGTCCCTGGATCTCCTCAGACTGCCCGTCAGGAGGATTAATCATCACTGTTCCCTGAGCTGTGTTATACACACCGGTCACACAATTAAAAAATGTAGTCTTTCCGGCACCGTTTGGTCCGATAAGTGCTACTATTTCACCTCTATTTACTTCAAGACTTACATAATCAACAGCACGCAAACCACCAAAGTCCATTATAAGGTCTTTTACTTCAAGTACACTCATGTCATTCACCCTCTTTCCCTAAAACATCCGGATCGGTAATCTTATAGTGCTTCCTCTTTTCCGGTATGAGTCCACCGGGTTTGAAAATCATCATGATAACAAGCACCGCACCAAAAACCAGCATTCGGTATTCAGAGAAGGCCCTGAGATATTCCGGCAGCAATTTAAGAACCAGTGCAGCAAATACTACTCCTGGTATTGATCCCATTCCTCCCAGTACTACAATACATAATACTATTATTGATTCCCAGAGAGTAAAACTAGCCGGATTGATAAAGGTGGTATTGGCGGCAAAAACTACTCCGGCCACTCCCGCAAAGACAGACCCCAGAGCAAAAGCAATAACTTTCATCTTGGTAGTATTAATACCCATGGCCTGGCAGGCAATCTCATCCTCCCTCATTGCAATAAGGGCACGCCCGATCCGGGAATCCTTGAGTCTCAGCGTTATAAAAATAGTCAGAGCCGCAAGGAATATCATGAGAAAATAGACTAATTTAGCAGTATCTATAAGATTGAGGTCAATACCGGGAATTTTTGGTCTGGGGATGCTTCTAATCCCACTGGGACCACCAGTCAAACTACTCCAGTTCTCAATTACAATTCTGATTATCTCAGCAAAAGCCAAAGTTACAATTGCAAGATAATCTCCCCGCAGCCTGAGAACAGGAACAGCAATAAGTATACCGAATATACAGGAAATCAGCCCGCCAATAGGCAGAGCAATCCAAAAATTCAATCCAAAATACTGATTCAACAGGGCATAGCTATATGATCCAACCATAAAGAATGCAATATACCCAAGATTCAGAATTCCTCCGAGTCCAATAACAATATTCAGACCCAATCCCAGCATGACATACATTAATGCGGTATTCATGATACTCATCTGGTAAAAAGAGGTAAGAAAGGGAAACACAAGTACTGCAACGAGTACTACTGCGAGACTTCCTGACTTAATTTTTTTATTAGCAGTAAATATCCCGGTTAGCTTGTGAAACCTCTTTGTTATTTGAGATTCCGTCTTAATTCCCCGATTTTTCCTTGCAAGGGCATAATTCCACACAAAGGAGAGTACATACCCGGCAATCACGATCCCAATAAGATTACCCCACCGCCAGGTTACGGTATCTTCGATAGTATTTACCCTGATAACCATAATTGGAAAGGTTAATACGGTAAGCCATAATGTTATAAATAATGATTTCTTCAGATTTTCTTTTATCATACTGACACCCTCACACTTTCTGCTTCGTCGATTTACCGAGTAAACCATCGGGTCGAAAAATCAGTATGATTATCAGAATGACAAAGGCAAAAACATCTTCATAGTCACTGGAAATATACCCGGCACCATAACTTTCCGTAAATCCGAGTACAAAACTTCCCAGTACGGCTCCCGGAATACTTCCTATCCCGCCGAGGACTGCTGCCACAAATGCTTTTATCCCGACAATAAACCCTATATAAAAGTGCGTTCTGCCTGTATGAGACGAGATGAGAACACCTCCAAGAGCTGCTATCGATGAACCGATAATGAAGGTCACAGAGATGACCTTATTAACATTTACACCGGTAAGCATCGCCATAACCCTATCCTGGCTTGTTGCACGCATTGCTTTCCCTATCTTGGTAAACTTGATTAGCAGGGTTAGTAAAACCATTACTACCGCAGTTGTTACAAGAATAACCAGCTGTGAAGAGCGTAAAGTATGTTTAATAGGTTCCAAAAATTTAAATTCAGGAATCATATTAGGAAACGGCATGAAGTTAGAGGTCTGGGAAAGCAGAACGTAATTCTGCAGAAAAATGGACATCCCGATCGCACTGATAAGCGCGGACAGCCTGGGAGCATTCCTAAGAGGCTTATAGGCAATCTTCTCCAGTGTAAACCCGTAACCGGCAGAATATATCATAGAAACAGCCACTGCTATTACCAGAATCGCAACTATCGGCAAATTTAGAACCGACAGTACTCCGGCAACGATAAGTGCAGTGAACGCACCAATCATATATACTTCCCCATGGGCAAAGTTAATCAGTCCAATGATCCCGTAAACCATTGTGTATCCAATCGCAATTAAGGCATAAATACTGCCTTTAGTTAGTCCTCCGATGAACAACTTGAAAAAATAGTCCAGACTCATAGTCCCACCTTATAAGAAAAAATGCGGGCAAACCTCTCATAAAGAAATCTGCCCGCGTATTAGCAAAGTAAAATTAGTCGAGTTGAGCGAATTTGCCGTTATTTACCTGATACATTGCAAATCCAACACCAATTGCATCACCTCTTTCATCAAAGCTGATGTTACCAACAGATGTCTCAACATATTCTGACTTAAGAGCTGCCATTATAGCATCATAATCAGTACTGTTTGCAACGTCGATAGCATTAACAATTGCAAGAGCTGCAGCATAAGCATTCAGGAAGAATGCACCGTACTCTTCACCATATTCTGCCAAATGTTCTTCGCCAGCTTTAATTGCTACTGGGTTACTTGATGTATCTACTACTGATGTCGCATAAACACCTTCAGCATCTTCACCAGCTACAGCAACAAAAGTAGCATCCATAACACCATCACCGCCAATAAAATCAATTTCGAGACCCTGATCTCTCATCTGACCAATAAGCTGAGCTGCTTCAGGATGATATCCACCATAAATTATCGTATCAGCACCTGTCTGGGCAATTTTATTTATTACAGCTGAGTAATCTACAGCACCGGGTGTTACGCCCTCAAACAATACAACTTCTACTGATGTTTCTCCAATGAAAGTCTGAGCAAATTCTGCAAGACCTTTACCATAGTCACCTTTGTCGTGAAGTACAGCGATCTTCTTTGCACCAAGTATATTGATGGCAAAATCTACCTGGAGACGCGCCTGAGCATCGTCTGGTGCGATCGTTCTGAGAAAGTTAGGGTAATCGCCACTCTGTGTTAATGGAGGGTTTGTAGCTGAAGGAGAAATTACAACGATTTTTGATTCGTTGTAAATATCCAGAGCTGCTTTTGTTGCGCCGGAACAGATATGACCAATTACTGCGACAACATTTTCACCAACGAGTTTCGCTGCTGTGTTTGTTGCAATTTCTGGTTTACACTGGTCATCCTCAACAAAAACTTCGATCATCTTCCCGTCAATTCCACCTGCTGCATTTACATTAGCTACAACAAGTTTTACTGCGTTTACTGAAGGGAGGCCGTATGATGCAAGGTCTCCACTATGAGCTCCAGCTACACCGATTTTAATTGTACCTGTTTCTTCCGCTCCCTGAGCGAAAAGAAGGGAACAACTAAGCAATACTGCAAGAATTATTAATACAGTTTTTTTCATCAAATTCTCCTTTTCTTTGTTTTTGAAATCATTGTCTATTATACTAATAAAGTATGAATTTTCAATCAAAACTCACAAAAATAATCATATTTATACAGTTTCTATGCATAAAATATTCAGGATAGTGAACTAAACAGCCAATAATTTCATTATATCAAACAAAAACACCAGTTTACTTACAGCCTTTAACTAATACCCGTTTGCCCCATCAACATTATCAGGATTGACATGAGACGCATTTTTTATTAGTCTCTTATGGCGCATACGGATAATCTTTTATCCGCTGTACAGCATTATTTATGTGCTCCGGTAGCTCAGCAGGATAGAGCAGCTGCCTCCTAAGCAGCAGGTCGGTGGTTCGAATCCACTCCGGGGTAAAAAAGGGGAGACGTTATGTCTCCCTTTTTTTAGCTTGGGGTGCATGAGTACTTCTGTGCAGTTTGATAATTCATCTTAACAACCAATTATTCCCCCATCAATCAAAAAGCTTTCTTACTATCACCAGCTTTCTTTCAAACTGCGATGGTTAATCCCGGAGGGATTTACCTCACGTTCAGATATCGTCTCCGGGGTAAAATATATTCCTTCTGTCAAAAGGAATTAAGAAAATAAACTTCTTGGATTTTGAAAACGGTTTTCTCATTTGATACCATTTTGATACCACAAGGAGTTTTTTTTATGTATCCACCCCCATTTAAGCGTCCAAAATCACCTTATTATTACTTCCGTTATACTGACCCTTACACGAACAAGAGAATATTAAAATCTACTCGACAAGAAATAAAAAAACGTGCAATCGAAGAGATACAAAAACATATGGATTCTTTTCACGGAATTTCTCAAAATGCTGCTGGTTCTTTAGCTGATTTTTTACAGCCCTGGGTAAATGGGAAGACCAACCCACGTTATGAACGTTATCAATTAGAAGGAAAAGAATACGGGAAAAAGCAAGTTGCTGATGTCGCACGATTTCTCACTCAGGTACTCACCTATCCAATTGTAGCTCAACTCACTAGTAAGATAACCCGAGGAATGGTTCTCGATTTACGCGCGACTCTTCAAACTGATCCAAAATACAAAACAAACCCCCGGACTATTAATCGTACTATCTCTGCCTTGAGTGCCGTATATTCTGAATCTCTTTATCGGGGAGAATTACGATATAATCCGTTTTCTGGAATTGGAAACATTAAATATCAGCAAAAAGTAAAAGAAATCCTTTCTCCTGAAGAGCTGAAAGATTTTTTAAATAAAAAGTACTTTCCATCTGTTACCGCATTTAACGTGTTTTCTTTAGCAGCTTATACTGGATTACGCATGTCTGAATTACTTGCACTTCATTGGGATCAATATAAAGATGGCGTACTCTCTATCGACAAAGCCTGGAAAACAGAACACGAACTAGGTTCCCCTAAATGGGGAAAAACCAGAATGTATCCGCTTTCTGAATTGGCAATTGCCTGCTTACCAGAAAAAACTGACTCTTTGATATTCCATCGAAACGGTATAAGGCTGGGAAGCACTTGGTGGATTAAGAATTTTAGAGCAGCCATTGCAAATGCAAAGATAGAGAAAACTATATCTCCCCATTGTCTTCGACATTCATTAAATAGTAATTTATTGCTTGCAGGAGTAAGTCCGTTTCTTATCCAACATTATTTAGGTTGGTCA
The DNA here is from genome assembly GCA_013202335.1 of Bacteroidota bacterium. Next base: position 14,714 of record JABMQR010000070.1, read on the forward strand.
AGTGATACTTCTATTACAAAAGTCCAAGAAGGATATACTCATGTGAATGCAGATCATTTACAACCAGTAGCAGATATGATTGATTTGCTTTATACCAAAATTGAGAAAAATAATATTATTCAATTCAGAAAGATCGAATAACCAAATTCTTCAATCCGCTTTATGCTTCGCTAATATATCCATACTCACCTCTTCAGGGCAGGGAGGTGCAGTTTGGGTAGTGCTAGTAAGAATTGGGAGACGCTAATAATGAAAATTAGCCTTTTACCCGGAAGAGGTATAGAGGACAAAACATATGTATATTATTTCTTTAAAAACCCAATTAATTATACAAATTTTGAAGGTTTCTCTATCATAGATAATATATAGATTAGTCAAATTAGGGACATTTTGGGAACACTATTTTATGCTTCCATAGCCTGTTTAAGAAGACTCTTTCTTGTCTCTTCAGTAAGTTGAAGTTTGGGGAGATTGTCAAGCAGATTTCCAACCTCTCTAACCTGCTGGCTTAATACAATCCTAAACCGTTAGGGATTGATCCCAAGTTCCAAAGGCTCAGTTAATAATTCCTGAATTGCTTCAATTATCAATTTGGTTGTATAAAATAGCTAATCCATTTCAGAAGTCATTATCCTATTAGGGAATTGATAATTTCAACTAATATTGTCTGTTTCATTATAGCCTCATTATCTGATCCGGGGAGAGCCATTCTATTAAGCATTAAAGAACACTTAAGGTTCATATCAACTACTTTAATTTGAAAATCAATATCATCTTAATCTTCATCAATAAAAGTTCGCAGCCTTAATAATTCCAAGAATCTTAACACTATCTTAACACGAATCAATAAACTTTTTACAAAATCAAAATAGATATCCCGATGTAAATAGAATAAAGTTTATGCAGAGGGGTGATGTAATGAAGGAAGAAAAATACAGTTATTATAAACTTTTTCCATTTGTAATTTCATACACGCATGAAAAAATTTTTGCATCTAGTTATATTTATTGGGAAAATACTAATATAATTAGAGAAATTTCTCATCCTGCAACTATCAATCAAGAAAATAGCATACTTTCAATTGATCAATATATATCTCAAGGGGGAAATACTTCATTTTGCTTAAAATCATTTAATGATTTTATTTCAAAAGCACCTGACTGGGATTTAACATCATTTTATCTCATTAAAAAAGGCTTACACGAATACTCTAACTTATTAAATTGTGCAGATAGTCCATTTTTAAAAAAATTAGTAAAAAAGGCATTCTAGGTATGTTGTTGAAAAAAAAACTAATAAAATATTTTGATGTGTCTATTGGAGTTCTTTCGTTACTATTGCTTCTAGCTTTATTGATAATATATGGTTTTAATATAAGGGGAATTTTTGAACGTGTTACTTACTCTTTATCTCAAATGTTAATCATTCTGTTTGTTATTGATAAGATAATCAATTTAATTTTTTCAAAAAAAAGGATTGATGAAATAAAAAGGCTGAAAATCTCATATACCCTATCTCTTCTTTTATTAATACAATTAATACTGATTACTTGCGGAGTCTATAAACACCTTATTCCCTACAGAAACAATATCTTTTACTATCATATCATAATACAATTATTTATATTGTATATATTTATTTTTTCTATATCCAGGTCAAATATTGCTTTCATACTAAATAGAAGATTAAAACCGGTTCAACTTTTGATTTTATCTTTTTTTATTTTAATAGTTTTTGGAGCTTTACTTCTTAAAATGCCAGCAGCAACAGTAAAGAGTAATATATCGCTTGTTGATGCTTTATTTACATCAACCTCTGCTGTCTGTGTTACCGGATTAATTGTACAAGATACTGCTTTATATTTTACAACTTTTGGTAAAATAATAATTCTCATATTAATACAACTTGGAGGTCTTGGTATAATGACCTCAACAGCATTTTTAACGATGTTGTTTTTTAATAAGATTTCTGTAACAGAACGTTTTCGGTTAAGTGAAATTTATACACATGAATCCTTGCCTGATATTCCTAATATTGTAAAAACTATTTTTATTTCAACGATTACTCTTGAAATAATAAGTAGCATAATTTTATTTTTTGCTTGGTATAAAGATTTCCCAACAATAAAAACTGCAATATTTCATTCCCTGTTTCATTCCGTATCAGCATTCTGTAATGCAGGATTTTCTTCTTTTTCGGATAGCTTAATGTTATATCGGGATAATATCCCGGTAAATTTAGTTTTGTCTTTTCTAATTATATTGGGAGGAATTGGGTTTTTAACGATATTCAATATAAAACTGAATATCAAAACAAAAAACAAAAAAATCATAAGTACTCACACAAAAATTGTGTTAACAGTTTCTGCATTTTTACTATTCTCAGGAACAATTCTTATTTTTTTTATGGAATATAATAATTCATTTTCCAGTTTCACGTTGAAAGAAAAAATACTTTCATCATTTTTCCAATCTGTATCTTCCAGAACAGCAGGGTTTAATACCATTGATATTGGATTGTTAACAATTCCTACATATCTGCTTATTTCCCTTTTCATGTTTATTGGTGGATCCCCTGGGTCTACAGCTGGTGGAGTGAAAACAACTACGATTGGAATACTTTTTGCTACTGTTTTTAGTACCCTTAAAAATAAAGTTTCGATAGAAATATTCAAAAGAAAAATTGATAACCGCACTGTTTTTAAAGCATTTTCTTTGTTGGTTTTGGCTATATCATATATATTTTTACTGTTTATCCTTTTGTTGCTAATAGAAAAAGAGACTCCGATAAATATATTTTTTGAGATTTTATCTGCTTTTGGTACTGTTGGATTCTCTACAGGTATTACATCCTCTCTCTCAATAACTGGTAAAATATTAATTATGCTTACTATGTTTCTTGGTCGACTGGGTCCAATAACTATTGCAATGGCTGTAAGTAAAAAATACAAAAAGAATATATTTCAATATCCTGTTGATTCAAATATTATGATTGGGTAGGAGTTAATATGGCAAAAGAAAAGTATTTAATTGTTGGAATAGGTCAACTTGGACATAGTCTTCTTGATGCTCTTCTTGAAGCAGATAAGGAAGTTATGGTTATTGATACAAATGAAGATAAAATACATGAAATACAAGGTAAGATAAGAAACGCTCTTGTTTTAGATGCTACAAATGCTGAAGTTCTTAAGAAGTTAGATTTGGAAACGTTTGATGTTGCTGTAATCTCTTTGGGAGAGAAATTTCAAAATATATTACTAATTTCAGTCTTATTAAAAGAGATTGGAGTTAAAAAAATAATTGCCAGAGCATCTACCCTACTTGAAGAAAAATTGCTAAAAAAAATAGGAGTTGATTTAGTTGTTTTTCCTGAACTTGAAATGGGGAAAAAAATAGCAAATATCATTCTGAGAAAAAGTGTAGAAAATGCAATCCCTCTCGCAGATAATATTTCAATAATTCATATCAAAATTCCAGCTAAATACATCAACAAATCTCTGGATGAAATCGAATTGAGAAAAATACATAAGATAACTGTTGTTGCGATACAAACAAAAGGAAAAGCAAACTATATAACTATTATCCCTGATTCTGATTACAAATTAAAAGAGGATGATATACTAATAATAATTGGAGAGAATAAAAATATAGATAATTTTATAAATATAAAATAATGTGGATTCCACAGCTAAAAAAGCAACGAGGTGTTATGGTATTAACAAATGAAAAAAATAAATAAAGATGTAACAAGGGGAAATTTAAAAATTTTTCTCGGCATGGCCTCTGGTGTTGGTAAAACGCATGCAATGATTTCTGAAGGCCGGCAACTCATATTGAGGCAAGTTGATGTTGTTGCAGGGTTTATAGAAACTTTGGGACAGTATGTAGAAAAGTACTCTTTAAGCAATATTGAAATAATCCCTGAGTTAAAAAAAAATACATAATTATCATACATTTGAAGAAATTGATTTAGATAGAATACTTAAACGTAATCCGCAAGTAGTTTTAATTAACAATCTTTGGTATACGAATGCTCCTGGTTCGCGTCATAAAAGAAGATATCAGGATATTATTGAGCTACTTGATAATGGAATTGATGTTTATAGTACTCTAAATATTGAACATATAGAAAGTCTTGCCCCTGCTGCAGAAGAAATAACTGGAATTAAGATTTTAGAAACAGTTCCTGATTCAATTCTTGAATTGGCAAAAAATGTAGAATTGATTGATATAGCTGTTGATAAATTAGAAAGACGTATACGTACAATTATTATTCAGCCGGGCAAACATTCTTTATACAAAAGAAGTCATCTCATAGCTTTCAGACAAATGGCTCTTCATTATACAGCATCACTTTTAAAAAAAGAATTAATCGAATACAAAGAACGTCATTTAATAGAAAAAAGTTGGAAAACAGTTCCCCGTTTCCTGGTTTCGATAGGGCCGAGCCCAAAATCAGAATATTTAATTCGTTGGACAAAAAGAACAGCTTTTGATCAAAAAATACCATGGATTGCTGTACATGTGCAAACGCATAGAAAGCTTGATGAGGAAGAAGAAAAACAATTACAGAGCAATTTCAAACTTGTAAAAGAATTAGGTGCTGAACTAATTACAACTATGGATGATAATATCACAAGAGGCATTATAAGAATTGCTAGACATCAAAATGTTTCTCATATCGTAATTGGCAAACCAATACCTGGTTATGTTTCCCGTCTATTTTTTAAGAAAAATTTAGTTGATAAACTTATCAAGGAGAGTGGTGAAATAGATGTATTTGTTGTATCGGAAGAGCATAAAAAGCGTGATAAACCCCCATTTTTTCGCAAATATTTATCAAATGAACGCAGTTCCATACAATATCTATTAGTTCTTTGTGCTTTATGTATATTAACTATAGTAAATTTATTTCTCAGTAAGTATATAAGTTATTTATCCATCGGATTGATATTTCTCGCAGCAGTATCTATCGTTTCTTCTTTTTTCAAAAAAGGTCCTGTATTCTTGTTTTCCAGTATAAGTGCTGTGTTATGGAACTTCCTTTTTATACCGCCGAGATTTACTTTTCTTATTGAAAGATTGGAAGATTTGTTTATGTTTCTTATGTATTTTATATCTGCAATTATTACTGGAAATCTTACGTCTCAACTAAAAGTAAAAGAACTATTTTTGAGGAATAAAGAAAAGAATCTTGAAGAACTATATCAAATGAGCCGTATTTTGAACGAAACAAGTACAATTACTGAAATTATACATAAATCTATGAATTTTTTGAAAGAGATATTTGCGATAAAAGTGGCAGTTTTTTTGTATGATAAAGACTTGAACCTTTTAACAAAACCCTTTTCGGGTAGTGATTTTGATGTTTCCAAGGAAGAATGGGAGTCTGTTTTATGGTGTTATAACAATAAAAAAGAGGCGGGTAAATTTACTGATACTTTTGCAGCTGCACAATATTCTTATATACCCTTTGTTTCACAGACAAAAATTCTTGGAGTATTAGGTATTGATGCGAACACTTATTTTAATAATGAACAGACTAATCTTTTGAAGGCTTTAGTAGGACAGATTGCTACAGCTATAGAGAGAAATGAACTTACAAAAACTTACCAAAAAGTAAAAATATCTGAAGAATCAGAAAAACTATACCAGATACTTCTCAATTCAGTTTCACATGAATTGAGAACTCCCATAACAATAATTTCTACCGCTGCAAATGGTCTTATAGACAAGAACATATCTGAAAATGCAAACGTACGAAACATTCTCGCGAATGATATTGTCGATGGAGTAGAGCGTTTAAACAGGCTTGTTGATAATCTTTTAGGAACTCTTCGGGTTGAGAGTAAAAACTTAAAACTTAATCTTGAATGGAATGATATAACTGAAGTTTTTAATATTGTCAGGAAAAGGCTTGCTAAATTATCAAAGAACCATCAGCTCAGTATCGATATTGAAAAAAGTATTCCGATGCTAAAATTTGATTTTATATTGATGGAGCAGCTTTTTTTTAATCTTATTCATAATGCTATATTATATACACCGCAAGGAAGCATCATAACAGTTAAAATCTACGATCGGAATACATTTATTGAATTAGAAGTGAGTGATAATGGATCAGGTATTCTTGAAAGTGATAAAGATAAAATATTTGAAAAATTTTATCGACCTAAAGGGTCAAAAACAGGTGGGCTTGGACTTGGTTTACTTATATGTAAAGAAATTTCAGAAATACACAAAGGCACAATTTCTGTTAGCAATTGTAAAACAGGGGGTGCAAGTTTTTTTGTACGTTTACCACTTGAAAAGAGTACTATAAAGGGAGAGTTAGAATGAAAGAGGGTGGTGTGATTCTTGTTGTCGATGATGAACAACAGATTCGAAGATTCTTGAAAATAAGTCTTGAATTGTGCGGTTATAATGTAATCGAAGCAGAAAGCGGTTATCAGGGTATGTCCAAAGCAATATCTATAAATCCAGATTTAATTATATTGGATCTAGGTCTTCCAGATATGGATGGTTTGAATTTTCTGCAGAGTTTAAGAGAATGGAGTAGTATTCCTGTCATTGTTCTCTCAGTACGAGATTCCGAAATAAATAAAGTAGCTTTGCTTGATAATGGGGCAGATGATTATCTCACAAAACCCTTTAATATAAAAGAATTAATAGCACGGATTAAAGTTGCTTTCAGGCATAATTTTACGAAAGAAGAGACGCCTATTTTTACATCAGGGAGACTCATTATAGATTTTAGCAGGCGTATTGTGACAGTGGATAACAACATTATAAAATTCACCCCTAAAGAGTATGCCCTATTAACTTTACTGGCGACAAACTCTGGGAAAGTATTAACTCAAAACTATATTCTTAAGGAACTGTGGGGACCTTTTCAGGAAAACGAATCACAATATTTACGTATTTATATTTTACAGCTCAGAAAAAAAATTGAAGAAGATCCTAGTAATCCAGAAATTATTATCACAGAACCAGGTGTTGGATATAGATTGGTTGATATCAATGGATAACAATATAGGATTATTGGATCCGTTTCTATTTTTTGAATTCAGCCTGGATTTTGACTGGTTCGGTGTCGTCTTCTGACTAGCTTTGATAAAAATATGATATGTTAGTCTTTTTGCAAGAGGCTCAACTATTTTAGCGAAATGAAAAATATTGATATTATTAATAAGTTAGATACTGAACTTTATTCATTTATGATAACCCATAAAAGATTAGTTCTTGATTAAGAATGTTATGAAAATATCAAACATTATATAGATTGGGAAAAAATAATAAGAGAATATGACCTATCTAACAATCGTGATTAGTGAAAGAAAATACTGTTAAGCTAATTTCTATTACTGCAATTAAAAAAACCAACACAATCTTCATTGGAGTCTCAATGTTCATCTATTTTAAAATACATCTTTTGTAAAGTATTCATATACAATCTTTACTTTTTCAGGATAAGACTCTACCGCGATGCGCCAATGAATCAACTTGTCCATATCTGTATCAGGCAATGTCCAGAGTTTTAGAGCCTGGTTATACTGCCAATCCATACTAATCGGATACTCTGGAAAAATGGGAAGTTCCAACCGGGTTTTAAACGGATAGCTTACCTGCAGATTGGCTTCTTCTAATGGGGCTAAAATTTTGGTGTTAATCAGTCCGCCAATATCACTATTACCTTTCAGCTTTACCATATCGGCAAAACTTGCACCTTCAGGAATCGTAATCGGGGAATAAGGTTGTCCAGCCCATTTGTCGCTAATGTATTTTATAAAGAGCATTACCAATACATAATCTTTGTATTGGCTAGCATCCATTCCACCTCTAAGTTCATCACATCCAGCCCAAAGACTGCTGTATAATTCTGATTTCTTTATTGCCATTTTTTATCCTTATCCATTCGTCTGTTCTGTACGTCTAGCGTCTTGGTGTACAAGTTTATTGTATAAAAATTCGAATGTTTTAACCCACATTCCTCACCCCTTTGACGACAATTTGAGAGGAATTATTGGTTCACATTGATACAGAGGATCAAGAAAGGCCGGAGGCCCAACCCCTAAAGCTTTCATGAACGCCAACTGCCTGGATCCAATTTCTCCGAGCAGGATTCTTTTCTTCTTTACTTCTACAACCAGGATATTGGTTATAACCGTACTCATCATAAACGCTGTAGGTTTGACAGTTTTTTTATTATCCCACCCAGGAAGGGTTGTATTGGTATTTTCCACATACGCTCGCATATTTCTTTCCATGAGTCTCCAAATCATCAGGGTAATAATCAGCACCATACCCAATGCATCTATACGTGAGGGTGTCTTGAGAAAGAGGTCATTTACCACTAACGGATCTTTTAAAAATCCGAAATCACTTTCAACACCGTACTGCCCTTTGTAGGTTCGCAGAATCCCTGCAGCATCCAATGATCCCGGTTCCTCAGCCGGGACGTTTGTTATCAGGACAAAACATCCAGCAAGATCTTTCTCCCGTTGTACCCCGGCGGTGTTTTCATTCAATTCCCAGGAAAGATTGTAACGGATGTTGGTGGGAGGTGGACCTTCTTTCGGCGGACGTCCTCGTCGACGTACTTCCACTGGACTGATGGTGGTGGTAAGGGTATGCAGCTTATTCGAAAGCTTTTCTACCCGTGCTGCAGCGATAGCAGCATCGGCTTCACAGAAATACAGTACTTGTAGACGAGCCAGCCCGCTTTTTAAGGATTTCTCTGATGTAACAAGAGCTTTGACCAATTTCTTC
>JABMQR010000071.1 GCA_013202335.1 Bacteroidota bacterium
ATCTATGATTTAATTCGATTTTCTAGAAAATTTGCCTGATTCAAATCTTAGATTTGAATATGAAGTTTTTGGTTGCTTTTATTTATATCTTTTTAATATAAATATTTATCATCACCAAAAACTTCTGACTAATAGGTTGTTCTTGCTAAAATTGGAAAAAGATGTTTTTTTATAATTTTGAAAGGGCCTCCGTTGATTGTTTCCAATTAGCGTGTGATCGAATACAATAGGTCACAGGCAACGGGTTGAGGTATGGTATGAAGAGAACTTTTACATATTCCATATATACTCTGATTATTTGCTCACTCACCTTTCTGCTTTTAGCAGGCTGTTCAACACCAACACCATCTTCCCGTCCGACAGGAAATATTATTACCGGTACCTTAACAGCGGGAAACATAGTCCTGTTCCCTCCCTACACGGTTGTGGAAATTATTTTATCAGATGAGCAGGCTGTTGACGATGAACCCCGGGAAGTTGCTAAACAAATAATTAAAAATCCACAGGTTAATCCCATTAAATTTTCATTACGATACGACAGAGAGGATATTGTTGAATACAGAAGTTATGCAATCTATGTAAAGGTATATAACCAGGAAAATAGTTTATTATACAAATCCTTAAAAGGTTCCCCCGTATTAACTCATAATAATCCTGACAAGGTTATTATTGATTTGATATCTCAATAATAACTCTCAAATTTGAGGACCATAACACGATTGTGCAGCCTGAACCATTCTACCGCGTAAAAGCACTAATCCCGCAGAAGCAGCTATAAGGATTATTAAACCTATTACCAGCGTATTGATCCCAACTGTAAGCAACAGAAAACCAATTCCCGCAAGAATTCCAATCATCAATGCATTTAATCCTATTGAGATAAGTACATTTAAGTTCTGCTTCATAGCCTGCTGAGGATGATTCCAGGTTAACATAGGTCGCTTCAAATCAATGATAAGACCGATTACTGAGCTGAGACTTAAACAGACTAATCCTCCTGGTATCATGTAGAGCAAATGCAGTGGTTCCAGCTTAAAAAATACATAGGCTGCTGTGAGATATACGAGGTATGCAATATAACCGATTGTAAGATGAAACCTTACTTTAGCCCATGCCATCATACCCGGCGGTAATGGGATTATTCTGCTTATTGCAATTGTCTTTCCCTCCCGTGAAACGGAAGTAGCAGATATTGATGAAATAAGAAAAAACAACAAAAGTATCCCAAAAATTATCAACTCTATGTAATCAACAGAATAGATAAAATCGAGTACTCCTTTAACATCTCCCAAAGACCCGGTCAGGGCCATCACCCCAAGCATCAAAGGGATTATAAGCAATTCCATCGAAGTCTGCAGTAAAAAAGCAGAACTCGACTTGATAATCATCCATTCTCTTCTCACCAAAGCAGCTGATGCTGAACGCGGCTTTTCTCCCTGCCCTGCTCCGGAAAGTTTACCAAATAGTTTACTCTTTTTTACACTCTCTGAAGAAGAAGCCTGTGAAGCATATAACATCACTAAATACTTTCGACTGGTAATCCAACCCAGAACCACGCCAATAAAACCACTAAGCAGAATAAATTTTAAAAGATTTAACCAGCCTCCGGATAATACGCTGCCGGCAGCCCAGGCAAATGGGGGGAAGTCACTATAAAACTGTTCAATCCTATCGGCAAAAAATTGATAGATTGCACTGGATTCAGTAATAGTCTCTGTTGAAAATCTTGTGAGGAAAGTTTGAAATGCAATAATAAACCCGAGAAGTATGATCATACCAATAACTTCAAAAGTAGTTTTATGCTTAGAATGGGAAGAAGTTCTTACAATCAGTGATGCTGCCGTAGTTGATATAACAATCGGTACAATCGGTCCGGCAAACAGTAAAAAAGGAGAACTAATCAGTAGATTGATAGTAAAACCATAGCGTATACCAAAAATAATTAATCCAGGCAGCACAAGAAAAAGGTTTAACGGCAGCATTGTTGCATAGAGCATCACTATTTTTGACCAGACAATTGATGTTGTCTTTACCGGCAATGTCATTAATAAGGTGCTGTCCGAAGATTTAAAGAGTATAGATATGGCAGAAGTAAAGGAGAGGACAAGAATCATAATCCAGCTGAGCATCATTACCATATAGATAAGAAAATCCGGATGCCCAAAAGCTGCACCTAGTTGGTAGACATTCCTATAGTTTAAAACCAATAGTGACCCGAATGAGAGAAACGCCATCCCCAATCCTATTGTCGCAATAGGTACTATCCATTTCTGCTGTCCGGAACGCATCTGTTCCCTTCTGCCTTTGGAGAATATTGAGACACCATCAATATAGGCTTTACAAAGTAGTACTATCTGCTTCATCAGTCAGCTCCAGAAAAATATTTTCCAGTGTGGAACTGGATTCACCCGATTTCTTTCTTAATTCGTCAAATGGGGCACAGGCAATCAGTTTACCGTTACTAATAATTCCAACCCTATCACATAATCTTTCAGCCACATCCATTACATGTGTTGAAAAAAAGACCGTTTTCCCTGCATCACACAGCTCTTTCATTTTCTCTTTCAGTATAAATGATGCTTTTGGATCCAATCCAACCATTGGTTCATCAAGAATAAAAATTTCAGGATCATGCAGCAGAGCCGAAATTACCCCAAGTTTTTGTTTCATTCCATGGGAGTAGGAGGAGATAACAGAATCAATAGAATCTGCTAGTAAGAATTCTTCACTCAGCTCTGAAATTCTTTTTGTCCTGATGTCTAAAGGTACTCCATACACATCTGCAATAAAGTTCATATACCCTGTTCCTGTCATTTTGTCATAAAAAATAGGTTCATCAGGAACGTATCCAATAATTTTTTTCACGGAAGTAATATCTTCAAGGGTGTTTTTCCCATTCATAATGATAGTACCTTCATCCTGTTGAAGAAGGCCTATGAGCATTTTAATAGTAGTGGATTTCCCTGCCCCGTTTGGTCCCAGAAAACCAAAGATTTCCCCTTCCGGTATCTTAAGAGTCAAATTATTAACAGCTTTTACTGTTCCTTTTACATAAGACTTTGATACTCCTGTTATATCTATCATGGTTCCTCCGCACTGGTACGCTGTTCGAATATATATTTCGATATTTTTATAATCTTCTAAATACTCAATTATGTCAAGATTTTTTTCTACCATCTACACAAATTGTTAAATATGCTGTAACTATGTCACTTTTTAAGAAAATATTTGTATAAATATTACATATAATATGCATATATTGTTTTTTTTGTATATTTATACATTGATTTATTGATTAATTTTGATAATTATGCAATAAATCACTATCGCTGAAATTCATACAACAGTGACAGACCAGTATTATAAAGGATCAGATCATGAAAAAAGAAAAAATAGTTCTTGCCTATAGTGGCGGGCTTGATACATCAGTCATATTAAAATGGCTGGATAATAAAGGATTTGACGTTATTGCCTATGTAGCAGATGTTGGACAGAATGAAGATTTTGCTGAAATCGAGAAAAAAGCGTATGCTACAGGTGCTTCAAAAGTCTATATAGAGGATTTAAAAGAGGAACTGGTAACCGATTATATTTTTCCTGCAATGCAGGCAAATGCTGTGTATGAAGGAACTTATCTTCTTGGAACATCAATTGCAAGGCCTATTATCGCTAAAAGACACATTGAAATTGCTATAAAAGAGGGCACGAATTATGTTTCCCACGGAGCTACCGGGAAAGGAAATGATCAAGTACGTTTTGAATTTGCTTTCTATGCTCTGATGCCTGATGTAAAAATTATAGCACCCTGGAAAGAGGAAGAATTCCTTGAAGAGTTTAAGGGAAGATCAGATTTAATTGCTTATGCTCATGCATATAATATTCCTATTAAGGCCTCTACAAAGAAACCTTATAGTGAAGATGAAAATATTCTGCATATCAGTCATGAGGCAGGTATTCTTGAGGATCCGGCTCTTCGCTGCCCTGCTGAAGTTTTCTCTCATACCACTTCTCCTCAGGATGCTCCTGACAAAGAGACAGAAATTTCTATCGATTTTGTTGATGGTATTCCGGTACAGGTGAAAAATGAGCAAACTGGTGAAATGAAAACCGATCCACTTGAAATGCTTATATACTTAAATAAAGTCGGTGCAGAAAATGCGATTGGTCGTGTTGATTTGGTTGAAAACAGATATGTTGGGGTTAAATCCCGCGGTATCTATGAGACTCCGGGAGGAACTATTCTCTGGTTCGCACATAGAGACCTGGAAGGGATTGCAATGGATAAAGAGGTAATGCATTTACGTGATATGCTTATCCCTAAATTTTCTGAACTTATTTATAATGGGCTCTGGTTCTCCCCTGAAATAGATTTCCTTATGAGTGCTTTTAATAAAAGTCAGGAGGATATTACCGGTAAAGTGAAACTCGTACTGTACAAAGGTAATATTATGCCGGCAGGCAGAACTTCACCTACTTCATTGTATAATCAGGATCTTTCAAGTATGGAGATTGAGGGCGGCTATAATGCAATTGACTGTAAGGGTTTTATTAATATTAATGGAATTCGACTCAAGGCACATAATCTGGTATTAAGAAGAAAATCTCCCTATATTTGGCGGTCACATGCAGATGGAGAGAGTAAAGAATAGAAAATCAGTACTGTAAATGTATACATGTACGATTACTATCACCATGAAGGATGCAGCTCAAGGAGTGTATCCTTTTTTTATGCTCATTCAGTTTGGTTATGAATGACCTGGAACTTTTTTACTTTCATTTTTAATCTATTTCCCAAAGAATAGAGCAGCAGCAATAAAAATACTGCAGAAACCACTAACTGCAGTATTCCGGCAATATCAGTACCTAAGTCCCCGGCTGTATTACCCAGCAAAGCAGGTTTAAAAAAATTTATTCCTGCATATTTTGTTAACAAATCAATAATATACCCAAAAATTATTGCACCAACAGTTATTGAACCAAGATAGATCATTGCCGTCACTGAACCAAATTGTTTCTTGAGAATACCTAAAGTAGCGGCATTAGTCGCCGGACCGGCCATTAGGAATACAAAAGCTACGCCCGGTGAAACACCTTTTAGAATCAAAGCTACTGCAATGGGTATACTGGAAGTAGAACAGATATAAAATGGAATACCCACTGCAATCATTATCAACATTCCGACGATTCCGCTTCCTGCTATAGTTCCGGCAAAGAAATCATCTGGAATACTAAATGAAAGAACTCCGGCTATAAACAGACCAATTAAAAATGGTATGGCTATATCATCAGTAAACTCAATAAACCCATAGGAAAATAGTGATGCAGTTTTTGTTTTCAGTTTTCCCATCCAGCTGTTATTCTCTTTGATCACCGCAGTCGGTTGATCAGAACTGCAGTTTTCTGAAGAGCAGCTGCAGGCATGGTCATCAACATCCTGAGTAGTTTCGGAAGCTGCTTCAGAGCTAAAGTTTTCATACCTTTTCTGCAGCAGTAATGATGCGGAACCACCCAATACACCTGTAAACAGTGCTGCAATAGGTCGCATTATAGCCATAGCCGGACCCAACAGCCCGTATGCAGCTATAATACTGTCGACTCCTGTTTGCGGGGTAGATATAAGGAACGATATCACTGCCGGTCTGGAAGCTCCGGAATCTTTTAAATAGACTGCGGTTGGGACAACTCCACAGGAACAAAGCGGCAAAGGAATACCAAAAAGAGAAGATTTTATCACCGACCAAAGAGTGTAAGGGCCAATATGCCCGGCAGTAAACTTCTGATTAATAGTAATATGCAGTAATCCCGCCATAAACATGCCTAAAACCAGATAAGGTGTCATATTAAGAAACAGATGGAAAATTTCTGAAGCTATACCTGTTGCTATACTCATTTTTGTGTCTCCTGCACGTGCTGTATTCCAATATTGAGGATATCTTTTATATGATGATCATTGAGGCTGTAAAAAACGTTTCTCCCCTCTTTTCTGTAAGTAACAAGTCTTAGATGTCGAAGTATTTTCAATTGATGACTAATTGCAGTCTGATGCATCTCCATTGCCTCAGACAACTCATTTACCCCTGTCTCAGGTTTACTAAAAAGGAGAAAAAGTATATGTAACCGGGTTTTATCACCGAAAATCTTAAAAAATTCGGCAAGATCCGTCAATTCCTCATCAACTGGAATTATTTCATCAATGTTCTTTTCGTCTATATTGTTATATATGTTCATATATTCATATATAAACCAATACAAAGGGAATGTCAACAATGCAACTAATAAAACTGTATAAACTGTAAAACAGAAAATCTATCCCGACTTTTAATAAAGGACCCAACTTACAGTTTGTCCAAACTATAGAAAATTTCTCAGATTCCAGCTATACTCACCTGACTTTACAAACGAGGCTCTTCAAAAAATCGAATAAACTTACAGTTTTATTAGATTTTTAAATTGGCTCAAGCAGCAGGAGGATAGTATGGATGATACAAAATTGAAAACAAAGAAAATCGGCTGGATAGGAACCGGTGTTATGGGGCAGTCGATGTGCAGTCATATTATGAAGCTGGGATTTACTACCTACGTATATAACAGAACGAAGGAAAAGGCAGCCTCATTAATTAGTGAAGGGGCAACCTTGTGCAGCAGCCCGAAAGAAGTAACAGAAAAAGCAGATATTATTTTTACAATTGTCGGTTATCCGGTAGATGTTGAGAAAGTATATTTTTCAGAAAACGGCATACTGGCAGCGGCAGCCCCGGGTAAAATATTTATTGATATGACAACCACAAAACCGTCCCTTGCTCAAAAGATATATCTTGAAGCGAAAAAGCATACTTGTATGTCAATTGATGCCCCTGTCTCGGGTGGAGATGTAGGTGCCAGAGAAGCCCGACTGGCAATTATGGCAGGAGGAGACAGAGAAACTTTCAACTACATCCTTCCCCTTTTCGAGGCAATGGGTAAGAATATAGTCTATGAGGGTGAGGCTGGAAGCGGCCAGCATACAAAAATGTGTAACCAGATAACCATTGCAGGAACTATGATTGGAGTATGTGAAGCGCTTCTCTATGGATATAAAGCAGGTCTGGATATTACCGTTATGATAGATACTATCAGCAAAGGAGCTGCCGGCTGTTGGTCTCTTGACAATCTAGCCACCAGAATTGCAGCAGGAGATTTCGCTCCTGGTTTTTATGTTGAGCATTTTATTAAGGATATGGGAATAGCACTTGAGGAAGCCGCAAAAATGGAAATTGCCCTTCCTGGATTAGCTCTTGTCCATCAGCTCTATGTTGGTCTAAAAGCAGCAGGACATGGTAAATCAGGAACTCAAGCCCTGATACTTGCTCTGGACTATCTTGCAGGCAATTCGGTGCTAAGAAAATAAGCATATTTTATGTATATTTATACATTCTAATGCTGTATTGCATATTATATTCTATTTTTATACAATCAAAATACATCTGATAGAAAAAAATATGCAAATATGATTCGGTAAATCAGCACCCCCACTTACAGGTTTATGCCAAATATATTTATTGGAGGTTTCGGCAATGAGTAAAGCAGATATAATAATTGACGGAAAAAAACTATGTGACGTTCCGGTAATAGTCGATAATATGGGAGGAAAATCTCTCGATATTACCAGTCTCAGAAAAGAGACCGGCTATATTACATACGATCCGGGATTTGGCAATACCGGTTCATGCCGCAGCTCTATAACCTATCTTGATGGGGAAAAGGGTATTCTTCAATACAGGGGATATCCCATTGAAGATCTTGTAGAAAACTGCGATTTTGTTGAAGTTGCATACCTTCTGGTACATGGATACCTGCCGACAGTAAAAGAACGAAAAAAATATGCAGACCTGTTAAATGAGAATTCACTCATCCACCCGCAAATGAGAACTTTTTTCAGAAATTACCCTGATAACGCGCACCCAATGTCCATACTAGCCGCTATGGTCGTCTCTCTGCAGCCTTTCTATCCTGAAATAGACCTGACAGAGGATCCTGAAAAGCAGATGGATTTAAATGTAACCCGGCTGCTCTCAAAAATGCGCACAATTGCATCATTCACCTATCGAAAAATGACTGGTATGGAATTTGTTAATCCAAACTCAAAATACAGTTATTGTGAAAATTTCCTGAATATGATGTTTAGCTCTCCCGTTAAAGAGTACGTACCAAATCCAATTCATATAAAAGCACTGAACAAGCTGCTTATTCTTCATGCAGATCATGAACAAAACTGTTCTACAACAGCTGTACGTTTAATAGGCAGTTCTGAAGCTAATTTATATGCTGCAGTATCTGCCGGTATCTGCGCTTTATGGGGTCCTAAACACGGTGGAGCGAATCAGGCAGTTATCGAAATGCTCGAACAAATCCTGGAAAGCGGAGAGAGTCTTACTAAAATTGTAGAACGGGCAAAAGATAAAGATGATCCATTTAAACTTATGGGATTCGGGCATCGCGTTTATAAAACATACGATCCCCGAGCAAAAATCGCCCGAAAAATGTGTGATGAAGTTTTAGCTGATCTGGGAACATCAGACCCCCTGTTGGAACTTGCTGAGCAGTTGGAAGAGATTGCCTTAAGCGACTCCTACTTTGTGGAACGAAATCTTTATCCTAATGTAGACTTCTACACTGGTATTATATTTCGGGCAATGGGAATCCCGACAAATATGTATACCGTAATGTTCGCACTGGGAAGGCTGCCGGGCTGGATCGCCCATTATCTTGAATGGAATCATGATCCTTATGAAAAAATTGGTCGGCCGAGACAGATGTATACCGGCCCGCAAACTCAGAAAATCTTGCCTATAGAGGAAAGAAAATGAGCCAATTTAAAAAAAGTTGGCTGGATTTATGATTACATAAAGATTTATGATTACATAAAGATTTATGATTACATAAATTTGAAGTTTGCAAAGCAAATTTTTAATGCAAATACACAATGTGAGGAGGCTCTATACATATGTCAGAAAAAATTACTATTACTAATGGAATTCTACAGGTACCAAACCAACCTGTTATCCCTTTCATCGAAGGAGATGGAACGGGACCGGATATCTGGAAAGCATCACAGCATGTCATGGATATGGCAGTTGAGAAAGCGTATGATGGAAAACGCTCTATTCAATGGAAAGAGGTTTTTGCTGGTGAAAAAGCATTCAATCTTACCGGCAGCTGGCTTCCTGAAGAGACTGTTGAGGCTTTTCGTGAATACCATGTGGGAATTAAAGGTCCGCTTACAACCCCCATTGGTGGTGGTATCCGATCGATAAACGTTGCATTGCGGCAAAAACTTGATCTCTACGTCTGTCTAAGACCGGTATCATACTTTGAGGGAGTACCCAGTCCTGTAAAAACACCTGAAAAAATTGATATGGTTATATTCAGAGAAAACACTGAGGATATTTATGCAGGAATAGAATTTCGCCAGGGTGATGATGAAACAACTGCGATGTTAAATTACCTGCGTGAAAATTTCCCTGAAAAATTTAGTAAAATCCGGTTTCCAGAAACAACAGGACTGGGAATAAAACCGGTAAGTCTTGATGGAACGAATCGATTAGTCCGTGCTGCTATCCAGTATGCAGTAGATAATGACAGAAAAAGTGTGACCCTTGTGCATAAGGGTAATATTATGAAATATACCGAAGGAAGCTTTAGAGACTGGGGATACCAGCTCGCAAAAGATGAATTTGGTGCAAAAGATCTGGATGGTGGACCATGGCAGGTAATTGAACTGGAAAATGGAAAAGAAATCATCATTAAAGATGTTATTGCAGATGCTTTTCTGCAGCAGATCCTTACCAGACCTGATGAATATGATGTGGTAGCAACGTTAAATCTAAATGGTGACTACATATCAGATGCTCTGGCTGCTCAGGTTGGCGGTATTGGTATAGCACCAGGTGGAAACATTAATTATGTAACGGGTATTGGGCTATTTGAGGCCACACATGGAACAGCTCCTAAATATGCCGGACTGGATAAGGTTAATCCTTCATCAGTTATACTCTCAGGTGAAATGATGTTCAGATATCTTGGTTGGAATGAGGCAGCAGATCTGCTTATCAAGGGGATCAAGGGCGCAATTGACAGCAAGACAGTTACCTATGATTTTGCCCGTCAGATGGATGGTGCAAATCTGGTTTCCTGCTCTGAATTTGGCAATGAAATTGTAAAACATATGTAATAGTAAACTGAATCAAATAAAAATAACCCGCAAAAATTTGCGGGTTATTTTTTGTGTAATGTGACTATTTCAGCTTACTTTTTTGAAAGTTTCGTTGTATACGCCAACAATCCGCCTGCTTGTAAAATACTCCTTTGCCGTGAAGTAAAATCTGCAAGAAGAGGTATTTCTCTGTTCTTTGTCTCATTTACCATTATAACCGGCTTACCGTTTTCCGCTGAAGTTTCTATTGCACCAGAGACATTTGTAACCGTTAAGATATCACCCTCTTCGATTAAGGCATAATCTTCCGGATTCGCAAAGGTAAAGGGAATAATACCAAAGTTAAAAAGGTTAGCTGTATGAATCCTTTCAATGGAAACGGCAACAACTGCCTTAACTCCCAAATACATTGGACACAAGGCAGCATGTTCACGACTTGATCCCTGACCATAAGAACTTCCGGCAATAATAATATTATGTTTCCCTGCATCTCTGCCGGCAGCTGCCCTGCCCGGAAAATCCGGATCAACCGGTTCAAAAACATATTGTGAATATGCCGGAACATTAGAACGGTACTTCAACCTGCTTCCAGCCGGCATAATATGATCTGTAGTGATTTTATCACCAACTTTAATTGAAGCAACACCATTCAAATCACCCTGTATTGGAGTATTAAGAGGAGGTGCTCCAATA
The DNA here is from genome assembly GCA_013202335.1 of Bacteroidota bacterium. The sequence goes on from JABMQR010000071.1 coordinate 10,886, forward strand.
TTAGGACCACGTATAATTTCAACATCAGAACCGTCCTCTGGAGGGAATACAAACATAGAATCATCAATGATAAATGATTCAGGCATATCAACTTTTGGATAGTCGTGAGAAGAAAGCTGCATCGGATCTACAAATTCTCCCTTAATGGCAGCTAATGCTGCAACTTCAGGGCTAACCAAATATACTTGTGCAGATTTGGTTCCGGACCTCCCCTCGAAATTTCTATTTGAGGTTCGCAGAGAAACGGCATCAGTCCCCGGCGACATGTGATTTCCTATACAAAATCCACAGGCACTTTCCAGTATTCTTGCTCCCGCCGCAATTAATTTCTCCAGATAGCCCTCTTTAGCAAGCATAAGCATAACTTCACGGGATCCCGGGGCAACACCCAGACTTACTCCGGGGAAGACCGTTTTTCCATCAAGTATCTCTGCTGCTGTTCTTAAATCCCTGTAGGAGGAGTTTGTACATGAGCCAATAAGAACCTGATCAACTCTCTTTCCTGCTAATGATGCTATTTCCGCAATATTGCCGGGAGAATGAGGTTCAGCTGTTAACGGAATAAGTTCAGAGAGATTAATGCGTACCTGATCATCATACTGTGCATCTTCATCCGCAAGCAGCTGAGTCCAGTCAGCTTCCCGCCCCTGAGCTCCCAGAAATTTCCGGGTATTCTCATCACTGGGAAAAAGAGAGGTAGTTACACCGCACTCAGCACCCATATTGGTAATAGTTGCCCGATCCGGCACCTGTAATGCAGAAAGTCCCGGGCCACTGTATTCAAAAACAGTTCCGACATTTCCTTTTGTTCCGAATTTTTTAAGAACATAGAGAATCACATCTTTTGCTGACACCCAGGGTCGGAGCTCTCCTTCAAGATAAATATTTACTATCTTTGGAGAAGTCAAATAAAAAGTTCCGCCTCCCATAGCAACAGCAACATCAATACCACCGGCACCCATCGCCATCATACCTATTCCACCACCAGTAGGAGTATGTGAATCGGACCCCAGAAGGGTTTTTCCAGGCTTTCCAAATCTTTCAAGATGCAGTTGATGACAAATGCCGTTACCAGGTCGGGAAAAAACAGCACCATATTTTGCAGCAGTACTCTGCAGATACTGATGATCATCAGCATTTTCAAATCCAACCTGGACAGTATTGTGATCTACATAGCTCACTGCCAGTTCATTTTTCTTTCTGTCTATTCCCATTGCCTCAAATTGCAGATAAGCCATGGTTCCCGTGGCATCCTGAGTTAATGTCTGATCTATACGAATTCCAATTTCATTACCCTTCCCTATGGTTCCCTCAACCAAATGCGCGGATAAAATTTTCTGGGTTATATTCATTCCCATGCTGTATTACCTTCCTGTTTGTTTTAATTAATATAGTTCAATATCCTGGCTTCTTCATCAATTGCAGTTGTTGATAATTGTAATCACTTGATTATAGTGCAATCCTTTACCCAGTTTCAAGCTCAGCCCGTTTACGGTTTCCCAGGAAAATTAATGTTTGTATTACGCCGGCTAAAGCAGTTAGTATCAGGCAAAAAACCATTACACTGGGATAAGACATACGTTGATACAAAACCCCACCAAACAATGATCCTGAAACGATACCGATTGTCAGCATTACTTCATGAATAGCCATTCGATGTTCACGGTCGCTGCTTCCTGCTGCTCCGTGAAAAATACTGTTTGTATAGATTCCAGAGAAAGAAAAACCAAACAGGGTAAAGAATAGTATTAATAAAACCACAGTATCTGCTTTTAATCCGACTATAAGAGAGGCTGCAAGTAAAACTTGAAATACTACAATTGATGAAAAGCGGAAATGCCAAATAGGTGTTTTCCCCATCAGCATAAATACCAGAGTAGTAACGAGACCTCGAATGAGCAGGAGTAGACCGATAGTACTTTCCGGCATATGTAAAATATCCTGTGCAAAGAGTGGAAATATATTCATGGTTATTCCAAATACAAAATACCCGGATATGAGCCCAACCCAGCAAGCATACCGTAAATACGTACTAGTATCTTTTTGATTTACCGCTCTTTTGTGATCATGATTTGAAGGGACAGCTATAATTGATGGGAACCTGGACGCTGCAGCCAAAATGATTACAATTATCAGCATAATGCCGCCAGCCGCCCCAATGGCATACGAAGCACTCTTTTCTGAAAGTAGACCCGCAATAAAGGGACCAACTATTATTCCCCAGCTCCAGGAAAGATTAAAGTTTGATACGGATTTCCCCAGCTCTTTTTTCTCCTTATTCCGGGAAAGCCATCCCATTATGGGAGGCCAGTAAAAAGACATAAAAATTCCATAGAGAGCATAAAGCACAAAAGCGGGCCAGGCTGTTTTAACTATTAGGATGGCAGACCCACTTAACAACATGCCTATTGCTGCAATTAGTATAGTTTTCGGGGGAGGAACTGCAGAGACAAGGTGCTTTAGAACAAGAATTCCTAATAAATAACTGAGCGGGGATATTGCTGCAAAGAGTCCGATAGATTGGGGATCCAGCTTAAAAGCAAACTTCATAAAAAAAATCAGACCAAGATTTATGATTGCCATTGCCATCTGCCCAAGAAATGAGATGGTATAGAGAAGTACTGAATGCTGATCTGTTATCTGTCTCATATTGTCGTTATATAGATTCTTCGTTCTTATGGCAAGATTGATTATTAAATCTCTTCTGTCTTCATCTGAATCTTACTCACCGGAATTGAGATCTACCTCAGGTATTACTAACTTTACACGCTCAGCAGTTATCCCTATAATTTGCTATATGAATGAACTACTCACAAACAAGACTTTCATTGCCGCTCTCATTGCATTTGCATCCGCCCAGTTTTTCAAAGTAGTAATAAATTTACTGCTTACAAAAGAAATAGATGTAAAAAGTGGTTTAGGTACAGGGGGAATGCCCTCTTCGCATAGTGCAGCTGTTTCTGCAATATCTACCTGTGTGGGTATTCTGCACGGTGCCGGAAGTACGCTGTTTGCAGTAACTCTGGTACTTTCACTCGTTGTTGTTTCTGACGCTGTGGGAATAAGAAGAGCTGCCGGAAGACATGCTGAAGTGCTAAATGAGTGGAGTAAGATTTTATCAGAGAGTTTTGAACACGGCTTTAAAACCGAAGACTTAAGAACTCTTCTCGGACATACCTACCCGCAGGTATTTGCCGGAATTCTGCTTGGCTGCACATCCGGAGCCCTGGTAGCTGTTTATTTATAATAAAGGAAACTATTAGGAAACAGGAGACCGTAGACAGAAAGCCGGAAGCCTTCCCATCTCAAGCATTTGTCCTGACAAAACCAAAACCATAACCAGTATCCCGTCTCCTGCATTTGTAAAACAAATGCAAAAATAAGTACTCTTATTCAGATATGATACTCTTATCCAGCCTCCCATATTAAGTATATTTGTTGTAAATCTATGCAAAGCCCTTGTTTAAACATATTTAAACCATAATTCATTGTATAATTATACATTTTAAATTGACTAGTGACTGTATCTTCAGGTAAAATTACCTTTCTTACAATAATAATAAAGTTTAAAAAGGAGCTTACTATGAAAAAGAAATTACTATTATTATCTTTGATCCTTATCCTTGCGGTTTCAGCTGTATTTGCTGCAGCGCAGGAGGAGTCAAACACGATAATTATTGCCTCAGATGCCACCTGGCCGCCAATGGAATTTATTGATGTCAAAGGTGATTTAGTGGGTTTCGATATCGACATGCTTTATGCACTGGCTGAAGAGGGTGGATTTGAAGTTGATATTAGAAACACTGCATGGGACGGCATTTTTGCAGGTCTTAAAAACGGAGCATACGATGCAGTTTGTTCATCAGTTACCATAACTGAAGATAGACAAGCAGAGATGGCTTTCACCGAATCTTATATCAATGCAGGCCAGATTCTGATCGTTAAAAAATCCCTGACTGGTATTAATGGTCTTGGTGACATGGCAGGAATGAAAGTTGGTGTGCAGAACGGTACTACTGGAGACTTTGCTCTTGACGATTTTCCAAATGTTGAAAGAAGAGCTTATGACGAAGTTGGATTTGCAGTTGAAGACCTTATGAATGGTCAGGTTGATGGAGTTGTTTGTGATTCTATCGTTGCTTCAGATTATGTACTGACCAATGAAGCATACAGCGACAAACTTATGATAGTTGGCGAACCCTTTACTGACGAATTTTTCGGAATTGCTGTACAGAAAGATGATGCTGATTTACTTAAACTACTTAACGACAGCCTTGCTGCAATTAAAGCATCAGGCAAGCTCGATGAGTTAATTAATAAATGGCTTCGGTAAACAAAACCAAGCAGGAAAAAAAAGATAAAATCCCCATCGTAACCGCAAACGCTGCACTTGGCACTATAGCGGTAACAGATGGGGCACTAATCCCTAATAGAAGTAACTCCCGGGTGTTTAACTCCTGGCGGGTTACTTTTCTTCTTGCTGCCCTCCTTTTAGTTATTCTCACTATATTCAATCCAGCTCCATTTCGGGAAATATTTTTTGTTACCCTTAAAGGAGTACCCGTTACATTTCAGGTAACGGTATTTGCGATTTTGGGATCCCTGATTCTTGGATTGCTGTGCGGATTGGGCCAGGTTTCACAAAAAAGAATCTGGAACCTGCTGGCGGGTGTCTACGTTGAACTTATCCGTGGAATTCCGCTTCTTGTCCAGCTTATCTTTATCTACTATGCACTAGGCAGATTCTTTCAGGTTGAGGGAATTGTTGCTGCCATCATCGCCTTATCGATATGTTACGGTGCATATATGGGTGAAATATTCAGGGCTGGTATTCAAGCTGTTCCAAAAGGCCAGATGGAAGCCGCTATAGCTCTTGGACTTTCACGCGGACAGGCTTTACGTAAGGTAATACTGCCTCAAACAATGAAAATAATTTTACCGGCAATCGGTAATGAATTTATTGCAATGCTCAAAGATTCATCTTTGGTATCAGTTATTGCATTACGCGATATACTCCGAAGAGGAAGAGAATATATCTCTCGAACATTTCTCTCTCTGGAGACAATGCTGATAGTTGCTCTCATCTATCTCATAATCACCCTGATGCTGTCACGAAT
>JABMQR010000072.1 GCA_013202335.1 Bacteroidota bacterium
CATAACTTCAGAAAACTTCACAAATCGAAGTATGCTATGCATACTTTTAAGAATAAGATGCAAAGCATCTTATTCCGAGGTAGCTGATCCAAATCAAAGATTTGGATTTATCAAAAATACCTATTTTTGAAAGCGCCTCGATTAATAATTAAGAAAATATGTATAAGAAGGTGAGCTGAATGAAAGAGCAAAGAAGTGTGATACAAATGAGAAAAACAGATAATGAGTCTCTCCCTGATGCCGGCAGAGTCATTCTTCGCTACTTTTATCCAGTTGGAAGTGATGAGAGAGCCGCCAGACTTGTAGATAGAATATTTGCATTATCGGAAGATAAAGTTGAAGAGCTCCTTACTAATACTCTTAATCTTTTCTCGGATCGTCACAGGGGTATCAAAAAGATATTTAAAAAGCATTATGAAGCAACAAATGCTAAAATCGGGAATAGGGGGGGACTTACTGAAAACAGGAAGCTTCTTATTGGAGCATATTTCACTATGGAATATTCAGTTGCGTCTGCCGCTCTTTTTAATCCGTCAATAATGCCTCATCCGGACCAGAGAAATCTTGAGGCTGGAGATTTACGATTCATCCAAAGTTTCCGTGCTGTCGGCGAAGGACATATCTCTTCTATACTATTTGGAGAAGGAGTAATTAAGGCGGATGGAGATATTATTCTTGAGAATAATAACCAGTTTCTCAGTCAGGGGACAATATCCCATATCAGTGATTCTGTGTATGAGCTGAATTTTGATACGCAGATTGCGCTCTCATCCAAGGTTATCTTTCCTATAGTGGATAATGAGCGAATGGGGATTGAGGATGCAAGGTTTGTTAGGTTTTTACATGATTCTTCAAATGAGAGGGGTAAATCCACGTATTTTGCCCCATATACTGCATACAATGGTATTAAAATATTCCCTAAACTAATTGAAACTGAAGATTTTGTACGGTTTCGGGTGACACTGCTGAAAGGGAAGGGGGCAGAGAATAAAGGGATGGCTCTGTTCCCGGAGAAAATTAATGGTCAGTATGTAATGATCTCAAGGCAGGACAATGAAAATATTTTTATTATGTATTCTGATGATATATATAGATGGGATAATCCCAGGATAATTCATATGCCAAAAGAGCCGTGGGAGTATGTACAAATAGGAAATAATGGTTCTCCCATAAAAACTGATTACGGCTGGCTGCTTCTTACACACGGTGTCGGAGCAGTAAGAAGATACTGTATGGGAGCAATTCTTCTTGATCTTGATGATCCTTCACAAGTGATTGGCATTCTCAAATCTCCTTTCCTCTGGCCCGATGAAGATGAGAGGAATGGATATGTTCCCAATGTTGTATACTCTTGCGGGGCTATTGTACATAATGGAAACTTGATTGTCCCATATGCTGTATCTGATACAAGTTCAAAAATTATTATCTTGAAATTGGATGAATTAATTCAGGCTATGGAAAGATAACTATAATTGAATCTTTACTGCATCCAGAAAACATTCTCTAATAAAAAATTATACCAACAATAACTGGAGTTCCTACTGATAACGTAGTAAGCTGAGTTAGTAGAATATACAGAACCCCCACTTTTATGCTCTATTATTGAGTTGTTTTTATGGGTTTTTTTCACTGGACTACATCCAAATTTAAACTGGAGGTTGGGTATGTCACGAATTTATAAATTGGTTATTTTTGGCCTGATAGTCTGTTTTGCAATGAGTTTTCTATCTGCTGCTGATGCGCCGGTTCCTGACAGCAGTGACCCTGACGAGCGGGTCTGGGGAGTGGGGTTGTCGGTACTTTCCCCCGGTTTGCCCATTGCGTTAAAAGGAGTCTATCAAAAAGGTGACTGGGGAGCGCAAATTGAGTTCAACTATTTCTATATGCTTGGGATGATTAGATTAGATGGAAAACGGATTTTGAAAGGCAGCAACGGAAACGATATATATGGATTTATAGGAATAACCGGCTCGCATTTTAACGATGGGCTGATGCAGGTTGATTCAATAAACAACTCTCTCCTGGCAGACTTTGGAATAGGTGCAGAGTTTCGGTTTGGTCGGAAAAGACAATTTGGACTCGGTGTAGAGGGTGGACTGCTTGTTCCGTTCTGGAGCAATCTGGGGCTGGATCAATTTGACAACAGTGGATTAATGGTTGCAAATGCGTTTGCGCTTCTCTGGCTCTAAATTGTAAATAACATCTTTTTTCCTCATTAATAGTATCTTACCCTTTTCATTCAGAGTCTAAAATGGATAAAATATTTGATTTCCGGTAGGAAGTGGTTTAGGATATAAAAATAGCAGTTGTTCAAATCCTTCAACTAATCTTTTCAATCTCAGAGTACTGCCTAAATTAATCTTTCAATGAAAGTGTTTAGTAGAGAGAATTGACGAAATTACCGATTTATCAACCTCTATTGATCCAATGCAACTGGAACTAGAAATATATAGTTTTGGTTAATAGGAAGATATTTCAAGAAGTAGATCATATTGAAATATCCTCCGGGTATGTAGTTTTAGACAGGAGGATATCATGTATCAGAAAAGCAAATCCAATAATACTCATAGGGCAGCTGTTAAAGCTGTTTTTTTGGTTTTTATTCTACTATTAGCGATTTTTCCTCTCTTTGGTGATGTACGAAGTGCACGGAGCCGAACAATACAAAATATAGGTGAGGTCGTAACTACACGGTATGCAAATTTTCAAACTGGTACAATACTCACTAACCCATTAATTGAAATTACAATCAGAAATAATAATGAAGATTCAGACATTTTGTTTATGTTGAATATTTCATTTGGTGGCACTTGGTCTGATCATAATATTGAAGTTGGAGTCCTGCAATCTGTAGAAGCATTAGGTTCTATAGAATTTACAAATACAAAAATAATATCTGATTATATTGATGGTTACTTTCCAGGATCATATTCTGGAAGTGAAGGCTTTATTGATGAAATTGGAATATCTGATATTTCTGAAATTAGTAAGATGATGGATATAAAAATGCCAGAAGGAAAATATTCTATTACATTAACTGCTTATGAAGTATATCTTGATGAAGAAAAAAAAGTAGAAATTTCTCCTAGAAATGAATTAGAGCAGATAACAATTGAATTCAAAGTTGTTAATATTGGTGATTTGTCAAGTATAACCACTCCAAAACTTGATGATATGATATTAGAATTTAGAGTACCAGAAATACCTGTTTATGATGGTGAACCTTCTTATAGAACTACAACGAAGATAGCTATATTCGATAGTTCAAATTCTCAAAAAATATATACTTCAACAGCCGTACATGAAGTTGCAACTGCGGGGACTTCAGATCTTAAAGGGTATCCTTCAGACACTGATAACGGATTGGTAGAGTATGATTTGAGAACGGTTAAATTTCGCGCAGGTGAATCTTATACAACAGAGATTACGTATGTGGATTGGAATAACTCTCCCATCACATCTATAACAGTAAGTTTTTCATTTCCAACACCTGCTGTATCTCTCTCTGTTGATGCATCAGAACCTTTATCTCCTGAATTGTCATGGGATTTTTCAGGAAATGGTTATACTGACTGGGTATACAGATATGATGTCTATGTAAATGGTGTTAAAGTTAAAAGTACTACTGACAATTCATATATTGCAAATAGCCTACTTCCAGGAACTCTATATAAATGGTATGTGATTCCTATTAATCGTGACGGATCAGCTTTTTACTCAGGAAGTGAAGCAGTAAAGAATTCTTTCACTACACCTGCACATGAAGATTTCTCCATTGCGATTGATTCACCTATAACTGGTGATATTTTAATTGTTGGTGAATCATATAGTTTTGAGGCAACTCCTGGATTTTCAGACGGTGCCTCATTGAATTCTGCCCAATGGACAATAGGTTCAAGTAATTTCAGCGGGTTATCACTAAATTATACCCCGGTTTCCAGGCGTGAGAATAATAGTTTAACCGTCAATCTCAGTGCAACGGATTCCTTGAATTTAACAGATAGTGCCGAAACAGTTAATGTTACTGTTCTTAAGCCTGAAGTATCAATTTCCGGAAGTACCGCAAGAAATGCCGGGTTAGCCGATGAAGTCGATTTTTCTGTGGGAACACAACAGGATGTAGTTACATTTACCTGGTATGTTGATGGTACAGAAAAAGGAACTGGAGAGGCTTTTTCATTTACTTTTACCTCCAGCGGGTCACATTCTGTAAAGGTTGCAGCTTCTACCGTGGAAGATATGAATGGAAATACCATAACGGTGGAATCAGATCCGGTTACCGTTACAGCAGTTGGGACTGCTCCAATAGTCAATATAACCAATCCTGAAACAGGGGTTCAGCTGCCGCTTGGGAATTCAGTAATTATTACCGCGACAATTGATAACCAAAACCTCATTAAAAGCAGGGAATGGAAGGTCGATGGTACTACCAAGGCTACAAGCGGTGATACTTTTACCTTTACCCCATCCGGTACAGGAACTGCTGGTATTACTTTAAGAGTTACTGATGAATATGATTTAGTATCAGAATCATCAATACAAATAGTGGTATTTAATCCTGTAGTTAGTATAACAAATATTACCAGTGGAGGGAAATTTCCACTGAATTCTGATTTATCACCAAATATCACCGCACCTAATGCAAAAGAGACCAGCTGGTTTTTTAATGGTGTTCAGGTAAGTGGATCATCTGTTGATCTCGCAGATTATGGTGTTGGTACTTATCAATTATATGCGAAAGCTGTGTGGGATATTGTTGATCAAAATGGAAATCCCGGTGAATATGAAAAAGAGACGAATAAAATTGGCATTGAGGTTATTGATACAGCTCCTCCTGAAGTTTCAATAGAGTTTCCGGGAGATTCAATTCTCTTAAAAACAGGAGAAAAGTATACTTTTTCAGCAACAGCAGAGAGTGATTCCTTTATAAGTGACAGATGGTGGGTTATTGATGGAACGGTAGTCTACCCTTCAAGTGATGGGACTGTGTTCTATACACCACCAGTAGGAATGACAAAAAAACGTATCGATATATCATTTGGCGCAATGAATACGAATGGTATACAAGGATTAGAAGAGGTACAGGTACAAATTGCAGATCCTGATGTATTCCTGTCTCAACCCGGGACCCTCACAATTCCGGTTGGTAGTACAGCGGCTATCCAGGCTGTTGCAGTTGACGCGGAACTGTATTGGCTAATTGATGGAACTGAAACTGACTCCTGGAATAAAATATTTACAACTGCCGGGGATCATACGGTACAGGCTGGATGGAAACTTAATGCTATAGACGGAAGCGGTAGTGAAAAAGAATTTTCCGGTGTTTCTGCAAATAGTGTAGATTTTTCAGTATTCAGTGAGACTCCTCCGGCAATTAATAGTTTTCAGCCTTCTACAGGACTTGTTAGAGAAAAAATAGGAGAGGAGCTCACTTTTAGTGTAACTGCATCAAGTAATAATGGTGCACTAGTAGTTAACTGGGATGTGACCCAGGATGGTACAGAGGTAACAGGCAGTCCAGGCGGAACAAGTTTCTCCTATATTTTCACCAGAGTTGGAACCTATACCGTACAGGCTAACATAAAAGATGACTATGGATATACCACTAGTAGAGTTTGGACGGTTAAAATAATTGATCCCTCAATTGCTGTTACCACACCTGAAAAAAATGTTACCTATGGTTTTGGTTCAGTACCTGACCCGGTAGTTGAAACTCAGGATTTAACCTCCTATTATTTGAGTTTTGATGGTTCTTCCGCAATAGCGGATGGTTATGATTGGAAAAATATGCCTGTTGGTACTTATGATTTGACAGCAGTAGGTGAATATACAGTATCCAGCAGCGCAGCTTTAGTTACCATAAAAAGTATTTCGGTTCGATTTGATGTGAAGAACTTATCACCGCCTGATTTTACCCTGGAGGGAATAAGTTCCGGGGATAGGATAGTAGCCGGTGAAGCATATCATTTTATTGCTGCACCAATCGATAATGACAGAAAAGCTCAAATTGAAAATAGCATTAAATGGTATAGAGATGGGGATTTAGTAGGGTCCGGTGCCCAATATGATTTCACCCCTACCTCTGCCGGGATGGCGGAATTTATTTGTCAGGCAAAACTGAATGGAGTTGTGGCAGAACAGAGTTTTACTGTTGAGGTATTAGATCCTTTTGCAGAAATTACATTACCTGAATCTGTAGTAAATTCAGCTGTCAGCCCCTATCCAATTCTCCCAACTGATGTGGACATTTTATTACAGCATGAGATTAGGGATATTGATAGAGCCATATGGAATGTTGACGGCACAGATATATCAGGACAATCTGTTCAGATTAATTCCGTCGGAGTGCATGTATTTAACTTGAATTTGAAATTATTGAACATAAGAAAACCAGATGGATCATATGGTGAATTTGAACCAATTGTTGATGGAACTACCAGCATGGATAGATATTTTGCTGCATTACCAGCCATTAATAGTCTATCTGTAGAAAACAGCAGCCGCTTATATACCGATGCTCCTCTAAAAATTACTGTAGACATCAATTTAAGTGAAGAATATCTTATTGATTCAATAGTTTATTCTGTTGATGGTTCAAGATTTGCAGTGAAGAAATCATCATTCGGGGATAGTGTTGAAATATTAAATCCTGCTGTAGGTAATCATACAATATCTGTAGAAATTATCGATATTTTTGGACGATCAACCACAAGAGAGATTGATATTGTTGTTTACAAGAAACTTTCTATAGAAATTGAACAGCCGGTAAATGGATTACGATTTTCTCCTGATGATGAAATACCGGTCGAAGTTAGAATAGTAACCGGTGCTGCAGAAAAAGTAGCCTGGAGTATAGACGGTACCAGCGTTTCCGGTAGTGATTTTCTTGCCGGAACTCTGGGGCAGTTGAATGCAGGAACGCATAAGATAGAGGTTGTAGTTACGGATAATGCAGGCAGCTCTGTAACAGATTCAGTCTCAATTGAAGTTGAGAGTGACTTTTCACTCAATCTGCTTACCCCTGATAGTGCAGTTGAAATTATTATAGGCAATTCCTTAACCTGCCGGGTTGGAGTCGAAAAAGTTGGGAAGTCAACGGTTAATCTGCAAGATGCTGCAACCCACATCAGCTGGTATGTAAATAATAAAAACACTGGTGAAACCGGACTGACTTATACGTACCCGGGTGAAACAGTTGGAGATTTTTCCGTGTATGCGAAATATGAAAAAGGTACAATGGAGCGAACCACATCCGAGCAAACTATTACTATTCGTGATATAGCAGTTCCTAAGATTAGTTCTCCAGGCCAGGGTGAAAAAATAATTTACACGATGGGACAAACTATTCCTTTAAAGGCAAGTGGCGAGCCTGGAGCTGCTTTTACCTGGATGATGGGATCAAAAATTATTGCAATGGGTAAAGAAGCTGTGTTTACCCCTGATGGTTTAACAGGAGATCAGGAAATAAAACTGTTAACGAGTGCCTACGGCCGAACAAAAGAGCAATTAGTTACTGTAAACTTGCAGCTGAATAATCCTCCGGAAGTCTCTTTGGTGGCTCCAAATATTCAGTATACCGGAGATGCCTTTGAATGGACTGCTTCGACATTTGATGTTGATACGGGAGATGATCCGATAATTACGGTCTACCTTGACGGCACAATGCTCACCGGTGATCAGCAGCACAGACAGCTCACTGAATCAGATATTGGGAAACACTCTCTAAAAGCAAAAGCCGTTGATAAACAGGGTATAGCAGTCGAAAAGCAGATAGCTGTTGAGATTCAATCGGGAATTCTTGATATTGAAATACAGTCCCCAATTGCCGGAGATGCCTATTTGAAGCAGTATGAAATTCCTCTGATTGCCTCTCTTGAGACAACTAATGGGGAAGCTGGTACATCAGGATCTTTCAGGTGGACATTACAGTATCTTGATAGCACTTCGGCAGAAGCAGTAGTCAAGACAGGAGAAAGTACAGGATTTACTGCTTCGGAAGTAGGAGAAATTTTCGTTCTTTGTGAATATTTTAACGCTGCCGGTAAGCTGAGAGGTTCAAGCCGAATTAACATTGAGGTAGAGAATGAACCGGTTAAATTAGGGATTTACTGGCCGCATGGAACAGTTGTTAATGCTGAACAATCACTTCTTCCACAAGTAACAGGGCTTCCTGCAGGTGCTGATGCAGCATCAATAGAATGGTCGCTGGATGGGAGCAGGATTGATTCTTTAGTTGGGCTTACCGCCCCGGCAGTATCGGGTAGTTATATATTATCAGCCCAATATTCCGGTGATGGATCTTCCCCTTCAATTGCCAAGGTTCAGTTTACGGTAAACGGTGCTCCCAAAGTTGTAATTGTATCACCTAAAGAGGGAGCTTTATTCCCGGTAGGAGATCCTATTGTGCTCTCAGCTGCGGTAACAGATGATCAGCCCTATTCAGGATCTATAGCCTGGGAGAATGGTGACGGAACTCAATTAGGTACGGGTAATCCATTTATCTATGAAGGAGCGGTTGCCGGCACCTTAACCATACGGGGGAAAGCTCAGGATAAATATGGAGCGGAATCTTCAGGTTCTGTAAATCTGGTAGTATATGAACCAGTTTCAAATGTGCTGCCGCTGGTAAATGGTGGTAACTTAACTTATTTGGCTGAGGGGGATGATACATCACTCACTGCAAATGTAAGCTTTTCCGGAGGGATTGAAACAAATGTTCTCTGGGAACTCCAGCAAGGTGATAATAAACTGCAGAAAACGGGAAAAGAGATCTCTATCAGCAATGCTGAGCTGTCTGGCTTTTCAGAATCACAAGCCACATTGACACTTGTTATTTCCGATGCCGGGCTGGGTAGTGAGGCTGTTGAAGTCTTTAGAAAAGCATTCCCATTGTTGATAACACGTACTGCCGTTGCTGAGATTGTTGTTCCGGCAGAAGGAGATGTTTTCTGGGTTGGGGATATAGTCCCGATATCTATCAAGGTAACCGGAATTACAAATCCAACGTTAAACGCCTTAATTAATGATAGTCCTACAGGTACGACATGGATTCTGGATTCAGATATCCCACATATGTACCATGGAGAGTTGGCCGCAGCTCTATTTACGGCTGAAGGTGTTTATGAACTAAAAATTGTTGTGACTGGTAATGGTTCCCCTATTGAAATGCCATTTTCTCTCAATGTCTATGAACCAAGAGTGGGGATTTATGTTGATAATCCACCAGCTGAGATTGATCTTCAGGGAGATTCGGTTATTGTAAGCGCAGAAACTGCCGGATTGGATTCGGTTAATTCCATCCAATGGCGATCAGATATGTTTGCTGAACCGGTAGCTGCAGGAGAATCGGCAGATTTACATGCTATTGGATTAACACCTGGTGATCATTCAGTAACAGCTGAAGCGCTCAGTGCTGAAGGTGAAGTTATTGCACAAACAACATTCTCAGTCAAAGTCTACGGGGGTATGGAAATTCAGGTTTTACCGGTAGACGAGTTGATTATTGCACAGATTGGGGCTCCTGTAATTCTGCAGGCACAGGCTAAGGATCGTGATGGAGAAACAATTGCCGGAGAACAGGTTACGTGGACGTCTCATTTGGATGGATTACTGGAAACCGGTGCAGAACTAAATCTTAGTACCTTAGAAATCCTTTCAATCGGCGAACATGTTTTTACTATTGAGGCTGTTGGAAGTTACGAAGAATCTATTAGTATATTGAAGCGTGTTTTGGTTAATCCTGCTGCAGCCGAAGAAGAATCAACAGAAGACGGTACTGGTGATGGCGGGACTCCAGGTGACGGAGGAGGTCCAGGGGGTCAGGATAATGGTCCACCTCCACCACCACCCCGAACAGATTTTTCATCTGGAAATCCTTTTGCCCCACCCCCATTTGGCGGAGGAATGCCTGGAATGGGTCCTGGTGGAATGGGTCCTGGTGGCAGCCCTGTAGATCCTGGTTTGGGATGGTCAGGCGGAATGGGTGGCTTCCCTGGTGGCGACGGATTTCCTGGAATGGGAGGATTCTAATATGAGAAAAGTACTACTCGTTTTATTAGCGCTACTAATTATTGGATCTATCCCCCTCTTTGGGTTTTCTTTAACTGTTCCCAATAAGGTGCCCGGATATGTAAGTTTAAAACCTATTCTTGAGATTGCTGAAGGTGATGAAGAAATTGAGGAAGCTCGATTCTATGTAATGATTAAGGGGGAAGAAGTTCCCTCTTATGCAAGATTCACCGAAACAGAGGGAGTGTGGAGTTCTTTTGTGCCCTATACGGTATTTTCAGATGATACTTTAGAATACTTTACCGAAATACGTACAGTTGACAAAACAATAATCAGAATTCCTGCTGAAGGAATAAACAGTGCAGTTCTGCTTGCTGATATGAATCCTCCGGTTCTTACTCTGGCAAATCTTGATACCCCGGAATTAGGACGCGGAACTGAACAGTTGGTAGTCTTTTGGCTTGAAGAGGAGAGTGGAATATTAGATTTTGAGGTGAATTATAATGGAGAACCCATCGCTCGGGCTGGTGTTTTTGAAAATTATCTCTCATTTTTAGTAACCCCTGATGAAGACTCAACGGAAAAAGAGGCCTCTGTAGAAATTACGATAACTGACATCTATAATAATACCGAACATAAAGAGGTGGAATTTACTCTGATTACGGCTCGGGTTCCGTTTTTTAGTGCTTCTGCCGGCTATACTGCAGGTTTGGATATTGTGTATACAGTAAGTTTTGGTGAAAACCAGAACTCTCTGGTCTTTACCGATTTATTCAATGATATTACACAGGAACTTATGCTGAGTCTGGATCTGGGAGCAGAAACACAATTAGGAGCAGGCCCACTTGTACTTGAACTATCTTTGGGTATAAGTGATGAACTGGCAATTACCGAGGTCTTAAATGCCTATCCATCAACCTTGATATCAGACTACCAAAATATTTTGCGTTTATGGCATCCCTGGAATTTTGATAATGAATTTACCTATACACAAGCTGATGTAAGATCGTATGAAAACTCAAATCATATTTATGCGAAATTGTCACTCTTTGACCCCATTCTTTCATATACATTTGGAGATCAGAGCATATCTTTTCAGGATCAGACAGTAAAATCTCTGGGATTTCGCGGTACCACCGTCTCATTTGACATCCCGTTTCTCAGTATCGCTGTAGGGAAGGGACTTACAGATCTGGGTTTGTATCAGGCAGCCTGGCCGCAAAACTTTTTTGGTCTGAACTTTGGACTGGATGTTTTTGACTATTGGTGGTTTCAAACAAATGTATCATTTATCAGCTCATTTCAGGGTAGGTATGATGATATTACTACTGCAGGCAGTTCACCTATAGGAACACTATATGATCTGGGATCAATAAAACCTGAAGAAAACATGCTTATTGGAATTGAAACTGGTTTGGAGTTTGCTCCATTTAAACTAACAGGTGATCTGGGATTAACGCTCTATGTAAATGATGCCAGTCAGGTTATCGATACAGCACAATTGGCTACAGATATTAATTCCGGATTTGGATTTGATATTGCTCCATACCTTACCTATATTGATGCAGTTTATGATATATTCCCTGTATTCGACTACTTTCCACTCTCAATGGGACTTGCCGCAGCTGCCGTAAACCGGGAGCTGTGGGGTATAACTTATGGCGGTGACCTGGAAATACCAGCACTTGGGCTTCAGGCCTGGTTTCATAAAACTGATAAATCCTATAAAAGCCTTGGTGCATCCCTATCAACTGATTTAATGGATTTCGGTGCATATTGGGCGATGGACTTAGGTGATTTTTCACTTTCTGCCGGGTACGATCGTGCCCAGGATAATATACCGGATATTCTTTTTAATGATTTTTTGCCGCTTTTTGGTATAGATCTGGGGGCCGCTGCTGATCCGACTGAAAATGATATTGCAAATATTCTTCATACAGCGACAGCAGGGATCGTAACTCCATCAATTGAAATATTGGGTAATGTATCCTTGGATTATACCTTCGAGTGGGTCAAAACCAATGCAGACGTATTAGCTCAACTCTTAGATGCAGGATCTGCTCAGGATGCACTGCTTAATTCAACAAAAAATGATGTATCAATAATCCATACTGCTGATCTGAAATGGAAAAGTGGAAAGCTCAAGTTTGGCGATTTCGGCGCTTCTATTGGTGCAAAAACAAAAGATTCATACGTAGTATATTCAATTGTTGACGGTGCACCAAGTACCAGTTCAGCCTGGGGTTTTTCCTATGGAGTTAATACCAGCATGAAACTTAGCCGATTCAAACTTGATCTGGGATTTGATCATGTATGGAGTACTGCAGCCGCTTCGGATACGGTTTATGGGTATGATTTAAAATTCAGTGTGTCAGATGTTTTCTTCGATACCATTTCTCTTAAAGGATCATTTGATCAGATCTATATCGGTCCGGCACTTCAGGAGTATGAGATTGGTGTGAAAATAGCTCTCCAAAAAAATATAGGTTTATTCAGCATGGGATTATCTCTTGATACTTCTTACGGTAATTCTATAATTGATGATGCAGATAATGCGTTATCTACCGTTTTGGAGATTAATGGGGGGATTTCACTCTAGTACCCTGTACAACTTAAAGCATAGGATTCTCACTTGTACACGACAGACATCTGCTTCGTCGGAAAACGAAGTAAAAAATCCAGATTTTTTACTTTTGGCAGTATAAAAACTCACATAGTTCGTTGTTATACTGTACATCACCCTAGCTGGCTAGGGCTTCGTATTCTTCCTTGCATCTCCCTGCCGGGTACTGCCTGAGAACCTGTAAGTTTAAGCTGTACTGAGTACTAG
>JABMQR010000073.1 GCA_013202335.1 Bacteroidota bacterium
CCGGTTTTAGGTGAAAAGTGGCAGGTTTACGCCGGAATACCCGGCAGGTTTAGCCCGGAATGGGTGGCAGGTTTGCGCCGGAACAGGTGGCAGGTTTAGTCCGGAATTCTCACTGGAGATCAAAACTAATTAGGACGATGATCCCACATATCAATATTGCTGCCAAGTTGGTTTTTTAATTCATTGGTAATTTCTGTTAACACTTTAATAGTTTCTACACTTAGATTTATATCAATAAGTTTTTTTAATGCTCTGCTTTGCTGATAATTTCGTGTTCCAACAATTATACCGCCAACACCTTTTTGTGCTTTTAACCAACCAATCGCAAGTTCTTCCATCGATAAACCTGATTCATTCACCAGTTCCCAAATCTTCTCAAGAGCTATGCTTCCTTCCTGCTCAGCTCCATTTTCACCATGCCGGCATTGTGTATGTTTTCTGCTATCAAACATGCGTGTTCTGGCTCTATTTTCGGGAAATTCTTCAAGATTTTTGTATTTACCTGCTAACAATCCCTGCATAAGTGATGAGTAACACATAATCGGAAAATTATTCTCTATACATTTTGGCAATACTTCATACTCAACAGCTCTGAACAGCAAGTGATAGGCTACTTGATTCGTACAAATGCTGCTTGAATCAAGGATTTCATTCATATTATTAATTCCGAAATTTGAAACACCGTAATATCGAATTTTCCCTTGTTCCTGTAATGTTTTCAAAGCGCCAATACTTTCATCGAAAGGAATTTCGCGGCTGGGCCAATGGAGGAGATACATATCAATATAGTCCGTCTTCAAATTTTCCAGACTACGTTCACAGGCTGCTATTACCTCTTCCGGTCTCATATGGTCAGGAGCTGCTTTAGATGAAATAACAATATCATTTCTCACATCATTTAAAGCTTTTGCAAGCAATTGCTCTGAATAACCATCTCCATAAGCCTCAGCAGTATCAAAAAAGTTAATCCCAACTTCGTAAGCTGTTCTTAATGCTTGTAGAGAGTCAATCTCTTCCTGAGGACCGAAGAAGCCAGAGCTGCCCATACATCCATACACAATAGGAGTGGTCACCAAATCAGTTTCACCGAATTTTCTTCTCATATTTTCCTTCCATAGTATTTATCCGTTACTTTATCATAAAAAAGAGGTTTCAAGTATGACAAATCCTC
The DNA here is from genome assembly GCA_013202335.1 of Bacteroidota bacterium. The sequence goes on from JABMQR010000073.1 coordinate 1,172, forward strand.
TTTTTAATTTTTTCAGTTTAATCCGAATTATGCTGACAGGAAACAGATACACCAATGAAGATATATGAAGCAGCCGAAGCAGTCGGCTATCATTCAAGTCATTATTTCAGTAAGGTTTTTCATAAGCAGGTTTCTTTGACGCCTATTCAGTACCGTGAAATCCGCTCGAAAGATTCACATTAAAGGAATTACCCTTCCAATCATTCTACTTGTTTTATCCTGCATGCTAAACAAGTTACCACTGCTTAATATTATTATTTCATGTTTATATTATATCTTTTTCTACAAACAACTTACACAACCTCATCACCCAAAAACCTGCACAGAGTTGTATAAAAAGCCTGGCTCCAAGATTCTACACTTATCGATTTATCGATAAATAGTAGACATGTTATCAGTAAAGCGATATAATAATATTGAGGTGATCATATGAATTTCATGAACTACTTACAAGCAAATACTATGTCGCTGAGGGAGTTAGCTATTTCCTGTGATATCCCTTATGCAACTTTATATAACAATATCGAGAAACCAAAAACCATAAAGGCTATTAACCTAAAAAAAATTAGTGCATATCTGGAAATCACCATGGAAGAAGTATTTTCTATGATGTTAGATAAGGGAGAGTCTTTATTAAAGATATTATTGGATCAAAAAGGAAGCAAGCTTGCAGGTAGTATTTATCATTTTACTCAGATAAGGTTTGCATACAACACAAATCGAATTGAAGGCAGTAGATTAACTGAAGATGAAACACGCTATATTTTTGAAACAAATACATTAATTGATGGAAAAGGTAGTAATAATGTGGATGATGTGGTTGAAACGGCTAATCATTTTTATCTATTTGATGTGATGTTGGAGGAAGCTGCTGAGCTTTTATCGGAAAAAATGATAAAGAAATATCATGGGCTCCTTAAAAATGGGACTACAGATGCCAGGAAAAACTGGTTTAATGTAGGAGATTATAAACAGCTTCCTAATGAAGTGGGTGGTAAGGAAACGACAAATCCTAAAGATGTGGCAATCGCAATAAGAAAGTTACTATGTTGGTATAACGGAATATCAGAAATTACTTTAGAAGAGATTATTGATTTTCATTATAGGTTTGAATGTATTCATCCATTCCAGGATGGTAATGGCAGAGTAGGTAGACTTATCATGTTTAAGGAGTGTCTGAGAAATAATATTATGCCCTATATTATTGAAGATAATTACAAAGCTTTTTATTATCGGGGATTATCTGAATTTGGAAACGAAAAGGGCTGGTTGAGGGATACCTGCCTATCAATGCAAGATCATTACCGAGACACCGTAAATCGATTATTGCCAGAGTAATTCGGGGGCGGGCATGTTTTTCAAAAACATACAAGTTTTTTGATATGTTAAGAAAATTTTCAATATTTCAGAGTTTCGCTGAGACTTTCTCTATTCCACTTTCTTTTATTGTACTTCATACAAAAATATTCCGGACTCTGAACCTGGAACAAATTCCTGCGGAATTAGTTCTGAGGCAGTTTTGCTTGAAGTCTCTTTGGTTTTCAAGGTTTTTGATTTTAGATTGTTTATTCAGTTCTCAAGTATTTGTCCAAAACTGCTTGAATTTTCTTCTCCGACATCAGGGCACAAAAAAAACAGGAACCCAAATGGATTCCTGTTTTTTTTATGCCCGGAAGAGGAAAACTCGTACGAAAAAAAATGCAAATAATATTCAAAACAGTTCTGTAACACTAAATATTGTTGATTTTACTAATGCATAACCAAATTCTGATTTATAGATTAGGTACTCTTTGGGTACAAGAGTCATAAATCTTGTTTGACCAAGTGGTATATTTAAGTAATTGGTCTTCTACCAAAGTTCCTTTAGGAAGTTGCATTGATGCGAAAACATCGTGTACTGAAAATTCAACTCCCGGTAATTCCCTTGGACTCTTTGATGGCGAATAATATCACATGGTGATTTCTTTATAGTTTCATCTATTACTCCAAGATATGGATCAATCATATTAACATTAATTATACTTTTATATTTTAAGACCTCAGGCTATATAACGTGCAAAGAATCTTTCTTTTTTATCCATCAATCAGTCCGTCCCCAAAAGAGTTTATTTTACTCCTCAATTCATTTCCAATCCCATAATTCCCTCATAGAGTCAAACAAACTACCAATTAAAAACTAAGAAAGTAGTACCAAAATCCCGGAAAATAGATAATTCGAATGACCCTAGCCATTATGATCTTTCTTCCCAATACCCGATTCTCTCATTTCTCGCCTTCACTACACACATACCTATCCAGTCTTCAAATTATTAAAGGATCTTCTAACTAATGCATCAACTACTACTCCTAAAATTGCTCCAAATACTAACCCTCCTATTACAATACCTTCTAAAGATTTTATTAAAAAACCTACCATTTCTTCTTTTTCTGCTTCTCTTGATACTGCTATTAATCCTAATATTACTCCTCCTAACATTCCTCCTAAAAGTACTATCCCTGCTACTATCCCTCCTTCTACTATTTCTTCTCCTAATATAACTCCAAAGACTGCTAATACCACTGTATTGTAAGCAGTATTATTTGTTACTATAGCTCCTTTCTTTCCCTTTATATCAGCTTCATAACTTCTTGGATAATTCTTTTTATATGTATTGATCTTTTCCCTTATATCAAACACTTCCGTAAACGACAAATTATTTTTTCCCGCTTTGCACTTTTTATACACATCATATAAATACTGCATCAGAGATAACTGATAAGCCACCTCTTTGTCATAGACTTTCAGTAAATACTTGTGTTTTGGGAAATTTTTTAATGCCTGCTTGATAAAATCAATTCTCTCCTCAGGGTTCTCTATCTCAGTAATTGCATCTTCCAGATTACTGAGCTTAGTTCTTTCTTCCTGACTGAAATTTCTCCCCCAGTCACTCTTTTCCTGAAAATATGGTTCTCTGGGAAATTGCTGGTGATAGTTCTCACACTTTTTCAATACCCTTATTACATCATATACTCCAATAAGTGCTTCTATCTCTGCTATCAGATTCTCCTTTTTCTGAGTTATCTCATCTATACGCTTTCTATACTCCTCCACGTTCGGATATATAACGAAAAGCTCCTTTAATGCATCCTGCCTTTCGTCCTCATTCCCTGCATTCTTCACAACTTCCTTCAAGTTCTTCGTCTGCTACACGATTTCTGAGGCTTTATTTCGCTTTGGGCCAAATCTCCCCTCCCTCGCCGGAAACAGCTTAAATCCCTTCTCACTCAACCGCAGCATCTGTTCATAATCATAGTTTTTCTCAGCTTCGTGTATCTGTGTCATCAAATGCTCTTCTTCCTGTTCCAGCTGTGCTTTCTTATCTTGATACTCTTTCTTATTTGGATATAACTTTAACAGCTCACAATAGACATCTATCCGAACACTATGATTTTTCGCTAGTTTTAACTGCCCTTCCCGCCATTCAGTTTGCTTCAGTTGTTCTTCCGCGTACCGTTTATCTTTTTCAAACTCCTGCGACCTCTTGGGAAACCGTTTTATCCCTTCTGCACAATTACCTGTCATCAGCCTATATTGATAGGAATCTTTAGCTTTACGTATACGGTCGATTAGTTGCTGCTCTTCGTTTTCTAACTGCTGCTTTTTCTTTCTGTACCCAGTGTTATTGAGATATAGCTTAGTAAGTCCTTCATAGAGTTGTATTCGTGTACTGTCATCTTTCGCTTTTTCCAATTGCTGCTTAAGTTCGATTGTCTCTTCTATCGCTTTTTCCGCTATCGTCTTCCCTTCTTGAAATCTCTGTCCCCTCTGAGGAAATCTTTGCAGTCCCTCCTCACAGATTCTTTTCAACTCTCTATAGGCATAGTTTTTTACCGCACTCTCAACCAGCTCATGCAGACGCCGCTCTTCTCCCTCCAGTTTCCTTACCGCTGCTTCATACTCTTCACTATTAGGATATAGCTCTAATAATTTCTTATAGACCCCAAGCTCTTCCCCTTCATTCTTCACGCTTTGAAGAGCCTTCTTCAGCCGTTTCATCTCCGCGATCGCTTGCTTCGCTTCCGCTATCTGTTTCGCAAACTTCCCCTCTCCAGGAAAATCCTCCTCCCCCTGATCCGCTACCTGCAATACCTCTTCATATCGGTACTCTTTTCCTGCTGCCTCTATCCTGTCCATCAACTGCTTCACCGGGATATGACACCCACATCGAACACAATACTCCTGATCTATCCGGTATTCCTCACCACACTCGGGACAGGCTACAAACAACTCTGCCAAATCCTTACCGCATTTCAAGCAGTACTTCGCCGTTATCGGATTTTCTCCCCCGCACCTCCTTCGGCAGCCGATCAAACCGTATCGCCGAAGGAATATCTCCCGTATACACATGGTACATCCTGGATTCCCGGAAAATTATACCAAGGAATTAACGTAAATATATGAATATTAACAACTTACACCAATTTTACTCTTGAATAATGCTTCAGAC
>JABMQR010000074.1 GCA_013202335.1 Bacteroidota bacterium
ATATCCACGGTGGTGGACACTATCTATATATTACTATTCGATTTGTTAAAATGAATGTATTATTAATGTAATTGCAATAATAAATAATGTAAGGAGCTTAAGCATGAAATATAGAAAAGCGGGAAATATTGAGAGGGAAATAAGTGTAATCGGTCTTGGTACCTGGCAGTTCGGCGGGGAGTGGGGTTACGATTTTTCCCAATATGAAGTTGATGCCATTGTTGATACAGCCAGAGAAACCGGTATAAATTTAGTTGATACCGCAGAATGCTACGGTGATCATCTCTCTGAGAAATTTCTGGGAAACGCTTTAAAGAAAGATCGTGAGAATTGGTTTTTGGGGACTAAGTTCGGCCATCTCTTTCACGGAGCATTTGACCGGACACGTGATTTTTCCGGTCCGGGACTGATCAAACAGGTAGAGGAGTCGCTCAAATCTCTTCAGACTGATTATATAGATCTTCTGCAGTTTCATTCGGGGAGTGATGAAGATTTCAAGACTCCCGGCTTGTGGGAAGCTGCTGCTGAACTGAAAAAACAGGGTAAGGTGAAGCATCTGGGTATTTCAGTAAAGAACTCCGGAAGTATGGAGCAAATTAACAGTGCTTCAGCTGTAGGTGCAGAGGTGATTCAAATCGTCTACAACAGGTTGGATCAAAATCCTGAAAAAGAGGCGCTGCCGGCCTGTTTGGCTCAAAATCTCGGAGTACTGGCCCGGGTACCGCTGGCGAGCGGGTTTCTAAGTGGTAAATATAAACCGGGAGCAACTTTTGCTGAAGGTGATGTCAGGTCCAGACAAAAAACTGAAGAGGCGAACAGACGACTGATTGAAGTACACCGGATTTTACAGGAAGAGGTTCCTGAGGGAGTTGATATGGCTGTCTGGGCTCTGGCCTGGTGTTTGCGGCATCCTGCAGTAACATCGGTAATACCGGGGTGTAAAAATCCGGATCAGTTACGGAAGAATGTCTCAGCAGCAGAATTACTTTAGAAGAGAGAAATATGCTCCAAGCACTGCATCACTGTTTCCGGAAAGAACCTGTTTTGTCAGGATTTTTCCCAGCTGAACTCCTTCCTGATCGAATGAGTTCACATTCCAGCAGAATCCCTGCAGCATAACTTTGTTCTCGAAGTGGGCAAGGAGTGCGCCAAGCGCTTCCGGAGTCAGCTTTTTTCCATGCAGCAAGCTGGATGGCCGACCGCCCGGGAACTGCTTGTTTGGGTTTTCATCATCTTTACCCCTGGCAAATGCTACAATTTGTGCTGCAAGATTTGCATTCAGCTTCTCCTGGCTGGTGCTGCCGTCTACCACGATGTCCTCTCCAAACTGGGATTCACTGAAGCCCACAAACTGGAGTGGAATAATATCTGTTCCCTGATGCAGGAGCTGGTAGAAAGAGTGCTGCCCGTTTGTTCCAGGTTCGCCAAAGATAACCGGACCTGTCTGGTAATCAAGTGATTTGCCGATTCTGTTAACCCGTTTTCCGTTACTCTCCATATCAAGCTGCTGAAGATGAGCGGCAAATCTGCTTAGAGCCTGGGAATAGGGGAGGATTGCAGTTGTTGGTAGATCGAGTATATTTCTTAGGTAGACACCAATAAGGGCATCCATCATTGCCGGGTTATTTCGGATGTCGGGATTTAGAGCCTTCCTGTCAGCTTCATGTGCACCCTCCAGAACTCTCTGAAATGTGGTAAAGCCGAATGCCAGGCTAAGGACTAATCCGCCGACAGCACTGGTAGAGGAGTATCTTCCCCCAATGTAGTCGTCAATAAAAAAGCTTGCCAGAAAATCATCTGATGCTGCCAGCGGGCTTGTTTTACTGGTGACCGCTACCATGTGCATAGCAGGCTGTATTCCGGGGATACCGGATTCCGCCATTTTACGTATGGCAAGTTTTTGGTTGGTAAGGGTCTCCTGTGTTGTTCCGCTTTTCGAGACCAGAATAAAGAGCGTCTCTTCAAAATTAATTTTCTTAAATACAGCGGCGGCATCATCCGGATCAACGTTTGAGATAAACTCAGCGGACATTTTTCGATTATTTCCTGCCAGTGCCAGATAGAGGGCTCTCGGTCCAAGGTCGGATCCGCCAATACCAATCTGTACTACTGTGGTGAAACATTTTCCGGTAGAACCTTTTATGATCCCGTTATGCACTTTCTCACTGAAATTCTTCATTGCTTCCAGCTGTTCAAGATAGAAATCCCGCTTATCCTCTTTGTCGAGAACTACCTCACTGCCCAGTTTCCCGCGGGTAAGGTGGTGCAGAACTGCCCGGGACTCACCGGTATTCATGATGGCGCCATTAAGAATTTCATGATATTTATCAATAAGCTGCTGTTCATTAGCCAGAGCCTGAAGTTTGTTGATGATGCTTTCATTTACCGGCATAGCGGCATAGTTGTAGTTCAGGCCGCCTCCTGCAGGTATTGAGCAGGCTGCTATTCGTTCAGGTGTAAGTGTCTCAGCCAAAGAGACAGATGAGGTTTTTGATAATTCAGCAATAGCTGTTGTTTTTGTGAGGTTGTTATATTGTATGTTCATGATATTCTCCCGCAGTATGATTCAGGCTTCGACTTCAGGAATTCTTTTCCTGAAGCTGGTGATAAGATCCTCTTTCGTCATGTCTTCGCGGAGTATTACAAAGATAGTATCATCACCGGCAACTGATCCCAGTATTTCGGGTATTGATAATACATCCAGCGCTAGGGCAACACTGTCTGCGTGTCCCTGTCTTGTTTTAATTACACCAATATTACCGCTGAA
>JABMQR010000075.1 GCA_013202335.1 Bacteroidota bacterium
CCGGTTTTAGGTGAAAAGTGGCAGGTTTACGCCGGAATACCCGGCAGGTTTAGCCCGGAATGGGTGGCAGGTTTGCGCCGGAACAGGTGGCAGGTTTAGTCCGGAATTCTCACTAAGCTCGGCCGCACTGCCTGGCACGGCCCTAGCTTTAGCATCAGTATTGCTGTTATCCTTTGCGGTGGCAGCTTGGATAATTCACTATTCATTAAGTGTTCTCAGATATGACATATTCCGGCACTGCCCTATTTGGGTGTTTGGGTATTGCGGTACCTGGTTCACGGAATAGAGCTACAAAATTTGGCCACTGTCGTGACTATAGCAAGATTCTAAAAATACTAAGGTCGCCGTTGAAGCTGATAAAGCAGACAGGAATTGCCACTCATCCCCTTTTGCGGGATCACCAAAATCTGAAATGCCTCTAAAAACCAACCATGGAATATTATATTCACGACAAACTCTTGCAAAGCCACTTCCTTCCATTCCAATTGCTCGAATTTTATCATGAAGACCTTTTCTCATTGCTGGCAGTTCACCATTAGCAAGAAGTTTGTCCCCGGCTAATATTATAGATTGGTGTAATTTAGGAGTGAGTTTTCTTCTGCGGTCAAATGGTACTTTAGATTTATCCAATTCTAAATATGAAGCAATAAACTTTGATTCCCAGTTTTTTGTAAAACGAAAAAAATAGCTAAGATCCCTATTTAAATTCATATCAATCGGAAATTGATCTGGTCGAATTCTCTCAACATGATCTGGTTCTAATCTCTTGTGTTCATAATCGAGAATTTTTTTTGCGACAACAACATCAGCTAAATTTACTTTTTCTTGTAAACCACCAGCAATTCCGATAAGAATACATAAATCGATCTCATATTCTGCGAAGATTCTTTGACATGCAATTGCACAAGGAATGTTCCTAGGTTCACCAATCATAGATATTATCAATGACAATTCTTCACCAGATGGCCTTTTTTCAAGCGAAGCATTCCAAATTTTAATACCATTTAAATTTTCATCTTCTTGCTTTTCAAAATCAAAATTTAGGGCGTGAGAAAGAGCAAGGAATTCAGGTTCAATTATTGTAATAAGTGCAACATTAACATGCTTCTTCTGATTAATAGTTGGGTTGGCTATGGTACTCATTATTTTTTGCTTTTCCTCAGGTAAAAAAATATTAAGAACTGATAATAGCAAATTTTGAAAATCGATTGTACGTATTTTTTGACCTTTATATATAAAATCTTTGAATAAAAGTGTTTTAATTGATTCATCCTTCTCCTTACCAAGCAGATATGCTAATGTTTTGCAACTTAAATTAAAATCTTCATGCAGAGTATGTAACATTTGTAAAAATCCTTTTATTTATTTAGTTGAAAACTATATAAGCTATAAATCGGAGTTTCTAAAGAATTCGATGAATCTGGAGTAAAATCTACAAGTGGTATAAAACATATAGTATAATGCCCATAATGACTGACAAGTTGATGAATAGAACGAAATGTATTTGACGAAACACTAAATTCATCAATAATAATAATATTTTTTGATATAAGTGAATTAAGGCCGATGTGCCATAGGGAGTGTTCATTTGAGAACTCTTGGAGAATTCCAGTTATATCATCTACTGAACTATGGATTCTATTAAGAACCTTTCTCGGTATTTTTATAACAGTTGCGGATAAGAGTAATCGCAAATAATTAGAAAATACAGCTGGCATCGATTCATCTGGACAGACAAAAACAAGATCGTTAAGTGATATATTCAATCTATTTAGCAATTTTTCAAGTTTATATGTAAGCCATGATCCATTTTCTTCTATCATCTTAGAGTAGTCACAAACAAACCCAATTGATTCTCTATACGAAGGAATATCTTCCTCTTTTTCCTTAAAGCCTGCATTCTTAGACATTTTCCAAAAATCGAATGTGGATAGTATATCAAAGTTTTCATCATACTTATCAGATTCGGGCAATCCAATTTTACATAACTCACATTGTGTAGAAGGCATTACACTTTGATTGACATGAAGAAAATATTTAACTTCAATAGATTTGCTACGAATATTTAATTTCAAATTTCTGGTATCTGAAGCAACCCCGCGAGTAGTTAATATTGTATATGATTCAATAGTGAAATTACTAAATTTATCTAAGAGATACTCATATTTTTCCTGGTATGTCTCTCCTGTTCGAATCATATCAGTAATAAAAAGCGCAAAATTGGTTTTACATTTTTTCATTTTTGCAATTGAAGCATTATTACTCAAATCAAATAATTCTAAATTAAATGCCTCTTTTATTGTAATAAGTGCATCTTTTAGCCATGGTGAAAATGGAGAATAAAATATTAGATGAAAATCAGGATTTTTAGACAATTTTTCATTTATTATAGAGCTGAAAATCATTACTATCTCATCAATACATTTACTACCATCATAAAAAAAACGATGACAAAAATTTGTACCATTTTTCAAAGTATGTTTAAAATGACCAAGCCTTTTTATAATTTTATAATTTATTATATTCAGAGGATCATCAGCTAATTCACTAGTATGAATAGAATACTCATGCGAATTGAAGTTTTTAAATTCGTATTTATTCTTCCAAAAGCTACCATCATCTCCCAGAAATATTGCAAATCCATCGTTCACTATTTTTTTAGTAGTACTAAAATCATCAATATTTACTTTAGAGTATAAGATAAGAAGTTTTACATTTTTCATATTTTCAGAATATTGATGAAATAATGTATTTATTGCATTACAAAAATGAACAATTAATCTTAAATTATATGTACCGCGCAGATTTATGATTATGATATCAATATCACTTTGAAAAGTAGATTCAATTTCGCTATATATTATACCATAGATCTCAGATGGTTTATTATGCATCTGAGTTGTGCTAAATGGTATAAAGTATAAATTCTCATTATTATGATATTCATAATCGTCATGACAAAGGTAATGATTAATTAGCCAATTATAAAAATTAATATGCCTTTTGTTAAGTGGTTCTTTTATTGTAGAATCGAAACAAAATGTTATTGGGTGAATTTTTTTAGGCATACATTAGACCTCAAATGGAAGGCGAATTGTAATCATATTTCCTAAAAAACTTGGAATATTATCAGAATACTTTTTAATTTTTACTTGAAACCTTGCATTATGTCTTGATTTCACAACAGAAGTTGGAGCCTTAATGTTCATAAAATAATTATTACTGCGAAATGATATACTTCCTGAATATTCTTCTATGACTGTTTTAACAAGAATAAAAAGACCGATACCTGGCTTTAAATCGGCCTCTTTATTACTATGGTTTAAGACAAGATGGCTTAAACCTAGTGGATCAGAAGTTATACCAGGTAGTGTGGTAGATAGAAAAAGAAGGTCATCATCTGAAGATGAATCTGGAATATACGTTGATTCAACAGGTTGGCTAGATTTTCCTGATGCATTCTCTATTTTTTCAAATATTGTAAATTTAGGTTCGTAAATTTCAGAGTTTTTGATTTTAGAACCAGATTGGATTGCCTTTTTTAGAGTATCAATCATACTTATACCATCATCCCAAAGAACCAATGTAAAAAAACCTTTTCCACAGGTGGATTTTGAGTCATTACGTTTATCAACATGTGACGCAATTATTGCCAAATTAGCCTTTGGATGTGTAGCAGCATTAGTTAGACTTTCAAAGATAATTCGACTAGCCAAAAATTGGCTATCCTTGTTTAAATATCTTTTTAAAGTAGCTAATACTAATGATTCTTCCCATCTTTTTACTTCGTAAATTATTTCATTGGATCTCAATTTGCCAGGATCATGAAATAGAATTCTAAATGAAAAAAATTTATTTGAAACAAGTCTTGTTCTGCCGTCAAGCGTGGTTTTACTTAAATATTTGTTATCACTTCTTGGTGACGTGTTTTCACCAAAATACTTTAAATCATCTTTAGTAACACAATCCCTGAATCTGAGACCAGTAGCAAAATCAAACGATTTTTGAAAATCCCAGGTACGTAAGAAATCACGCACATCTTTTTTGGTCGGCAATTTTAGTATTGTTGAAAGGTTGTGTAATGATCTATTTTTAATAAAAGATAAAAGGTAAGTTAATGAAGCAATCTCGATATATTCGCAACTACTTAAGTTAATTAACAAACCTTCAGAAAACGTGTTATTATTATTCTGGTAATATTCCTTTACAGAACTCTCCATACATCCAATTGTAAGTACCCCTGATAAATCTAGAATTTTCATATTTAGTGAATTATACATCTTATATACCATCTTTGTTTTGATAACAACTCAATGTACCATGTGTACATATGTATTTCTGCACATTTTGATACTTTTAAGTACTAGTAAAAATCTAGCAAACTTCTTCACACCTTAAATGGGATTAAGTTAAACACTACTTATCCAATACAACTTAGCCTTTTACATAATCCATCCATATAATTAGTTTTGTTCGTTTTTTGCCCTATAATCCAAAATACAATATAATTTTACTGCATCAATAATTGGTGTGTATATGGAAAATTCTCTTGATTTAGAGAACTTACCTCACCCAACTTACTCATATTAAATGCGTAAAACGCCCTCAGAAAAAGCCAACAAAAATCGTAGCCAAAACTACTTATAAGTTTCACTTCATCTGGAACCGTTTTAGAGAGGAACTATGTACTCATCACATCTTGGATTTGATTTTACAGTAATAGACCTAAACATGCAAGTTAATATTTACTTGCATCTTGTTGATCAGCGATAATGTCATGGTATAAGTCGTCAGGGAAAATGTCACCCTTCTAAAAATCTCACTATACTGGAAG
>JABMQR010000076.1 GCA_013202335.1 Bacteroidota bacterium
GGCAACGTGGACGGCTGCGCCATACCGTGGACGGCTTTGTCGCCTTACCAATGGAGATCCTCTGTACTCTTCAACGGAAAGAAGGCAATGACACAATGGGGGCAGCATGTACCACCCCGGAGGTGGAAATTACAGGGAAACGGGGAGTAACAGAGAAAACAAACCTGTTCCTAAGACTGGAGAGGCGCACTTCTACTCGACCCTTTTACTGAGTAAAAGAAATCTCTTCAGTTCTTCTCTTCCCAACAAAGTCTGTCTGCCCTTTGCCGGTAACTGGTTCTTTTAGCCCGTCCTTGTCAGCATCCACATATCGTGAAAACCAGCTCTCCAGCTCACTTCTCATCTCATTTATAGTTCCTGTATACTCAAGTTGATCAACAAGGTTCACTTTTTCATCATGATCTTTGGAAAGGTGATAGAGCTCGTGCGGACCGTTGGGGAACCGGTGGACATATTTCCACTCATGGGAACGGATCATACGTACCGGGCCGTACTCATCATACACGACCACTTTCGCATCATTGATATCGTTTCTCTCTCCGGTGAGGATTTGCGTGAAATCTTTCCCCGGCCTTGATGTATCTGCATAGGGAATTGAAGCATACGAGAGAAGGGTAGGCATAACATCATATCCGCTCAGCATCGCATCAGAAACAACTCCTTCCGGTATTTTATTTGGTTGTGAAAATATCGCAGGAACCTTAACTGACGTATCATACATATTCTGCGGGTATGTACCGTTTCCTTTTCCCCAGATACCGTGATGCCCGCAGTTGAAGCCGTTATCACTCATAAAGCAGATCAATGTGCTCTCCCGAAGGCCCAGATCATCAAGCTGCTTAATAACACGTCCCACATTATCATCCATAGCAGAAATTGCTCCGTAGTACCCTTTAAGATGTTCTGTCGGATCATCCAGGATGGATTCCGGGATAGCATCGGGAACTTTCACAAACAAATTCCATGGGTGCGGTTTTTCCCGGGGGCAGGATTCAAACAGACAATCATCATATAAATTGACAAATTTTTTCGGGTGCTGATTAAGCCAGGGCGTATGTGGGGCTGTATAGTTTATGCTCAGATAAAATGGATTATCCTGCGGAACCTGATCGTTGATAAACTCCATGGCATCATCGGTGATCAAATCGGTAATATACTCCGTTTCAATAATCTCTTTTCCATTACGAATCATGGGGGCGCCGTAGTAATCACCACCGCCCTTCTGGTGAACGTACCAGTGTGAGAACCCTTTTTGGGGGAGAAGACTGTTGCCCAGATGCCACTTGCCGCTAATGCCGCAGGTATATCCCTGTGCCGCAAGATCCTCGGTATATCCCCTGATCCCCTCAAGATAGCTCTTCCCTTTTTCGCCCGAATTGCCGTCACGAATCCAGTCGTGTACACCGTGCTGGGAAGGAATGCAGCCGGTTAAAATGCTTGCTCTTGCCGGTGAACAGACAGGTGAGGTGCAGAAAAAGTTGGTGAACCGCATACCTTCAGCTGCCAGTTGGTCGATGTTAGGAGTTTTCAGATCATCATTTCCATAACATCCAAGAGCCCATACACCCTGGTCATCTGTAAGAATATATACAATATTGGGTCTGTCCGGATTTTTGCTTGCCATCTTATTTCCTCATATATTACGAACATAAAACTCTTACAAACAACATACAATTATATTTGTAAAGAGATAGTGGTATACATAGTGTAAATCTACACAAAAATGTAATTAATAAAAAGAGGATATGTGGAATCGGTTATCAGATATCATAATAATTACATAACACCATACGATTGTCTATACGTTTATATGGAATTTTCTGTATAAAAATTATTACGGGAAATTTAGAAAAATACTTATTGACAAATCGATTTTTGTGATTTAGTATCTATGTAAACCGATTGCGCAATCGATTTACATAGAAAAGATGAGGATTATTAGTGAAAGTAACCATGGCTGATGTAGCGCAAGCTGCCGGAGTCTCTAAAACCACCGTATCACATGTTATTAACAGATCCCGGGCAGTCTCTGCAGAAGCTCAGGCACGGGTGCAGAAAGCCATTCGTGATCTGGATTATAAAGTGAACACTATAGCCAGAAATCTGCGAAGCGGAAATTCGCATCTTATTGGATTTGTTGTTACAAACCTCACAAACTATTTCTATATTAACGTAGCCTCAGGATTAAACTCCGTATTGAAGCCCAAAGGGTATAAATTGTTCTACGTAAACTCATTTGAAGATGCTGAAATTGAACAGCAAAATATTGAAGATATGGTCTATCATTCAGTAGATGGACTGGTTATAGCCCCCACTGCAAATAATTGTAAATACATGGAAGAGATAATTCCTGTCGGTCTGCCTACCCTGTTCATTGATAGAAAACCCAGAGAGTTTACGCGTGATACCGTACTTCCTACTAATTTCCAGGGAGTCTATGAAGCGGTTGCCCATCTCATTAAAAAAGGCCATACACGCATTGGATTCATCGGATCACGTAATAATGACACCATGAACGAACGACATGAAGGATTCCTTCGGGCTCTCTCTGACGGCGGCATCACCCATCATCCTGAACTTGATTTAATCGGTGAAATCCCACCGGCTCCCATGCATGATCTATTGGAAGGTTACCTCTATAACATCATGGAATCCTATCTGAAAAACAGACCAACTGCACTCATGATAGGAAACGGACTTGCTGCAATTGGGGTCTTTAATTATCTGCAGAAACATACTATCCGGATTCCGGAAGAGATGGCGCTTGTTGCATTTGACGACTCTTTCTGGTATTCGACCGCGACACCGGCAATCTCGGCAGTTAAACAGGATCCTTTTGAAATAGGGGTACAGGCCGGGAAAATTTTGCTGAAACGGCTGGATAAAGATGACTCTCCATTTGAAGATATTCGTATCCCCACTGAGTTCATACAACGGGGGTCATGCTGAATCTGAAAATGAGTTAGAGTTTGAATTAAGTAAGTGGTATATGTGGACGGTTATCAGAAATGTTTACATGTACTTTTGATACAAGTAAGGAGGTATCTATGAAAAAGCTGGTTGTGCTATTAGTACTTATCGCATTAGGTCTGACAATGATCTATGCACAGGGAGCACAAGATCAAGAGACTATCGTTATTGAACATCTCACACGAATGCGTGCTGAAGAGTATGGACGGGATGTCTTTAATGCATCTGCTGCAGAGTTTGAAGCTGCAAACCCCGGAGTGGAAATCAAGTTTATCGATGTATCTTATGATGATTTAAGAAGCCAGATGCTTTTAAAGGCACAGGCGGGAACTCCACCAAACATTTCAGAACCTGTTTTGTCCTGGATTCCCCAGCTGGCAGGGGCTGGAATACTGGAACCTATTACTAATTTCATGAGTGATGTTGAACTGGCAAAATACATGCAGTCAGCCATCGATGATTCACGTATTGATGGTGTGCCCTATGCAGTACCGCTCTGGCACGGACCTATTCTGCTCTATGCAAACAAAGAACTCATGACAAAAGCTGGATTACCTTTGCGGGCACCGGCAGACATCTATGAATTCAAGTCATGGATAGAAAAGATTGGCTCATTGGGGAAAGATAAAAACGGCGAAGACATCGTTGGATTCTCCATGCGTAATGTAAAAAGTCCTAACTCAGGATTCTGGTTTGTTCCCTGGATATGGGCATGGGGTGGAGAACTGGTTGATGCAGATGGAAATCCATCGCTTGATACTCAGGGATTTAAAGATGCACTTGGCTTTTATCAGTGGTGTACTGATAGCGGTTACAGCCCGAAAGGTATCGATGCTCCTACCAGTAGAATTATCTTTGCACAGGGCAGGGCAGGATTCGTATTTGACGGTCCCTGGCTGAAAGGAATGCTTCCCGGTATGACCGACAATCCTGACATCGATAACATGTATGAAGTATTTACTGTTCCTAATGGTGTAAACGGAGAACCCTGGACCATCGCAAATCCTACCAGTATGGTCGTACTTTCCGGTTCGGAAAACAAAGAAACAGCATTTGATTTTGTAAAATATCTCACTGCAAGTAATGATGTATCTGCATTACTGGTTGAAAAAATGGGTGTATTACCGACATTCCTCGAGTTTGCCGACAATGATCCAAGTATGCAGACAACATTTGTGAAAGAGTTCTTTAAACAAATGCCGTACAGCCGTGGAGTTCCCTGGAAAAACGAAAGTTGGCCGGGACTTCAGGATATTCTTGCTACCGCAATGAGCCAGGCTCTAGCTGGTGATAATCTCAACAACATTGCAGCTGCCGCACAGCAGGATTTTCTTGACTTAGCAGGAAAATAATAGCATAGCAGTAAAATTGGGGCTCTATCAAAACACCAAAACATCAAAACAGAGATTTTGATAGAGCCGCTTATAATTAGTTTACTTTGATGCTTTGATATCTGAAAATCTGGGTAAAATTAATCATTCATCAAAGTACTATTATCACATAACTAATGTGCTTTAAGGGAAGAAACGTATGTCACTACAACGCAGAACCAGGGATAGAATATTCGGGTATTCACTTCTGACCCCGGCCCTTCTCCTGCTTACTTTAATAATAATAGTACCCCTCACTGAAGCAATAGGATACAGCTTTACAAGAACCAGTTTGATCAGCTTTACCAAACATGAGTTTGTCGGATTTCAGAACTATCAAAAGCTTTTCAGGGATCCTGATTATTGGCTGGTATTGAAAAACACCATATTTATTGTGTTTACCTCAGTGTTCATCAGTTTGGTGGTGGGGGTAATTCTGGCTCTAATTCTGGATAATTCATCCGGATTAAACTTGCTTCGCGGATTACTAATTATTCCCTGGCTTATACCTGGAGTCGTTATTGGGATAGTCTGGAAATGGGTACTTGCGACTGAGGCCGGCATATTCAACTATCTTTTGCGAAAAGTAGGCATACTTGAGAGTAATTTCCCTTTTCTTGCCGATAATACCGTATCGCCCTGGGTAGTGATATTCGTTTTTGTCTGGGCATCAGTTCCCTATATACTTGTAACCACACTAGCAGGCCTTAAAGCTGTCCCTCAGGATCTGGAAGAGGCGGCAATAATAGACGGTGCTAATTTTCGGCAAAGGTTTTTCTCAATCGTTGTTCCCATAATACTTCCTGTTATCTCCATAGCCGTAATTCTCAGAATTATCTATACCATGCAGGATTTTGCGATCATTTTCTCTCTCACACAGGGCGGACCGGGGAATGCAACGGAAACTTTTGTCCTGCATGTTTATAAAACAGCATTTAACAGTGCTCAGATAGGTATGGCTTGTGCCATTGGTGTGACTTGGCTGGTGTTTCTTTTAGTATTTGTCATCTCATATTTCAAATTGATGAATATCAACGAAAAACGGATGAATTAATTAAGATTTAATATGATTAGGAACTGATAGGTAATTGATATGTACATAAAAAAGAAGCAGCCCATAGTAAAAATACTCATCATCACTTTTATCATCATCTACTTGATGATTACGCTGTTCCCCATATACTGGATGGTAAACACCTCCTTTAAAAGTAACCGGACAGCCTATAAAGCTCCGCCGGATTTCTTCCCCAATCCTGTAACACTGGAAAATTATAAAAGACTGCTCAATGAAGACAGCACTATTCTACGATTTTTTTTTAACAGTATGGTTATCGGATTAGGGACGGTATTCCTCTGCCTGCTTATAGGTGGATTTGCGGGATATTCCCTTTCGCGATTCAACCTGCCGGGAAAGCGTTTTATTATGGTATTTATTATGCTTTCACAGCTCTTTCCGCTTGCAGTTCTCCTTATTCCGCTCTATATACACTTTGCAAAACTGGGAATGCTTGATACCTACTATACGGTAATTCTTGCCCATTCAGCGATTACGCTGCCGTACTCAATATGGTTGCTTAAAGGATTTATTGATACCATCCCCATTGAAATGGAGGAAGCTGCCTCCATTGACGGATGCTCCCGGATGGGAATACTCTGGCGTATAATTATGCGTATGATAGCTCCGGGATTGGTAACTGCCGGGGTAACCTCATTTTTGATGTCATTCCGCGAATTTCTCTATGCGCTGACCCTGACCTCAACTGAAGCCAGTCGTCCGATCAGCCCTGGGATACAGGTCTATTTTATGGCAGTTATGTCTCTGCGCTGGGCGAATCTTATGGCAGCTACCACCATAGCAGTAATTCCGGTAATTCTTATCTACATTTTTCTACAGAAGTATGTAGTGAGCGGATTAACCGGCGGCGCAGTAAAAGGGTAGGACGTACGGAAATTACCGGGAGAAATGAAATGAACTCAAGAGAATTACTGCAGGCTGCTCTTCATCATCGGGAGAGTGATGTTGTCCCACTGGATCTGGGAAGTACCTACGTTTCAGGAATTTCGCTGCCGGCATATGATCGGCTGATCAAACATCTCTCTTTACCATCAAGAACTTATAAAATTGTAGATCCCATGCAGATGCTTTGTGAAGTTGATGCTGATGTACTCAGTCTGCTCGGGGTTGATGTTGTTGGCATTCATCCCCCGGATAACAGCTTTGGTACACGTAATGAAAACTATAGGAGCTGGCAGCCGACTCCGGCGCTCACCTGTCAAATGCCGGCAAACCTTATCCTGAAACAGAATGAATCCGGAACTTGGTACTATTACCCGCCAAATAGTAAAGAACCCAGTGCGGTGATGCCTGAGGGACAGTCTTTCTTCGATTTGATTCCCCGACAGGAACAGTTTGATATAGAGGATTTGACTCCTGAAATGGCCGTCCAGCATTACAGTGATCAGTTTCAACAAATATCTGAAACAGATTTGGATTACTACGAGAAGCAATCAATACATCTCTATAACAGCACGGATCTAGGTATCGTAGCCAACTTGAATATTAGTGCTTTTGGTGGGTATATAATGATTGTTGCCCCCGGTATGACGCATACATCCGGTATTCGTGATCCGAAACTCTGGTATGAAGCTCTTTTGTTAAATCAATCCTACATAAAAGAGGTTTTTGAGATGCAGACCGAAAGCGCTCTTAGGAATCTTAAGCTGTTGAAGCAGGCTTTTGGGAATCGTATAGATGCAATTTTTATGAGCGGAACTGATTTTGGTGCACAGGACTCACTTATGATTTCCCGGGAAGTTTTCACTTCTCTTTACAAGCCCTATTATAAGATAGTAAATGACTGGATACATACACACACTACCTGGAAAACTCTTTATCACTCATGTGGTTCGATTTTTAACCTGCTTGATGATTTCGTGGATATGGGTGTGGATATTCTGAATCCCGTTCAGCTTTCTGCCAAAGATATGGGTCTGAAAAGACTGAAAGAGCTCTACGGGGATAAATTGGTTTTCTGGGGCGGTGGGGTTGATACACAGCTTACGCTGCCGGGAGGAACAGAAGAAGAAGTAGCACGGGAGGTACAGGAGAATATCAAAATCATGAGTCAGGGTGGAGGTTTTGTTTTTAATCCTGTACATAATATTCAGGCTGATGTTCCCCCGGAAAATATTCTGACTGCATACCGAACGGCTGCCGGAAAATAAACATATTAGAGGATGAAGAGATGAATACAGACCAATCAGAGAAAAAAAATATTTTAGATAGATTTTCCCTCTCAGGTAAAACGGCGCTGGTAACCGGTGCCGCCCAGGGGATTGGAAAAGCCTTTGCTGCGGCTCTGTTTGAAGCAGGGGCCTCAGTGGCTATCCTGGATATTAACCTAGAGAAGGCAGAGATTACTGCTGATGAAATTGGCAGAGGTTCCGGACGCGTTATTGCCATGAAGTGTGATGTGACTAAAGAAGATGATTTTGAGAGAACACTCGGGAGCATTATTCAGCATTGGGGCAGCTTGACCATTGCCGTGAATAATGCAGGAATCGGGGTATGGTCTGATGCAGAACAGCAGGATTTAGAGACCTGGAACAGGGTCGTGAATTTAAATTTAACAGGTGTTTATCTTTGCTGTAAACATGAAGGTCATCATATGCTTGAGACTGGATATGGAAAAATTATCAATACAGCGTCAATGTCCGGCCATATTGTGAACTGGCCTCAAAAACAGTCTGCTTATAATGCCAGCAAAGCCGGAGTTATTCATTTAACCCGGAGCCTTGCAGTGGAGTGGGCGGAGAAAGGAGTGCGTGTAAACAGCATCAGCCCCGGTTATACCCGGACAAAACTTGTTGATGATTTATTGGAGACTCCCATAGGTAAAAATATGCTACCGCTCTGGCTTGATCGAATACCCCAGAGACGGATGGCGGAAGTGACCGATCTCCAGGGTGCACTGATCTATCTCGCCTCAGAGGCCTCCGATTACATGACTGGCCATGACATGGTCGTCGATGGGGGTTATTGCGCGTTGTAAAAACTGCCAAGAAAAAGGTGTTTGGCACCTTTTTCTTGTTACTTTTTCAAAGTTATCAGATTAGCAAGAAATATAATAAGAAGTAAAATATATACTCCTATTATTGAAAAGTAATGTGTAATGTCGAATGCTGTTATCAATAACGATGTACACAAGGGGCCAGTAAAGGCACCTATACTGGCAGTACTAACCAAATACATAATATAGTGAGGTTTAGAGAACTCATGGCGACAACTAGCGAGAAGCATGGGCCATAAAGGACCGCAACTCAAACCAATACCAAAAACACACAGAATAGAGAGGACTTCTGATTGAATGATATTCATAGAAAATGCGAGCAGCAGGGCAATTAGTCCATGGATGAGCATACTTTTCTTAAGAGATTTGGTTTTTGCAAATGCATAGTATAAACGGCCTAGAGCTACCCCCAACCAGAAAAAAGTGAGAATTAGCGCAGAACTTCCCAAACTGATCTGCTTGCCTTTTTCAAAAAAGAGAGGAATCCAGCTGGCAAGACTGCTCTCTGCAACCACAAACATGAACATAGCTAATAGATACCAGATAAATTTTCCTCTGGGACTGTCTGATACATTCTGCATCGTTGTTTGGCTAACATTTACTTCTGCTGTTTTTTTTGTATCTTTCTCTCCGGTATTAGTATAAATCAGAATAAAAACTGCAACGGCAATCAGAGCAATGAAAACAGCCAGGATAATTCCCAAATATGAAATTGAGAAATTCCAGGTGAAAAGCAATGCTGTGATGGCCGGACTCAGCATTGCCCCAATACAGTAGAAGAATTGTGAAAGATTGAGAAATCTACTAGAGTTGTACTTCTCATATGCCGAAATCATTGTAGAGCTTACAGATTCCAGAATACCACCACTGCCGCCAACAATTACCAGTAACATAATTAAACCGAAAAAAGAGTTGATATAACCCAAAAAACAAAGTGCTGCAGCTGCAGCCAGTAATGATATGACGATACTTGATTCATGAGTTTTTCTTCCTTTTTGGATCAAGAATCCATAGATGAGAGAGAAGATGAAAAATGATACATACTGCAGCGAGAATGCAAAACCCAAATGATTTACCGATATATTAAATTCCTGTATCAGACTGGTAACAAGAGCTGGAAGAACATTAATACTGATAGCAAAACCTGTAAGACTTAGAATCAGCCCATATAATTTCCCTACAGTTCTTACATTTCTCACTTTTCTCACTGGAACTACCTCATGCTGCTGATAAACTTGTTTTCTTATAAATTTCCGATGCTATCTATTAATTTGTTTAACTTCTTTCTGTAATACCTGAAATCTTCCCACGAAACATGCGGCGGGACAGAATGATCAAGAAAAGGAATATAGTTTCCTGTTTCCAGAAGCTTTTCTGTAACTTCAAGAATCTCATCAATACGTTTTTTACCCTTTGCAACTTCCATCTTGGGAATTCCACCCATCATGGAAAGATCTGGATATTTTTTTCTAATCTGTAAAAGGTCCATACCAGTCTCAGTTTCCATAGGATATAAACCTGTTATACCACCTTCAATAAACAGAGGAATAAGCTGCTCACAGTTGCCGTCAGTATCAAGGAGTATTATATTGACACCTCGGCTTTTGAGAAAAGAGGTAATTCGCTTATAGTAGGGGAGCATGAACTCTCTTATAATTGCCGGGGAAACCATTGATCCCAGGCCGCTGGACATATCTTCAAAGATATGCAGTACATCAAAAGATGTTTGCCCCAATATTTCCTCCCATAGAGCAATCCAGAGATCCGTAAAAGTGCTGTTTATATCATGAATCAACTCAGGATCATCATAATAGTTGAGGAATAGATTCTCATATCCCATTAAATGAGCCTGCAGACCAAATAATCCACAGGGGTATCCACCTGCAGCAAGTGGATAACTTCTTTTTTGATGGATTTCTGCTTTTTGGTGCCAGTTTTCGGGCAATCGGCTTGTGATAGTATCCTGACGCACGCGTTCGCTCTTTATCTGATCCCAATCTTTTTTGTTTTGGATTGGCCATTGAGTAGGGCTTGGAACGACCGACTCTTTCTGCAAAAACTTTCTCGTAACCCCATCCATGTCTTTATAGATAATATATCCATCTCCTTCTGCTAGTATCTCAGGTTCATAGCGGGGGTAGAAGACATGTTCTGCATCTATAAGTCTTACCGATTCATCAAATCCAAAATAATCATGCACATCTGTATCAATGGGAAATCCTTGAGTCGGCCAGTAGGTGGCATCTCCCCACACAGCTAAACCTTCCGGGAGATGATTGCTCTGGTTTAATGACGATGGATGGTTCCATGCAAATGAGTAGAGAGATGCAGTGATCGTGGTAGAATCTGCTGGGATGGTCGGAGGGTTTTTTTTGGGTAATCCCTCACGATACCATCTGTTTAGAGTGCCGCCCCAATAGGCATATTCCCATTTGGGGGACCTTGCTCCTGGACTTCTGCCCATAACCTGTAGAAATCTCTGCTGAGAAGTCATCGCTTTCTCCTTGTTGGGTTTTACGTCAAACCTCAAGATAACACACGCTATGCTGCCTGTCAATAATGTCTTTTATTTGGAGCAGCAGCACCAGTAAATTCCTGGGCAGCTCTGCTGTATTGTTCTATTTAAAAGGGAGCTACGTTAATAAAATATTGACATCTGCCAGCTGATGGGAGTATTCTATGTATCTAAGTTTTACGTCAAACTACAAAAGGAGTGACCTATGTCAATTAAAACTATTACTGGGCCAATTGATGAAAAAGAAGCAGGTTTTATTGCACCTCATGAACATATATTTATCGATATCTCTCACCAGTTTATTACTCCTGATGCAATTTCAAAGCGTCGGCTTGCAAAGGAGAAGGTTTCAATTTCAAATCTTGATGTTCTCTCAAGAAATCCATTTTTGGTTATAGATAACCTTATCCTGGATGATGAAGAGACAGCTATTGATGAAGTACTGCGATTTAAAAATGCAGGGGGAGGAACCCTGACTGATGTTACTCCAAGCGGCATCGGTAGAGATCCTGAAGCACTTCACCGGGTGAGTGTTCGAACCGGAATTCATGTTGTTGCCGGGTGCGGATACTATACTGGTGATACACATCCTGATGCCCTTTCAGAAATGTCGATCAACGATCTTGCCGATAGTTTTCTCACTGATATTGAAGTAGGTATTGAGGGAACCAGGTTTAAAGCAGGGGTTATTGGTGAAATTGGTACGAGTAAGGTTGTTAGTAAAAAGGAGAAAAAGGTTGTTGCTGCAGCTGCTGTAGCGCAGAAAAAGTCAGGACTCGGAGTCCATATCCACACCTATCCATGGGGTAATCGGGGATTGGAAGTAATTGAGCTGATGAAAAAGCATGGCTGTGATATCGGTAAAGTGGTTATCGATCATATTGATGTAGAGTTTGACATGGACTACTGCCGATCACTCATGAACGCAGGAGCCTTTATAGAGTTTGATGACTTTAGCAAGGAGTTCTATATTGATTCATTTGAACGAAAACAGTTTGCCGGAGGCATTTTTGTCACTGATTATGAACGGGTTCTCGCTCTCAAACAGTTCGTTGATGATGGATATACAGATCATATCCTCATTACCTGTGACATCTGCCTGAAAACTCTTATTCACCGCTATGGAGGGTGGGGCTATGATCACATCCTTGCACATATAATTCCTATGATGCGTGAGGTAGGGGTAAAAGAGAAGGATATTGAGACCATAGTCTATAGAAATCCGGTACGGTTGCTTGGGGTTTAGAATTCAGAGTTATTTTTATATCATCTATGAAAACAGTATTTACTGCCGGAAAAGAGTAGTACTGCTGCGTTCAATCAGCCTTGGTTTAACTATCTTTTTCAACTCTCCCTTTACCTTTCCATCGATCTGATCAATAAGGTAGTTTGTTGCCTTTTCAGCGATCTCATCATAATCGATATAGATAGAACTTAAGGAAATCATAGCTAAATCAGATACATCATTATTATCAACTCCAATAATTGCATAATCCCTGCCTGGAATAATCCCTGCTAGATTTGATTCATGCATGAATCCCATGGCACATAAATCATTCATACAGAAAATACCATCATACTGAATACCTGATTTTTCCAGCTCTTTATAGGCCTGCTTCCCAGAATCGATTGTTAAACCGGCTTTAATGACGATACAATTTTTTGCGGGAAATTGTTGTTCTTCCAGATAGAGATTAAAACCCCGTTCCATCTGTCTTATCGAGCTGAAATCGCCAAGATCATTCCATGCATTAACCACCGCAATATGCTTACAGCCAGTAGTACATAGATGCTGTGCTGCAAGGTAACCAGTATTGTATCCATCGTTAAGTATATAGGATCCGGAATAAAAGGTAGGAATAGTATCTACAGCGACGTGGGGAAGCCCTGACTGCTGCACAAGATGATAGGTATTTTCGTTTTTTTCTGAGAAGCAGAGAATAATTCCCTCAATACGGCTCTGAATCATCTTACTAACAACTTTGCTGGCTCGATCAGGATCCCATTGACTCTCTGAAAAGATGACCTCAAACCCACGGTTAGAAGCAACCAGCTCTGACCTACGAATCATGGATCCGTAAAATGGATTGGTGATATCGTTGATCAGGAATCCGATTGTTTTTGTTCTGCCGGATCTGAGACCCCGAGCTGCAGCATTGGGGCTGTAGTTTATTTCTGCAGCAATTGCAAGAACTTTACTGCGTGTTATCTCACTGATCCGTGATTCTGGTTGAAACGAGAGCGATACTGTTGTCTCTGATACCCCCGCCAGAAGAGCAATGTCTTTAATAGTAGATTTCTGTTTTTTTATATTTTTCATTTTTATATTTTTCCTTGACTTATGCTAAATCAGCTTCTATAATCAATTTAGTATGACGTCAAACCTAATGGTTAATACTACAAACATTATATAAAAAATGCAAGTAGTAACGTTTTATTTTTTTTGGCATAAGGTTTGACGTAAAACCTTCTTTGAGTTGGTTGGCCGATAACAGTATAAAAAGGGGAGTATATGAGAATAGAGAAAGCAGAATTTGTTGAACGAATTCATAAACTTCAAGACTATATGAGAGAACACCAGATAGATGCCGTTGCCGTTTATGGAGATGAATACCGGAAGGAAAACCTGCGCTATGTATCAAACTTCTGGCCCATATTTGAGCGTGGTATGTGCTTCATTCCAAAGCAGGGAGAACCTGTTCTTGCAGGTGCTCCGGAAGGGGAGAGCTATGCCCGGGAGATGAGCGTATGGGATGATATACGAAATGTAAAAGATTTTGCCTGTGTAACGGTTCCTGATCAAATAGTATATCCGCTGGCCTCTTTCTCAAGTTTTACTGAAATACTTTCTGAAGTACTAAAAGGAGGGAAACGTTTAGGATTGGCAGGTTATTGGGATATACCGGCTCCAATTATGGAGAGAATACAGGGAGCTGTCGATAATCTTGAAATAGTACAGGTGGATAATCTTCTGGAAAAGATGCGAATTATAAAGAGCCCGGCAGAAATAGCGTGCCTGAAAGAGTGTGGGAGAATTGCAGGGCTTGCCTATCAGGAAATTATTAAAAATGCAGTTCCCGGTAATACTGAACGTGAAGCAGCGGCGGCGGGGGAGTGGATAGCCAGGAAAGAGGGTGCTGAAGCGATAAATTTTCATGTCTTTGGAAGCGGCAAACGAACTCATACCATAATTGGGCGGGCAACAGAAAAAATCATTAAAGAAGGCGACATGGTCATGTCCGCCTTAGCAGTCCAGTACGAAGGTTATGTTACAACCGTAGAGTACCCTTTTGTAGCCGGAACTATGTCTGATGAGCAGAAAAAGATACTCTCAATTCTAGCTGAAGCTGCAAACGTGCAGCAGCAGTATCTGAGAGCCGGAACGGTTACAGGAGAAATGGTACGGGCAGTGCAGTCAGTCTATCAAAAAAGAGGATTCGCCGAGTTCGATGTTTATCCCCCAATGCATGGAATAGGACTTGCTGAAGCTGAATCTCCCTATCCTGACGAATCATCTGAATACCAATTTCAGGCTGGAATGTGTGTCAATTCAGATATCAGCCTTTTTGGACACGCAGGTGGATCAAACAGAATTGAAGAGGGGTTTGTCATTCAGGATGACGGCTGTGAATCTCTTACCCCTATTATCCGAAAATTACTGGAAAAATTATCTTTATAGGAGGAATACTGATGAAAGGCGGGGCAAAGACATGGTATTTCCCTGATGGATATCTCCCGGAAAAGAATATAGAGGGATCACTCGAATCTCATGAAGCATTGATGATTCTAAATGCAGGAACATCCAATGCCTACATCGACATAACTATCTATTTTGAAGATAAAGACCCCATAAAGGGAATTGAGACCCTTGTTTTAGGCGAACGGGTGAAAACCCTGCGGCTTGATCATAAAGAGGATATGGGAGGGGTGATTATACCTATCCTGACTCAATATTCTCTTCGGATAGAATCTGATGTTGAAGTTGTCGTACAGTTTGGAAGGCTGGATGCAACTCAGACTAACCTGGCGTATTATGGAACCATGGGGTTCCGTGAGTAATATTTGGCAAATGAGCCAAAAATAATAGGAGGATCTATTTATGTGCAAAAAAGGAATCGTACTGGTATTATTCTTGCTAATGTCAACGGCATTAGTTTTCGCAGGTGCAGAGGCAGAAGGCGCCGAAGCAGCGGATAGCGGTGAACCATTGGAGTTTTATGGATGGGACTTTATGCCTGATCAGATTAAAGCCTATAACAATGATTTCAGCGTTGAGAATGATGAAGAGGTCAATGTTCATATCATTCCGAATATTGGATATGTACCCGGACTTCAGACAAAGATGATGGGCGGCGTCCGAATGGATGTTATGTACAATTTTCGCTGGAACCAACTGAGATTCTACAACGTTGGATGGGCAAAAGGCCTGTCGGATTTTGACGGCGCTGATGAAGTGCTGAATGATATTGTTGAGAGTGCAAGACCTGCCTATCAGTCACCTGATGGAGAACTAATTTCTCTTCCCTATTTCTCGGCACCCTTCATTTTGATGTTCAATCCCAGTCTGCTGAAATCTGTAGGATATGACAATTTTCCTGCAACCAAGCAGGAAATGTATGAGATGTGTGTAAAACTAAAAGCTAATGGTGTGGACAGTCCTTATGTAGCCTATTGGAACAAAGACTTTATCGACCGATACTTTTTCATCTATCTGATCTCTGAAGGCATTAAAGTATTTGATGACAATTTTAATCCAACATTCCAGAATGATCCGGCAACCAAAGAAGTTTTTACCTGGTGGGTTAAAATGTATCAGGAAGGGTTAACTACTCCGACTATTCTTACTGATGGACCAAGTGAAGGAGCAATCTCTATTCAGGAAGGCCGATCAGCATTCTTTAATCTTCACCACTATTTTCTGAAAGGAATTCAGGAATCAGATGCACCAGAGGGTAAAAATGTTGTTGTTGGACCGCAAATTCCCGGAAAAACCGGTACAACACTGCACATTGGTGAAGTACTGCAGATGGGAGGAACTACTCCTGATCCGGAAAGAGCCTGGGAACTGCTGAAATTTTACAGCTGGAAGAATGCAGAAGGTGATTACCATGTTCCAAGAACCTGGGCACTGGAAGCTGGTCTTCTTGTTCCCTACAAAGGATTCTTTGAGATTAAGGAAATTCAGGATAGCTTTAAATCATGGATCGATTGGGATCAGCTGATTGAAATTATCGAAGACAAGTCAAAGATCGAACCTGTCAGAATGCAGATATGGTATCCTGACTGGAGAACTGAATCAGCAAATATTCTCCATAATATGCTTTTGGATAATATTTCTGTAGACGATGCTATAGCAGAAATTGCTGACCTTGCTAAGAAAAACAAGTCAGAAGCCGAATAAGATTATGTCCCGGGGCGGGAGAAATCCCGCCCAATAATATATCAGCAAAGGACCATCAATGATACGTAAAAAATATGATATATTGCCGTCAGATTATCGGGTATCGATCTATTTTGTCATACCTGCAATTATTTCTGTTCTTGCATTTCTTCTCTTCCCGTTTATATATACGGTGATTCTGAGCTTAAGTAAGTTTAATTTAATGGATCAAAGCCTAACATTCAGGGGGTTGGATAATTATATTTCAATATTTTCATCCAAGCCTTTTATTCACTCTATCAGTATAACCGTTCTTTTTGCGCTCTATGTTTTAATCTGCTCTAGCGTGCTGGGAGTGTTGTTTGCACTCCTTCTTAATCAGGATTTTATCGGGAGAGGATTTGCGCGGGCAATACTGATTATTCCCTGGGCTATTCCCTGGGTAGTAATAGGAATTATGTGGAAATGGATGCTGAATGCACAATTTGGTTTGCTTAATGGCTTGCTCTTCCAGCTCGGACTGATCAAAGAGTATATCCCGTTTCTGGCCCTGGAGAAGTGGGTTCTCTTTATATCGGCATTGCCTGCTGTATGGAGACAAGCGTCCTTTTCAGGCATTCTGCTTTTAGCATCAATTCAAACCATCCCCAATGCACTTTATGAATCAGCAATGATTGACGGAGCCGGTACACTTCGGAAATTCTTCTCAATCACACTTCCCTGGATGATGCCGACGCTTATAGTTGTATTCATGTTCAATACTCTGTATGGATTTATGCAGTTTGATACGGTATTCATGCTTACAAAAGGTGGACCAGGGGATGCAACTGAAGTAATCGCAATAAATATGTATAGAAAAGCTTTTGAATCGTTGAAACTGGGTGAAGGTGCTGCCATCGGATATGTACTCTCTATGCTCTGTCTTGCTTTCGGGCTCGTCTTCACACGTATTTTACGAAAAGTAGAAGATATAACAAAATAGGAAAAATGAGATGTTAAGAAAGAAATCAATTGTGGGAAAAGTGCTGCTCTACTTAGCGTTTGCTCTATTTATCTTCTGGATTGTATTCCCCTTCCTGTGGGTTATCATATCAAGCTTTATGACCATCAGCGAGCTGGGAGCAGTTCCACCTCACTGGATACCGGAACGGCCTACGCTGGCAAACTATAAGAGTGTTCTTCTTGGTGTGTACGAAGGGAAAAATACCTATGGAACCTATGGTTCCGGGCAAAAGGCAGAGACCATTCTGCCTGCTTTAAGGAACAGTTTTTTAATAGCTGTCATTGTCTCTTTTTTCAATATTCTAATTGGCGGACTGGCTGCTTATTCAATTTCCCGATTTAAGACACGGCTGAATCACACCCTTTTCTATACATTGATAACTTCCAGAGTTTTGCCTCCGATAGGAATGATCATACCATTTTTTATCATTTTTAGATTTTTAAAAGTAATCAATACACCATTGGTGCTCATACTCTCCTATAACCTGCTGGTTTTACCTATGACCATATGGCTGTTGAAAGGATATTTTGACAATGTTCCGGCAGACCTGGAAGAGATGGCAATGGTGGAAGGGTGTACCCGTTTCAGATCATTGTTTCTTATCGTTATACCTGTGGCAATACCCGGGTTTATCGCTGTATTCATTATGTCGATGATGGAATGCTGGAGTGAGTTCTTCTTTGCTCTGGTAATGACCGATCAGTTAACATTACCCCCTGTTCTCATAGGATTTGAGAAAATGGAACAGATTCAATGGAATGTTATGGCAGCTGCTACCGTAATAACCGTTATCCCGCCGGTAATTGTAGCACTGTTTATGCAGAAATATATTATCAAAGGGCTTACAGCTGGAGCTGTCAAGGGATAAATTAACTTTACTATAAAATAGAAGCTATAGAGGAGATTCAACCATGAGATGCGAACCACTTCCCAAAGCGGAATATATGCGCAGAATTCGAAAAGTGCAGGAAGAGATAAGAAAGCAGGGAATAGATGTACTTATTACCTATAGTAATGAAACAGAATCGGCTTCAAGCCGGTATTTAACAGGATTTTGGCCTTTTTTTGATTTTGTGGGAATAGTTATTCCAGCCAATGGGGAAGCAGCACTGGTAACCGGCGGTCCCGAATCGTATGAATTTGCACTTCGATTTTCGGCAATCGAAAACATTCTTATCAACCCGCTTTATGTAGAATCGTCTGCACCGGATTGGGTACCGGAAGTAGAAGGGGAGAGCTTTGCAACGCTTCTTCCCCGTATATGCGGATCCGTTCCGAATGTTGTAGGATTGAGTGATTGGAATATTTTTCCTCATCTGTTGTTTGAAGATATTAAAGAGGGTGCTCCTGATGCAGATATCATTCCGGCGGATGACTTACTCATGAATATCAAAGCAATTAAAGAGGATGTAGAAATTCCTTATATTGAAGAGGCTTTTCGCATTACTGAACAGGCAATGTCTGCAGCTCTGGATGCATGCCGACCTGGAATACGCGAATATGAACTTGAATCAATTGCCCGGCAGAAAATGCTGGAATTAGGATCTGAAGGTATGCCTTATCCTGCCTGGGTATGTTCCGGTCCCAATACTCCATTAAGTCTGTGTCGATCCACCAGCAGAATGATAGAATCCGGTGATCTGGTTCAGTTTACCATGGGTTCAAAATTTATGGGATACTGCGGCAACATGTGCAGACCGGTATTCCTTGGGTCAGTTCCTTCACAGGCAGGCAGGCTCATGGATGCAGCAATCGAGGCTACCGAGTATGTAATGAAATTTCTTAAACCGGGGATTGTCGCTTCTGATGTTTTTTCAGGATATTATGACATTCTGGCAACCTATGGTTTTGAAAACTTCACACTCTATGGTCCAGCTCATGGAACCGGTCATGCAGAAGTTGAGGGTCTTTGGCTCTCAAAGGATGCAGATTTTATCATTCAACCCAATATGCTCTTCAATGTTGATATCTGGCTGACCGATGGAACCTATGGAATGAGATACGAAGAGGGTGTGCTGATAACTAAAACCGGATTGAAACAACTGAATAACTCCAGAAGAAATAATCGTACTCTATCAATCAGTTAATATGAAAGAAGGGGCTTGAGAAAATGCTTACACAAGATGATTATAGGCAAAGAATAGAAGCAATGCGTTCAGCGTGTGAAATGAAAGATCTTGATGCCGTTCTCATATTTGCCAATGAGAATGAACCGGCCAATGTACGCTATTTTACCAATTATAGACCAGTCTTTGAGACAACAGCACTCATTATTCCAAAGAGCGGGGAGGCTGTACTGCTAATTGGTCCGGAAACAGAAGCTCTTGCGAAAGATCACTCCGTGTTAACGAATTTTAAAATGCTGCAGCCATTTAGGGAGACCTCTGACCCTGAATATCCGGATATTCAATTGGATACCTTTCCTGAAATATTTTCTGAGCTGAATAATGGGCGCGGAATAAAAAAACTTGGACTGATTGGAACAAATCTTATGACCGTTCAGGTATACGAGAAAATTCAGGAAGCACTCCCTGATGCAGTAATGACCAAAGAAGATTTTCTGCTGCGAAAAATGCGTATGATTAAATCTGAAAAAGAACTGATTCTGCTAAAAAAAGCTGCAATCAGTGCAGGTGAGGGATTTAAGTTTGCACTTAATCGGATACATCCCGGTATGACAGAGTTAGAAGCTACCGCAGAGTGTCTTTATGGTGCCTATAAGAATGGAGCAGAAGGAACAGGATTTCAAATCTGGTGTGTGTCAGGAAAAGCAACAAATCAGGCAATCGGAATTTCTACACCAAGAATCATCGGTAGAGAGGAGGTCGTTCAGATCTCTATGGGTGTACAGATTGAGGGATATGTTTCCAGTTTCGGCAGAGCTTTTGTTTTTGGAAATATATCTGATGATATCAAAAAAATGTTTGAGGTGAATCTTGCATCAAATGCTCTAACGCATGAGCTTATCAAACCGGGAGCTGCAGCTGCTGATATTGCAAAAAAGGTTCATGGCTATATCAGGAAAGAGGGGTTCGGTGACTGTCTAGTCTATGGTCCAGCGCATGGAATCGGTATGATGGAATGTGAATATCCCTTTATAGAAACCACCTCAGATTTTATATTGAGCGAAGGAATGACCTTTGCGGTAGATTCCTATCTTTCAGGCTCAAGTTTTGGAATGCGCTTCGAAGACACTGTTGCGGTCACATCTCGTGGAGAAGAGCAGTTTTGTGATTACAGGCGGGAAATAATCAATCTATGAGAAGGATAGGATGAATAAGATAGGAATCCATTATGGTAGTTTTGTTTCAACATGGAGCGAAGATCAATTTCCTTTAATTAAACGGGCCAAGTCTATAGGATTTGATTTGCTTGAATTTGGTGTTCCTTTTCTCTTGGAAATGGGTGATTACCAATTACAGCAATTTAAAGATGAAGCACAAGAAAATGATCTCTTATTAGTATTAAGTTTGGGTCTGAACCCTGAGCAGGATATTGGTTCTCCCAATAGTGAAATACGTAATGCTGGTATGAAAGTGATGAAAGATACTATCAAGGCCATGATAAAAATCGGTGCAGTTGATTGTTCCGGGATAGTGTATGGCAGTTGGAATGGCAAGATTTCAAGGTATGAAGATAAGGCTATATATTGGAAAAATAGTGTGGCATCTATGAAGGAGATTGCAAAAATCCTGACGGATGAAGGAGTCTACTTCAATCTGGAGGTGGTTAATCGCTTTGAGAACTTCCTCCTTAACACCTGTGGGGAGGCATTGAAATACATTGAAGAAGTAGGTTCTTCTCATATTGGTGTTCATCTGGATACCTTCCATATGAATATTGAAGAAGATTCAATGGTGGCTCCAATCATTCGTGCAGGAGATAAACTCAGATACTTTCATGTGGGGGAGAACAACAGAAAGTTCCCAGGATTAGGGAATCTCTCTTGGAAAACGATCTTTGATTCCCTGAAGGCTATCAATTATTTTGGACCCATAACCATGGAACCTTTTGTGAAACCAGGTAGTGAGGTAGGGTCTGCTGTTAGCCTTTTCCGTAATCTTATGGATACCAGTGATTATGAGAATGATATGAGGCAGTCTCTGAGTTTTGTCAGACATATGTTGTTATAGTTTATATGTATCTAAAATAGAGAATCTTGCTTGTTTAACCTGTACTATGTTCAAATATGAATCTATTTAAAGCAAACCAACTTACTCTACACTCTGAATCACTAAATCAGAGTGTAGCTTATAAAAGGTGCCAGGGAAGCCTCCGAAAAAGCATTTATTTTGAGTAAATCTTTGAAAAAACCTTCAAAATAGATACTTTAACGAGGTATAGAATATGCTAAAAAGCCCTTTTTCGGAGCCTTCCCAGGCAGTGCGGCCGAGCCTAGGTCGCTTTAACATATAGCCCACGATAAGGCGAAGCC
>JABMQR010000077.1 GCA_013202335.1 Bacteroidota bacterium
ATCACTTTTCTGGATTCTCATCGGAACATCGATTCAGATGACGTGTTATTTCCGGCTGCATTCATTCAGATTTTGGCAACGATTTTTTTTCGGGGCCGGACTTCTTTTACCCCTTGACGTATTGGGGGCTTATATGTGTTATAAACATTCTTTCTCTAAAATATTATCAACATCCTGAAGTCCGAGTCCTAAATATTCAATTTCATATTCTTTAAATTTCTTAATCAAATTCTTTGATTTTTCTTTTAAATTATTCATATTCACTTTTTCTTTATTCATCTTTATTTCACCTACTATTATTTTTGTAGTTAACTCATCAATACATACCAAATCTATTTCATTCTGGTTACCCTTTTCCCAATAATTACCTATTTCAACATATTTTCCAGAATTTCGATATATTTCATGATAAAGCTTTTCAAGAATAGGACCGCTATATGTTCTTAAATTTTCTTCTAATTTCTTTCTTATATATATATAATTATTATTCTCAATTGCAGAACGATATTTATATACATATCTGAACCAAAATTTAAGAAAATTATCTTTTATAAAATATTTTTGTATTCTTCCAGTTGGTTTTGCACCTATCGGTTTTATTTTTCCTACAATATCATAATCTGTAACTAATTTTTCTAAATATCCACCAATATCTTTCTCTAATATTGATTCGATCTCGCTACGGGAAGTTCTTCCATCAGACATTAATTCCAAAATTGAAAAATATGTGCCATATTCTTTTCCAAATTCTTCGATAAGTATTGTTCTACCCTCTTCAATAAATGGGGAATCAATTTCAAAATAGAAATCTAAAATTTCTTCTTCTGAATATTTTTCATTATCTAATAAGATTTCTTGATATCTCGGAACTCCTCCTGTCAGCAAATAATTAATAAATAAATTATTAATACTATATTTATTATTATCATTTAGAATTTCTTTTATTGCTTTGGGTGGAAATGCTTTCAAATACATTACTCTATCAGCCCTTCCGAAAAGAGGTTCCTTACTATTCTTAAATATTTTATGCATTAGAGAATAAATTGAGCCTATAAATATTAAATGTACATTTGAATCGTTCTTATATTCATCCCATAGATTCTGTACCTCAGAGTAAACTGATTCATTTATTTGAAAGAATTCCTGAAATTCATCAATAATTACTACGATTTTTTCATTCTTTCCTATTTCCATTATTAGTTTGAAGACATCTCTAAATTTTCTTATTTCTCCAATGACAGGAATATTGAAATCTTCTTTTATTCTCTGAATAAATTCCTCACAGAGAAGTACTTCATCTTTCTTTGATACGAAAAGATAGAGGGTCTTTTTATTCTTTGCATATATTTTTGACAGTGATGTTTTCCCTATTCTCCTTCTACCAGTTATCACTGTCATGATTGATTTTCCACTTACCTGCTTATACTGCTTTTCAAGTAAATCTATTTCCCGTTCTCTTGCATAGAACTTCATTTTGCCCTCTTTTATAGTAATATTTTTTACTGTAACACACATTACTATATCACGCAAGTCTGAATTGTTTATAACATATATCTTTCCCGGATTAAGATCATTAATTGCTGAATGCATTGATTTTGTAGATTTTGGTGTATCTGTAAACTTGAACTCA
This sequence comes from Bacteroidota bacterium, assembly GCA_013202335.1. The sequence continues at coordinate 1,631 of JABMQR010000077.1, forward strand.
AGTCCAAATCTTTTTCCATTTCCTAAAAGAATAAGATCCAATTCAGCGCCACTGTATGTTGACCAAAAATAGGGAACTATCCCTGGAATTTTTCTAATAATCTGCTCCATAGCAAAGCTTTCCCATGATGGTCCCAATTGAGGATGTGACATCAAAGACTCGAGATTATTGATTCCTAATAAATGATGAAGAAGACCTGTATCAGTGATGTATATTTTAGGTGACTTAACCTGTCGTTTTTTCAAATTGGAAAACCATGGTTGTAATTGCCGTACCATATATGTAGCGCTTAATATATCGATATACGAACGAATCGTTTTATCACTCATTCCCATTGATTTCGCCAGCAGAGAACTGTTCAGTACTTGACCATGACTATGGGCGAGCATTGTCCAAAAACGTCGTAAAGTTGTTGAAGGAATATTTATACCCAGTAATGGTATATCCCTTTCTAAAAAGGTTCTCACAAAACCTTCCCGCCAGGCCAGGCTGCCTTCTTCTGTTCCCGCCAGATACGAAAGGGGGAACCCTCCCCTTGTCCAGAGTCTATATAATTCACTATTTCCGGTTTCTGAAAGGTTGAAGCCCTGGAGATCAATTAATTCAATTCTTCCGGCTAAGGTTTCTGATGCATTCTTTACTATTTTTGGTGAGGCACTGCCCAAAATGAGAAAACGACCATTTTCAGATTGGTCAGCAAGAACACGTAGTACAGGAAACAACTCAGGCATTTGTTGAATCTCATCAATGATTATCAACCCCGTAATATTTTTAAAGTACAACTCGGGATTCTGAAGCTTTGCTCTATCTGAAGGTGCTTCCACATCCAGAAAATGTGATGTTCTTTGGGTAGAGATTTCTTTTGCCAAAGTAGTTTTTCCGCACTGTCTGGGGCCAAGCAGTGCGGTGATTTTTGATCTTTTCAGAGCTTTCAGAATTTGTAATTTATACTGCGGTCTAGGAATCATAGAATACTTTAACATCGTATATTCGGAATGTTAATCCGAATATTCAAGTATTATTTGACAATAATCTGAATGTCTCAATATAAATTCGGATTATCTTTGATCAGCACCAGCCTCTTCATTAACATTCGGTGAAACTAAAATTGAACGTACCAAAATTACATAGAGAGCACTTAAAATACTCACAAAAACAGCCATCCACAGAAATGCAGTTTTCAGGGACAGGGTATCACCTACCCACCCAATAACAGGGAATAGAATTATCATAAACAGGCTGAATGTCATGCTCTGGAATGAGAGTATTGTAGCCCGGTTCTGACTGGGGATAAGGCGGTTGATGTAATCACTGATAGCCACTATGAGAATGCCTTCAATTATACCCATCATGACATAAAACGGTGCCTGCCAGGGAGTAAGTGCTATACCCCAGAGACAGACCAGAAGCAGAAGCGGCATAGAGATTAGAACTCCGTGCTCACCTATCTTCTTCTCAATTGCCGGGGCGCGCAGGCTGATCAGGCCGGAAACCAGTGACCCTACAGCAAAGACAACTCCTATATAAAATTCATCCTTCCCTTCGCTCTTCCAGAAATTCTGAAGATAGAAAAAGAGGCTGACCATGATAGTAAAAATGAGCTCCGAAAAAATTATCAGAAAGGCAATCCTTGGTCGGCGTCGAATGACTTTTAGACTCTCAACAGTCTGGTTCTTCATCGATGTTCGTATTTTTTTTCCGAAAGAGAGCCCTTGTGTTCCACCCTCTTTATCACTGGTAACAGCGGTCTTCTCTATCTGCGGCTCAATGAAGAAAAACCCGCTCACCAATGAGGCCAGAGCGATACCCATTGAGATATGAAACACCAATGGATAGCTTCTTACGGCCAGATAGCCGCCAACAAGATATGCCGCTACAGCAGCAGACTGATAGACCAGCTCCTTCCTTCCTGTCACCCGCATGTAATCATCTTTCCTGCCGTCCAGAAGCAGCGAATCATAGATAAGTGCTTCCCCGGCTCCTGATTCAAGATTATAGCCAACTGCACACACAATAAATCCCAAAAGCTGAAACGAGAAATTCCGGGCATAAAACATAAGAATAAGACTGGCAAGGAAAAACACACGCCCAACAAGACGGCTTATCTTTCGTCCCCAGAGATCGGCTACAGCCCCTGTCGGGACCTCCATCAGGAATGACGTAATATGGAACACCCCTTCAAGTACACCCAACTGCAGCAGGGTGAATCCCCGTGAAGCCAGATAGATCATCCAGAGTCCTCTGGTCAGATCGAGGTTACAGAAAAGAGTAAAGAAATAATTAACTACTATATTTTTATGATATGAAAGGTTTGCCACAGTATTCCCCATTTGATCAGGAGCTGATTCTTCAGCAGGCTCCTGTACATCTAAGATCCAGCAGATATCAACCAGTGAGATATATCTGCTGTAGATAAAGGTTCTGCGGCTATTTAAGCAATTACGCTTAAGCTGTACCCAGCTTCCTTCAGCCAATCTAGAATCAACTGTTGAAATGATAGCGTATAACTGAGGGCTCTTCAAGAAAAAAACAGGAGGTCAATCGATATAAAACTAGTATGTACAAGTTGCAGCCTCTTCGGCAAAAGCTCTCAGTAAATCTTCATCAGCATCAAAAAAGTGGTCTGATGGAGAAAGAATAAAGCCCCCACCCTCACCAGCCGCCTCAAAAGCATCCCGTACCGCTTTTCTGGTCTCTGCAGGAGTCACATTTACAAAAAGTCCTCCCTGATCAAATCCACCGATCAAACACACCTTATCGCCAACTCTTCTTTTTACCTCTTTCAGATCCACATCCCCACCCATACCGATGGGAGTCAGGGTTTCTATGGCAGCAGGCTCCATCGCAGCGATATCCTCAAGTATTGGCATCATCCCCCCGCACGTATGATAGACTATCTTCTGCCCTACATCTTTAGCTGCAGAAATCAGGGCTGAATCATAAGGTGCTACAAATTCTCTGAACAGAGTCGGTGAAATTACCGTGGTAGAGGCATCTCCTCCACCTAACTCAATTAAATCGTACCTGACACCTTTCAGGGACTTAATGTAATTCAGTTTTCTATCCCGTAAAAAAGACAAAGCTGTATGAATCCATCCCGGGCCATCATAAGTTTCATAAATTAACTTCTCTATTCCGTACAAACAGGCAAAATCCTGCCAGCATCCCGGCTGCCCAAAAATATCAAAACAGGGAATGGTTCCCCTCACTATGCCCCTGGTTCCAAATTCATCAGCAGCTCTGTTTATTTCAGCCACATCAGCTTCGTAAAATGGAGCATGCTTCATTACTATGTCAAAATCTTTTTTCTCCTTAATCAGGTGCTCAAGTACCCATGAAGTATGGATATTGCTCTGCAGAACTGTGGTCAGATTGCCGTTGGGGGTCTTAATTGTGTAACGGTAGGTTTTATATTGGGGGTCCGGTAATTCTGCATACTCAACTCTCCATTCATCGGAAACAATGAGGTTACTACCGTCCGGCAGTATAATTATGTGCTGGTTCCTGTTCGGCTTAACTTTATCAACCCAGAGAATTGGATCCAGCCTAAAATAATCAAAAAAACCCTGGGCATCAATCCCGTTCAAATACTTATCCAAATATGACGTCATCACATGATGCGTTGTTACGGGAAGACGATCAGGTTTTTCCAGATTTAATGCTTTTACCATTCGCTCTTTACTGTTCATTTGCTTCCTCCGAATTCCAGTATGTAATACAATTCTGCAGACATCTTCCTTGATTATGATTTATTTTTGTGATTTAGTGATATTATGGAAGCTATTAAACTGAAATCCTTTTTATCTGGTGATGATTACTATTACATTCATCGGGATGCGCCCTCTGTACACGGCAGCCCGGGAATTCACAGACACTCATTCTGTGAGGTGTTCTGGATCGAGAAGGGAACAGGAATACATCTATTAAACGGCACAAGATATCCTCTCAAAAAAAATCATTTATGCATTATAAGATCTTTTGATTCTCATACTTTCTATTCAAAATCCGGATTACAGCTGGTAAATATTGCATTCCCGAATGAATCACTTGAAAGCTTATCCCAAAGGTATAATTATCGTTTTACTGACAGGCATCTTTCATCTCTGCAGTGGGTCTTACCCGACAACCTATTTGATCAGATTAACGATCTTCTTTCAAAATTGTTGAGCAGGGAAAATACCAAATTTAATCTTGAATTATTCCTGATGAATCTATTTTCTGCTCTGGAGGAGACAAATAAGGATATACTTCAGACAAAAGAAAAACCTGAAAGCAAAACTTCAGCTCCAGCCTGGATCCAGGATTTCTTCAACCTTCTTACCGTTGAGAAGAATTTGAGTCTACCTATAGAATCACTCTCAGATATGATCGGATTTTCCCGGGAACATCTATCCCGTCAGATTAAAAAATACTATAAAACTACTCCGTCGCAGTTGATAACAGAAGCAAGAGTTAGATTTGCCAAAAAGCAGTTAACGATGACAAGTGTTTCCATTCTGGATATTGCTTTATCATGCGGATTCTCGAGCCTTAGTCAGTTCTACAAGATTTTCAAGTCTGCAACAGGATTCACCCCCTCTGCATTTCGGAAAAACAAGCCGTAATCAGTAAAACGTATCAGGCACCTTTTAAAACAGAGTATCAACATCGATTCCCAATCCCGGATAGATAAAGGATTCTGCCCGCGAACCAATAAGAAAGATACCATCATCCACAATTTCCCTATCCTGAAAAGCATAGACCATTACTTTCTTTCCCTTTGGATCAACTATCCAGCATTCGCCCACGCCACTCTCCATATAGAGACCCAGCTTCCTAATACGATCTTTACTGGCTGTGGACGGTGAAAGAATTTCTACAACGAGAGATGGGGTACCCATGTATTTGTCTTTCTTATTTATATCTTTCATATAATCGCAAAGAACCATGAGATCCGGCTGGACAATATTGATATCATCCTCATTCTCCTCCCGCAGTAGTTTTATCTGCTGGCGAATAAGTTCAATATCCAACGGAGCCATAAACGCATCACAGGTATCATGATTTTTAAAGAAGTTCTGGAAATCATTATTTATATCCTTGAGAATCCGTTGGTGAGTAAAACTGGGAGATGCAAGGAGAAACACCTCTCCATCAATCAGTTCATACCGGTTCTCACTGTTTTCCGTCATTTCCATAAACTGCTGATAGGTGACATACTCCGGTTTTCTCGGGCTGGTTCCATAACTGGAAAAAGGTTCACCAGCTTCGTAACCGTTGCTATTACGTGGATAATAGAGAAGCATCGCCCGCTTCTTCCCATTCTTTGTAATTATAATATTCTCCACTTTGCAGAGTTTGAGGTATTTACCGAAATTATTCTGAATTTGTGTGGTTGAGACGTACATAGGCAACTCCTGGTTTCTATCAAGCGGAATCTTTTTAGCCATACTTATTATTATTAGCTAACCATGTATGCATCATACCATCTACTTAGCTAATAATAAAGTTTCTTAGCTAACAATATGGAATAGTTTTTATTATTAAAAAGTGCCTGAGCATGCAGGTATTAAGTAATTTTCTCGGGTGCCTTCTTCGACTCCATCTCTGTTATCTTTTCTTCTAATTCTACGCTGAACATGTGCCGGTAAATTTCAAGAGCTGTTACCACAACAGCCGCCAGAACAGGTCCAATTAATATTCCGGATGCTCCGAATAAACCAAGACCTCCCAGGATACTAACAAGAATCAGCAGATCAGGTAATTTAGCATCACGCCCCACTACCGCTGGTCGAAGAATATTATCAATCAATCCAACCACTAAGACTCCCCAGATCACCAGACCAATGGCCCATCCTATACGACCCACCGTTATCAGATAGATTACTGCCGGAATCCACACCAATGGTGCACCGACACCTGGAATTGCGGAAAGAACAACCACTATTGCTCCCCAAAATGCAGCCCCCTGAATACCTGCAATCCAAAATGCAATTGCCATGAGAAATCCCTGGAGAAATCCGATAATCAAAATACCTTTGAGAGAAGCACGAATAACGGTAATTCCTCTATCAAGGATCAGCTCACTATCCGTCCTCTGAAGTGGTATATACTGGTGCATTTTTTCCACCATACTTGTTCCATGAACGAGAAAAAAATAGAGAGAATAAATGAAGATAAAAATATTTAGTGAAAAACTTACGGTCCCTTTGGTAATATCCGGAATGCTGCTGACAATAAAGCTACCCAGGCCGGCTCCAATCTGCCCAATACGTTCGATAATCATCTCCCGATACGGCTCCAATTGATTACCGAAAGGCAGTTTTGCAATAAGATCAAAAATTGACGATCCGCTGCTGATCTGTTCTGTAACCCAGGGAGCCAGCAGGGTCCCTATCTTAACCGCCTGAGCGGTCACTAAAGCTGCCAATCCAATCAGAGGAAGACCTATTCCCAAACAGGTAAGAACAAGAACGATTACTGCGGCCGTCCGGTGTCGACCTTTCAGCTTTCGTGTCATCCACCGGTGAAAGGCAGACAGTAAGGCTGCAGCCAATCCGGCTAAAACCAGAGCAATGAGATACCCCTTAATCATTACCAAAAACGCAATCAGTACCAACAATAAAAATAACACGATAAACGTCTTACCCACAGTCAGCTTTGTTTTTATTTTACCTGCCATATGTTCCTGTACCTCCACTTTCTGATTAGCCAAATAAGGAATTCGTACCTGGCACGAAATACAAATTTAACTATAACCCATTACCTGTCCCGATTCCCAGCAGAAAACCGATATCAAAACAAGTATTTCGTGCCAGGTACCTTTTTTAAGGCACCATTTTAGAAAATAAGGTTAACCACGGAAACAGCAAATATTGCCAATCCTACATACCGCTTATAATGGGCTTCTGGAATAATTTTGTGAATCATGAATCCGCCAATTATTGCGATGAAGAGAAACGGTATTGCCCAAAGTCCGCTGATTATACCCGATTTGGTGAGAATATCACTTGCTATATAGAGCGGCACCCGAAAACATGCGGTAATGAACCAGAGCAGTGCCAGGCTCGCCCGAAAGCTTCTACGATCTCCCAGCTCTGAACTTAAAACAGGTACGAAGAGAACTCCCAGACTGGAAGCACCAATTACCGCGCCTGATATAAAATACAAAGGGATTCTCAACTTTGAAGGCACCGAGGGGTTCTTTCCTGCAATCAGGCTGATACCGTACACAAGAATAATTATCAGCACACCAGTGGAAAGATAGTTATCCGGAAGCCGATCCATAAAGAAAATACCGAGTGCCAGCCCGGGAAGAGCATATATGCATACTTTCAGAATCACCCGCCACCTAATCGCTTTCCAGTCGCTGGTAAGTATTATAAGACTCCCCGCAAGGGCAAAAACAGGCAGCAGAGCAATTGTTTCTTTAGCAGTAAGAAATTGTGTAAGCAGTAAATAGGTAACAACCGACCCGGCAAAACCGAATACACTTTCTATCCCGTACCCGATACTTGCACATAATATGATAAATGGAGTCATACACACCTACACATATAGATAGACAGAAACTACATGGCAGGTACTGCCGATAAGCACAAATATATGGAAAATTGCATGATTGTAGGGAATTTTTTTAATCATATAGATAACAGCGCCTACCGTGTAGGAGATCCCTCCGGCCATCAACCAAAAGAGTCCTCCGGATGACAGATTGTTCATGAGAGGTTTGATAAAAAAGACTACCAGCCACCCCATCATTACATACATAATCGTCGAGAGGAGATTATATTCCCCGGTAAAAAACAACTTCAGAATGATACCGGTCAAAGCTATCCCCCAGGCGATACCGAAAATCACCCATCCAACTGTTCCATTTAACGTTACAATAGTGAACGGAGTATACGAACCGGCAATAAGGATATAGATTGATGCATGGTCTATGATTTTGAGTCTTTTTCTCAATTCCGGCTTTTTCGAGCTGTGATACAGTGTGGATGCAGCATACAAAAGCAGTAAACTGGTACCGAAAATACTGAAGCTGACTTTATGCCACACATTCCCGTTCAGAGAGGCCTGCAAAACCAGCAGAACCAATGCAGCGATACTTGCTATAAATCCAGCACCATGGGATATGATGTTGATTCTCTCTTCAATCGGTGAGTAGTATTTAATTCCGGAAACTTGTGCCATGCAGTTTACACCCTCTCATTTTTTAACTTTCCTGCTGATGAAAACATAGTATAAATACGGAGGTTTCACCAGTCCCCGGGAAGTCGAATTAAACACTCGAAGCTTTTACAAAATTAAACAATTTTGTAAAAGCAACCTATTGGTCAGAAGTTTTTTGTTTTGATATATCTTTATATTTAAAAGATATATCAAAAACAACTGAAAACTTCAAAAGTCAATTTCTAATAATCTTCGGTTTTAGAAATTGACTCACCCATTAAACAGCTGATGCTTTTATCGAAATTAAAACTTTTTTTGAAAGTTTTGACACCAGTTCGATGCCGTGCTAGCATTGAAAACTCATAAAGCAGCAAATACTGGTAAATCAAAAAATACCAGAATAAAAGGATAAGTGTGCCTACGATGAAACTAAAGCAGCTCTCTCAGTTTTTATGCGGTGATATGATAATCACCTATATGCAGGATATGGACAGCCGGCAGGTTGGAATGTATCTCATACCCGCAGATAAAAAGGAATTTGATAACCTTACCTCTCACAGAACCGATCTTTCCGGAATAAAAGAGATAGAAGCGCTGAGAGTTTTTATGTCACCCCCTCAAGCCTTCGAAATGCAGCCTTTGGTAGAGTTTAGTCTGGCGGGAGACCCGCGAAGAGACGGATTTACTCAAGGGCTGACTATGCGTAAAGGTAAAGCCAGCAGGGAAACGCTCTTTCATCATCAGGATGTACAGCGGGAAAAGGGAAAACTGAAAGTAACTACAACAAGCAGGAATGAATTATTAGGGATCGAAACCGTTCATACGCTCTCCTGGGAATCAGGGGCAGTCTTTGTTACCATTCGTTCATCCATAAAAAATATCGGGATTCAGGACCAAACTATTGAAATGGCTTCCAGCTTCAACCTTGGATTCATTACCCCGTTCGATCTGCAGGATGCAAAAGAACGATTATCAATATACCGCCTGCGCAGCTCCTGGGCTGCGGAAGGAAGATTAGACAAGAGAACGCTTGAATCTCTGGAGCTGGAGCGGTCCTGGTCAGGACATGCAGCCAGATGTGAAAGATTTGGACAAATCGGAAGTATGCCGGTACGCGGCTGGTTCCCTCTCCTGGGTATTGAAGATACAGAAGCAGGAGTGATGTGGGGAGCTCAGGTAAACTGGTCAGGATCCTGGCAAATGGAGTTGTTCAGACAAGATGATTTTCTCTGCATCTCAGGAGGTCTTGCGGATTGGGAATTCGGTCACTGGAGAAAACGGATGGCACCGGATGAGACGCTGTGGCTTCCGGAGGCTCTGCTTACAACAGCATCAGAAAATAGTTTTTATGCACTAAATCAGCGACTAACCACATCCCAATCTCAACATTCTCCTTGCTGCCTACCGAAAAGTGAAGCATCTCTGCCTACATTGTTTAACGAATGGTGCACTACCTGGGGCAATCCCGATCATCAAACCATTTTAGCTATAGCGCAAGCCTGTGCAAAACTGGACTTCACCTATTTTGTAATAGATGCCGGATGGTATTCTGATAAAAACGGCCTATGGTCCAATGCGCAGGGCGATTGGATACCCTCAAAAGAGTTGTATCCTCAAGGTCTGGATACTCTTTGCCGTGAACTGCGTACAATGGGATTAATCCCGGGATTATGGTTCGAGTTTGAAGTAGTCGGCCCCCGATCTTCTTTGTGGGACAAAAACAACTGGCTTCTCCAACGGGACGGCATCCCCATCCAGGCAGGTGAACGACGGTTTCTGGATCTGAGAAAACAGGAAGTAATCGAATATCTACTGCAGAAACTCTCTCACCTTATTGAGTCGTGCAATTTAGGATATATAAAGATTGATTATAACGAGACCATAGGTATAGGTGCTGACGATCCGGATTCCTATGGAGAAGGACTGCGGCAGCATATTTTTGGCGTCTATAAATTATTTGATAGTCTGCATGAGAAATATCCTCAGGTAGTTATCGAGAACTGCTCATCCGGGGGACACCGTCTCGTATCGCCCATGATTAATCGGACATCGATGACATCTTTTTCTGATGCACACGAAACAACAGCAATTCCCATCATTGCAGCAAATGTGCAGCAGACTATCATACCCGGAAAATCTCAGATCTGGGCTGTGCTTCGAAAGGACGATTCCATTAAACGGCTGTACTACAGCCTTTCAGCCACCTTTTTAGGACGAATGTGCATAAGTGGAGATATAGTGGATCTTAATGAAGAGCAGGTGCAAATTCTGGCTCTGGCTCAGGAGTTCTACAGACACTGTGTTCCGGTACTTCTGGAGGGCAACAGCTGCCTGCTAAGAGAGGGAGGAGAAAGTTATCTGCATCCTGGAGGATGGCAATCTGTCATCAGAAAAGGAGAAAGTTCTACTCTGGTAGTATTTCATACATTTGAATCAGCGCCGGCCTCTTTATCAATAGATCTCAGCGATAATCTACACAGCTTCAAAACGGGCACATCAAAAATTATCAAATTTATTGAACCATCAGCATCTTTTGAACTTACTGATACTGTTTTAAAGATCTCTGATCTTTCAGATTTTTCCGGGGGTGCAATCCTGATTGAACACCGTTAAATTCGTATCAGTCTGATCAATACCCGTACTCGTCTGCAGCTTTATACAGGGCAATTATATTTTCTAATGGAGTATTAGGCTGAAGATTATGACAGGGACCTATAATAAATCCGGTACCGTCGCTTGCCAGAGTATCAATAAGTTTGTGCACTTCAGCCTTTACCATCTCCGGAGTGCCAAGAGGCAGAACCTCCTGATTATCAACACCGCTGTGAAAACATACTTTATCCCCATAGGTCGATTTTAAGGCCGCAAGATCCCAATCGCCGCAACGATACTGGATTGGGTTCAGGATATCTATTTTCATCTCTACCAACTCAGGAAGCAGCTGCCTGCAGTCACCGTCATCATGATGAAAAGCTTTAATGCCATACTCTTTTGTAAGGCGTACCCCCCGGTCCATAATCGATTGATAAAATTCATGGAATGTCGCAGGACTCACCATCAGACCTGTCTGGCTTCCCCAGTCGTCGGTTACCTGTGAAACATCTATATAAGGAGCTGCCGCCTGAAAACATCGGGTATGGTATTCAGTAAAGAAATCTGAAAGGCGACGGAGCAGTTCACGGGTCAGTTCAGGATTAAGATGAGGATCCAGCAAAGAATTTTCTAACCCCCTCAGGTAATTATGGAAAGTAAATGCAGCAGAATATCCTACATTTACCGCGTGTCCGCCGCATTGTTCTATAAGCTTCGGCAGTGCTGTATAATCGTACAAGTCAGGATCCGGCCAGGCATATCTGTCCAACTCCTCTATAGTCTGTACTTCAGAGAGAGGGTACACAACCTGCTCACTGTAGACCCCGTAAGCATACCGCTTTTCCCGGTAGCCAAATCCCCACTCGTTAAAGGTAAGTCCGGCTTCCTCACGTTTTGGCGGGCCAATGTAGGGTGGATGGACATCAAATATTCCATCAATATGCAGCCGGTCAAACAGTCGTAAAATTCCGGGAAGACCCCGGGAAAGCGTTCCGCCGTTTAATCCGATCCAGGGAGAACGCCCCCCCCGACCCTCTTCAATACCAAAGTAATCACAAAGAGATTCCTGCACTTCAGGGGTTGCCCAGAAGTCTGTGGGAACCCTGTCTACTTTTCTGTGTTCAATAGCCGCCAGTATTCGTTCTTTTGTTTCCATGTCTACCCTTCTTCTGTTTCAACAGTTCCCTGGACAACATGAACCAGATTTCCGTGAGTTCTGATATTATACAGAGAGCTCTCCTTCTGGTACGCTGATAAACCTCCCTTCAGGCTGACATTTCCCTGAATATCAGCCTGAACACCCAGCAACCCCTCGACAACCATATCAAAGAAATGCACACCGCTTTGAATAACCCAGTGATTTCCCTGAGAAAGTTCGTCGAAACATTTGGCTGCTCCGCCCGCTTCAGGAGTATAGATATCTTCAGCCCAATAAGCTTGCCCGAAAGGTCCCTGAGCAGTGACTGCAGACATCCCCTGAAGCCACTCTTCAACCCATGGAGCCTCATAACCACTCTTAGCCAATCCCAAAACAAACTGCGCCGGCCAGGCGGAAAAACTTCCGGCCCATTGATGATCACACCGCAAACCGCTTACTACATCCAGAGAGAGCGGCCACAGGTTGTGACACCAGGTTTTTGTTATGAGATTGTCCCGGACAAATTCAGCTATCTCGGTAACCATTGCTGCCGGAAGTTCATCACCCAAAGTTGACAGAACCACACCTACATCATAGAGATTAGGTGCATCAAACACACGACCATCAGAAAAGCGACAGCTAAAATAACCTTTGCCTTCCCTATAAAGGGCCAATACCTCTTTTAGCAGTCGCTGAATCTCTTCATCATAGGATTCTCCCGTAAGGGCTGCTGACTCTTTTAGTGCCCAAATTTGAATTGCTGTCAGGGCTGCCGTACCATGAGCATAATCAGTTACACACTCAAGATAGGCATCCCGATTCCCTACATCTGCAAGACTGCTTTGAGGAACCTTTTGACTCCGATGATAATAGAGGGACTCTTTAAACACCTCCCATCCGGTCATTTTACGGGTATGGGTGTGAGATCCGGCTTCTTCATGCAGAATCTGATTCTGACTGGCTGCCTCAAACCCCTCAACTTTCTTTTTTTGCCTGATAATAATGCTCTTTTTCCAGTTAACATTGCCTGCCCAGCGTTGTAAATTTAACGCTCCAGTCAAAATAGTCTGCGGATGTCCGCAGCAGGTCCATCCTCCAAAGCTCCCTTCAAACAGATTGGCAACCTGAGAATCCAGAAATGGTGCCTGGGCAGTAAGATTCCACAAACCTTCCAATCCATCCGGATCCAATTTTGATAATAATCCGGATATATAGGGCATCTCCCAGGTTAAATACGTTGAACCTTCACCTCTACGCGGCCAAAGCGTAAGATAACTTGGTATTACTACCGCTTCCGGATATTTACGTCGACAGGTAATTTCAGTCAGAATAGCCATATAGTAGAGTTTTAATAATTCAGGTCTGGATGATTCAAGAATAGGTGCATTCCCGCTGAAATGTGAATTTCCAACGGTAAATGCAGCCTCCCACAACTCTTCCCACCAATGGCGGGCTGTAATCAGAAGTTGTTTTTCCCGTCCTTTCCACTCATTCACCAGATGGAGAGCCTTCTCCTGATTTTCATGAAAGGATGAAGAAAAATTCAAGACAAACTCTTCTCCAGGCTTTAAATCCCGTTGAAATCGGGCAATTTGTCCGCGCTCCCAGGAATCCGGAGCAGGAGAAAAGGATTGAGCTGAATATCCGTTTCCTGCATCATTACCTAACAGAAGCGTACCGGATATATCTGCCATCTCAATATTCTGATAAAGTCCTTCAGTTGAACTAAAACTGGATACCGCTGTAGGCACCTCCGGTACTGCCCAGGCATATCCCCTTTCTCCCGTATTTCGGGAACGCCCTGAAAGCAGAAAACCTATATCCAGCGATTTCTGTTCAGTAGTGGTATTCGTTATCGTAAGAGACACCACTACCAGAGGTTCTGTTGGATGCAGAGCTGTTCTGCTTGACAAAAACCAGGATCCGGTACTGCACTCTCTTTCAACCTCATAAGCTTTCCAGCGAATTTTTACCCAATCAGTCACCTGTGCCAGATGCCGCTGCCCCAGGAAAGTATATCCGGTAAGCTCACCACCCGCGCTGTAGGGAGGAAACACCGGATGCTTGAAAGCCAGAATATCTGCTTCCATCTGAATGGAACCAAGCGTATTATTCAATCCAGGCATTGCCTTCAGATCTGTTACCCGCCGCCTTAACCATGCCGTTGAGAGGTCATCCAGAGAGAGTGCCGGTCGTTTATCTCTATATTTCATAGCAACTCCAATTTTTCAGTAAAATAATCTGTCATCAATCTTTATATCGTTCCAGAAGCGCCTCTGCTTCAGAAATTTCTGCATCAGTCACGGTAACTAACAGGCGATTAGAGCCTACATGCTTCACTAAATCATCAACTTCCTCTGGTTTGGCAAAAACCTGAATGGATTTCCCCTTGTTAACAATCTTCTCTATCAGTTCATACCATTGTGCAATAGGCTCTTTTCCCGCACCGGGAACCCATTGGATGGCCTTTATTTCATCAATCTGAAGCAAGGCATCCAAGTGCGGTATTGCACCGATACCATCAAGGTGATAAAGCGGATAATCAAGAACTGATGCAATATCAGTGACATGCGGCACACAGAACTCTTTATACATATCAGTTGAAATCATATAGGTTAAATCTTCCTGCATGGGAAAGGTTGTCCCTGGTGACCAAATACCGGCCCAGCCAATACCGCTTTCCGGATTCCTGTTCTTATAGATTATTTGCTTAAAATCATGAAATGCATCGATCCATATCCGTTTAATATGTTTCATCGCCCCTTTCACTTCCTGCGGCTTCAGAATCATATCCATGAGAAATTCCTCAACACCATAGAGACCAGAGACAATATCGGTAATTCCTTCCAGCGCAAAAAAAGCAATCGGTTCATCTGCCGGAACCCGCAATGCCAGGCGTTTATTCATCTCCCTGAGTATTTGGTAGTGTTCATTGGTAAAATCCAGCTGAACATCTTCAACCTCTTCGACAGAAGAAAATCTCGGGTTTGTCCATACTCCCTCTGTATCAACATACTGCGCTTCACATCCAAGAACCACACACATAGTGCTCGCCATATAATCGAGCCAGTGAAAGGGAGTAGCCTGACCTAAGTACGTTGTCCGGGCATTCATCCGCAGACTCCGGTCAATTCTTAAATCCATATCCGTCCAATATTGTTTGAGGGTATCAGTGTGAACCTCTTTAAAATCGGGACTAACGGAATTATATAAAAAACAGGGGGTTTTCTGATCACCATTATCCCACCAGTTTTTCAGTTTTGCCTCGATCTCTTTTCTATTACCATGCATACTTCAACTCTCCATTCAGTACGTTATAGTGATACTCTGCAACCTCAAACGGTTCCAACATAATAGTCTGACAATCTCCTGATCCCAGAAACCTTATTTGTGCACTAATCGGATTCCCGGTTGTCTCCTGAAGATGAAACCGCAGGACATCCGGGCCATTTCCATCCATCCGCAGTGATGTCAGGATTACTCCGTCCCCCACAAGCTCCAGCGCCGGATGCACAGCGGCTGCCTCTTTACCAAGCGGAAATACAGACAAAGCATAGGGTGATTCCGCCCACTCCTGGGCTTCCCTATCGATATGAGTTAAAACCTCATCACATCCCCCGCCCTGAATGCGGAAATTAAATATACGTTCTCCATGATCAATCCGGGGAGTGTAGCGGTCCTTTCTTACTATTTCGCGGTCACCCAGCGGATGAGCAGAATAGGCCGGAGATCTTAAGAGTGTGAGACGCAGAACAGAATCATCAAAATCCAATCCATACGTACCATCATTAATAATGGCCAGAGCTGCTTTCTGATCATGAACAACGGCCCATTTCTGCCCCGCACACTCCATGTTTTTGGGTGGAAGCTCCTCTCTACCCGCCATAATCTGACTGATACAGTGTCGATCCTGCAGTGCAGTAGGTATCCTAAGTTTAAGTTTTGAACGTATCTCATCCCACTTCACTCTGATGGAGATTTCAATACGGCTTCCTTTGGCCGGGATACTGTAGAGAATGACCATATTTGAGTTACCATAGGTCATCAGAACTTCAACTACCGTCCTGACTGCACCCGTCTCAATCACTGTTACCGCTGCCGGGGTCTCAGTAATGGGAAATCCTCTAAAATCAGCAGCTTCCTGATGAGTCATTAACCTGAAACGTCCCCGTTCGGCCAAATTCACCGAGTTTTCCATCCCCCAGGGATCTTCCGTATCCGCAAGAACAACGGGAACAATGCCCTCTGAACCTATCAGCTCATCTCCCAATACTGCAAAGGAATCAAGTAATCCGGTAATCCTGCTTATCTCTACTTTCATACTTTCAGTAGTAAAAGATAGTCGATCCATAGTTTCCACATAGGTTGAAAGCGTCTGCTGCAGAACTTCGGGATATCCCACGAAACGATTTAATCCAGGTTCCAATGAGGCACGGAACGTTACCTTCTTACGCCAGTCCAGAGGAATATTGGACTCCTCCTTTTCAATCTGGGAAGGCAGAGTTTCTCCATCCTTAGTCAGTCTGATAGTTGTCCACACATCAGTATAGTTTTGGTCCTCCAACTGCATCTCACAGGAAAATATATCTGAAACCATATGAGGGTGCGGATTATAGACATATATCGGATAACTGCCTGCAGGAACCGGAGGCTCCTGCAGCAGCAAAGCACAAAGGATTTTAAACCTGAGCCGGGAAAGTACTTCAAGACCATGTCCGGCCAGACGGAGTCCATATTCCTCCACTGCAGGGATTCCGCTTCCGGGAAGAATATCATGAAACTCCATAATCAGCAGATCTCTCTGCGCTTCAAGCAGTTCTGCTTCTGGATATGCTGTTAATCCATTCACTGCTGCCTGGGCTGCCATTTTTTCTACGCTGAACAGAAGGTTTTCCAACTCACGATGTTTCTGTTTAATACGAATCTGCGATGTATAGCAGCCGACACCCCAGGGGTTCAACCCCTGTGAAAACACGGGTAATTCTACGCCGTTCTGCTGCCTGTATGCATCCAATTCACTAAAATAATTATCAACTGTTGAGTGTTTGAGATGCAGATTCTGCGGCAGATTGCCAATATCAGTTATATCTTTTCTGGATGCACCCCCGCCATGGTTTCCCACGCCCCAGAGAAGCAGCCCCGGACCGGATCTCTCACGCTCCTGCTCAAGAAACATCTGAATTCTATCAGTAACTTTCCCCAATACGGAGTTGTACATATAGGGAGTTCGCAGAACGGTAATTTGAGAACCGTCCAATCCCTCCCAGGTAAACATATCTCCCGGCAGCTCACTGCCCGGTGTCCCTACATTCGGCCTGCAGATGAGATAGGAGGTGTATCCGCTTCGCCTGAGCAGCTGCACCAATCCACGGCTGTGCCCAAAAGGATCAAAATTAATTGCTGTTTGCTTCACATCAATGCCGAAGGTTCTCTTAAAGTAATCCCGTCCCACCTCGATTTGCCGAAGTATAGACTCACCTGAAGGCAAATTGCAGTCCGGCTGCAGAAACCATCCGCCCATAATGATCCATTTCCCGCTTTTTACCAGAACACGAATTCTTTCAAATAATGGTGGATCCAACTCCTCAATATACTCGTACAACAGTGCTTCATTGTGATTGAAGACAAATTCATCATACTCTTCACAAAAATCTGCTGCAGCACGGAATGTACTGAGCGCCGCTGCTGTTCCCTCTTCCCATTCCCAAAGCCATGCGGGATCTATATGGGCATTACAAATAAGATGCTCTGAATATGTTTTTTCCATAACCATGTATTCCTCTACAGTCCTTTCCAATCTATTGTAACTGACACCTTATCCTGTGCCGATTTAGTCATTGTCTCAATTATTACATCGGTATTAAATCCATCAACTACCGCAGAATCGCCCTGCTTTCGGTCTGACAGACAATCCAGAAAATATTTCATCTCTATATCAAAGGGATTAACTGCATCAAACCGGTATTCAGTTGATGTTTCGTCTTCATTATTATAGTAGACCAGGAGTGCCGCAGTGTTTTCCGGCTGATCCCACATAACCGTATACAGATCTATTCGTCCATGTACCCCGTTGATCTGGATATATTCATCCCATGAGTTTTTTTCATACCCTATCTTTTTTAATGGATGAGTTGCCGCCTCAAAACTTGCTGTCATCCCATCCTTGTACTCAAAGAGGGCTGTTGCTTTCCGGTCAAACTGCGTTCCCGGTATGTAGTCAATATGGGCGTACAGACTTTCCGGTCTTCCCAAAAGAAACATCATCATGTCAAGCATATGGCTTCCTGCACATTTAGTCACAGCCCCGCCGTAGGTCGACAATACAAATCCAAAATCCCCCGCATCATCAGCTTCATAAAAATTCCCCCAGGGCTGATACGTACGAACCTGAGCACTAAAAATCCTGCCCAAAGCGGGAACAAGCTCCTTTGCTTTTACTGAAGCCGGAAAAAACCTTTTCATAAAAGCTGAAAAAAACAGTATCCGGGAATTCCCGACTGCTTTTGCAACCTCTTCGGCTTCTGCGGCATTGTCCATCATTGTTTTTTCACAAATAATATCTTTCCCGGCCTTAATTGCCTTTAGCGCAATATCTTTATGAAATTTGCTGCCGGTAAGAATGCTCACCACCGTAACCTCAGGATCATTAATAAGATCGTTATAATCAGTGCTGAATTTCGCCCCGAACTTATCAACCCAGGGTTTTGCCGCTGCTTCATTAATATCAGCAATATGGACAATCTCCGCTCCGGCTTTTTCAAGACTGTTAAAATGAAATCTTGATATGTTTCCGCAACCAACTATGCCAAATTTTGGTTTCATTATCCTTTTCTCTCCTTATTGTTCTCTATTTATAGTTCGATATACTTGCTGATTTCAGACTTCATAACTTCCCAATCGGTTTCGCACTTCCAGCATGAGCTGGTAATTTTCAATTTTTATGCCCTCGAATACAGAATTACAGGTGGAAAAGATATAGCCTCCCCCCGGCATTCCCTGTTCTAATGCATACTCAGCACTCTCCACTATTGCCTTCTCATCACCCATTTGTAGTGCAGAACTGTCTACATTCCCCATTATTGCTGTTCTATTTCGTATCAGTTTTTTAACTTCTGCAATATCCATCCCCGCTATCGGATCAATCGAATGTATTGCATGCGGCTGACAGTCAATAATCATCTCCAGGATGGGTAATATATTTCCATCGGTATGTTTAATGACATACGCACCCGCATTTCTTAGAGCCTGCGTCTGTCTGTATAAAAATGGATAGATAAATTGTTCAAACATTACCGGAGATATAAACGGCCCTTGATTGAAACAGTAATCAGAACAGTTATACATAACACTTGCTCCTGAATCTATCATCTGTTTCATTTGATCAATCGCCCAATCTGTATAGGTATCGGCATATTTGAGCAGTTCATCCGGCTCATCCGCCAACCGGTATGAGAATTCAACTATGTCGTCTCCCTCAGGTATTGCATACGTTGCATCTATTCCGGCAGCAATTAAGAGTTGATCTCCCGTCTCTTTATACAGGGTATTTATTACATAGAGCTCATCATCAAGGGTTGGGTAATATTTATTCCCCGGGGTATATCCCGGTGTTGGTGTTGGATGTACCGTTATTGCCGAATAATCAAGCATTTGTGCAGTAGTTATATATACGTCGATATTATGATGAAGAGCCTTCAGTTTTTCGTTCCCTGATACTATTTCAAGCTCAGATCCCAGGATGAGTTTTTTACCGGTCAATGATTCATTTAATTCAAAATCTATCTCCATGGTCGGTACAAAATCCGGGGTTCTTAACTCAAGGGCTGCCGCTGCACGCTGTTTGGGGGTCATATATCAATCTCCTCCCTGAGAGTGTTTGCCATTACTGCATACCCATTTGCAATCACATGTATTCCATCCGGCGAATAATCAGCTATGAGCGTTTTCCCGTCATCCATACAAAGTTCTGCATGGTAATCGATATATTTCAGATCATGCTTTTTGCATAAATCTGCTATGAATGTATTTATATTTTCTGTTAATCTCCATCTCATCTCTTTGTCAAAAGGAGCGGGGATATCCGAGGGCAAAATGGAACAAAGTGCAGCTTTTATATCATTTTCCAGGCATTTTTCAACCATCTTTTCAATGTTTTCCGTTGTTCCGGTGAATACGGTACTTTCATCAACCCCGGGATTCCTCCACCAGGTATCATTATGCGTTGCAGAAATATCATTTGTACCGATCATAATTATTACCAGAGCCGGATCTAACTGCACAACATCGGCATCAAAACGCTTTAGCAGATATTCAGAGGTGTCCCCACCAATACCCCTGTTTACCAGCAGTTTTTTCGTATCAAAGTAGACATGCACATCCCACAACTGCGTTAATGAATCGCCAATAAAAAGAATATCAGGCTTTTTCTGCATAGTGAGCAGCTGATCATTTGCGAAATCAAAATCTATTCTTCTTCCGTCTGCAGGAACCGTCTTGCCAAAAAATCCAGGCCTTATCATTTTTATCCTCACTTTGAAAATACACCTCAACTAGCCGTTAATCATTACCGCTTTAATTGCCGTATCTTTATCATCCCTGAATTGGGGAATTGCACTGCTGATCTCATCCAGGGAAAATTTATGCGTAATAAGATCTTTCGTTTGGACTACTCCGGATTTTATAAGATCGATGCATTCCGGGAAGTAGAGTGCCGGCGAAGCAAATGATGAACGCAGCTGCAGCTTATTTACATGAAATATATTTGAGTCAAAAGTAACTTGACCTTCAGGACCGTAATCAATGCCTAAAAAGGCGACAATTCCACCCATATTACACACATTGAGCCCGGTTGGAATTGTTTTCGGAGGCGCGGAAACCAGAACCCGATCAACACCGCCTTTGGCGAAAGGATAGTCCTCCAATTTCTCTTTATCAGGAGATATAATCTCATCAACGCCCCAATTCTTTGCCAGTTCAATTCTGGCGGTAACGGTAGAAAGATCGGAACCGTAGACTTTTCGCGCACCCATAGCCTTTGCCATCTTCGCTGCCATAAGACCAATAGGACCAAGTCCGATTACCAAAACATCGTTGTTAAGCTTGATATCTGCTGTCTTTACCAGATCAAGTGCGACACCCATGGGTTCAATAACACAGGCTTCCTCAAAGGAGAGACCCTCGAATTTCACACACACTTCCATGGGGACAATGATATATTCTGCAAATCCCATGGTGTCATCATCCTTAACCCAAAAATTAGGACCTTTATTATCAAGATCAACTCGACCGTTTCTTGAATTATCAGAAAACCTATCAAAAGTACCGCTTTCCAGTACCACTGAATCACCCACTTTCACATTTTGAACATACCCGCCAACCTGCTCAACCACTCCGGAGACCTCATGCCCAAAAGGCTGCCAATCCTCGGCACCGTAAGCGGCCATTATCATGTCATGTCCGCACACGCTGCAGGCTTTAACTTTTAAGAGCACTTCATCCTGCTTAATCGCTCTCAGTGCTACCTCTTTTATTGAAAATTGAAATGGTGCTTTTACATATACTGCTTTCATACTCATATCTCCTTATGTTATCTGTTTTATATAATTGAGGCTCTTTCAAAAATACTATTTTTGAAAGAGCTACCCTGGAATAAGATGCAAAGCATCTTATTCTTAAAAGTATGCATAGCATACTTCGATTTGTG
>JABMQR010000007.1 GCA_013202335.1 Bacteroidota bacterium
CAAGACCGGATTTTGAGCTGATTGCAATAATATCTGTCATATACTCGTTAGCTGCTGCATTTTGATACGACAATAATCTGGAGGAGTATTTCGTGCACAGGAAAAAACCTGTGTAATCGACAGATGTCACAAAGTTAAAATCCTTTAACTCCATCTCCTTCACACTACCGGCTTTCAAAACTCCTGCATTGCTGATAAACAAATCAAGGCCGCCTGTTTCCAGAGCTACTGCTTCCATCATGGCAGCGACGGATTCGTCATTTGTCACATTCACTTCTAATGCTTTTGCAATAACTGTTCCGGATTTCTCATTTAAGGAAGCAGCCAGTTTTTGCGCACCTGTATAATTCATATCTGCAATATAGACAAATGCTCCTGCTTCAGTGAGTTCAGTAACCATCCCTTCGCCGAAACCCTGTGCCCCGCCGGTGACCAATGCAATTTTACCCCGTACTACATCAGATCGGCTTTCTGACCCTTTGGTGCCTGGAATTACCGAACAACCTGTATCGGTGACTGATTGGGAATAATCTTTCCCAATCCTGATAATCCTTCCATTTCCAAGCTGTATCGTTCCAGGATACTGATCTGTTTTTTCCGTATACTCAGTAAACTTTTCTCCAATATGCCTGAGCAGTGCGTTTACATCCCCGTTGTCAGCAGGATCATATCCTGCAGTCTCAATAACCAGATCAGCTTCAATTGCTGGATCAACTGAAATAAACTCCGTATGCACGAACAGACCCTTAACCCCATCAAAAGTCAATCCGCGAACATACGGTGGAATGATTACATCCCATTCCTTACTATATATCTTCATAACCCAAACCTCTTTTTTATATCATCAAGCGGTACATTCAGCGAAAATGGATTCAATTGCCGCCCAATTTCAGCATATACCTGTATTCGTTCAGCAATTGATTTATCTGCCAGTGGATTTTTACTCTGGAACATCCCCAATTCAGGATCTGCGGATGCGAGTTTCTCATGTGCAACCAGTGCCCATGCTGAATCCAGCAAGTGTACAAATTCAGGCTGCAGCATCTCCGGACAGTTAAATGTTTGACGGGACGAGTTAATATCAACCCCGCTTATCTCCATCAAACCATATTTCCCGGCAAGTTCCTGCACTCTCAGCAGCTGCTCTTTGGTGTTTCGCGGCGGCATATAGGTTACCGCAGAATAGCCGATTTCATTGAGGACACTAAAAAGTTCATCAAGATAACTGTCCTCGAATTTTTCCGCTTTTTTATCACCCGTTGGGCTCTCGGTAATATCTCCCAGATACGCATATGCGGGGATTGCCCCGATTGAGAGCGCAAAATCAACAACCTTTTTTGCAGGAATTGTCTCTTCCGTATCAGGCTGAATAAAAAACTCCGGCAGAAAACTCCCTTTCAGGATTCCAAGAAGATCATAGATATAGTGAGGATTCTCAGTATCAAGGAACAGATGACGTACTTTTTCACTAAGAGACATTTTGAGCTCTTTTTCCAGAAAATCAATGATTGGCTGTCCCTTTCCCAACTCCTCAATTATTCTCCCTGCAAGAGCAGCTAATATATGCCTTTCGGTTATACTCCCACCCTCATCACTTCTGGAAAGAGCATATACATCCCGGTCAAAATCCAGAGGAGGTATCCCATACCCGGAAATGAGTACATTTAAGGCTGCAACTTCTGCCCGGTTTCTTCTATTCCGAATCGTATTGATAGGTT
The DNA here is from genome assembly GCA_013202335.1 of Bacteroidota bacterium. Next base: position 1,719 of record JABMQR010000007.1, read on the forward strand.
TCAGAAATTCCCGGCATGCCGCAATTTTATCTGACGGCACCCCATGTACACACATATACACAATGCCTTTAGAGTCAGGATTGTTTATTTTTCTGTCACTCAGAGGTGTATCTTTAAAACTGCACCGCACTTCAAACCCTACCGTTGTCGCTATCCCCAGTTGAGAACCGGCAAAAAGCGTCTCTTCCGCTGCTGAAATGCTGTCATGGTCAATGCTACCCACAATCTGCAGTCCGGCTTCCCATGCTTTATAGGCCGCCATAGCAGGTTCATAGGGGCTGAATGAATAGGTGGTATGAACATGATTATTAACTTCCTGGGTCGCTTCCCGGGTTACGGTACCTTCCTGAATGGACTTGCCCGTTTCCCGGAGTGCTGAGACCCGCCTGGAATAATCCGGAGAATTTAGCTCCTCTATCATACTTCGCATATCTTTATTCATAAAAATCATCCTTGGAGGTTCTTTCAAAATTATTAGACAAAACCCGAAGGGTTTAGTCCATTTTGCAAAGAACCACCTATAGTTAGAAGTTTTTGATTGATTGTAATTACTTATATTATAACATATTACAAATTTATGATCAAAAACTTCATAAATCAATTTCAGTGAAATTGATTCCCTTACACACCAAGTTTACTAAGTCTGTAAAACTCACCATCGGTCTGGATTGTTTGTACCTGATGTCCGGGAAGGGGAAGAATTTGTTCATGGATAGTATCAAGAATCCAATCTGGCTGTGCGAAAAACAGATCTTCCATCTCTGCCGGAGGTGTTATCCAGTTTCTTGATCCAAGAACCACTGGTGGTGCATCCAGATAATCAAATGCAAGCCTGCCCAGATTTGATGCTACCGTATGCAGAAATGATCCACGTTCGCTGGCATCTGAAGTCAGCAGAACCCGTCCGGTCTTCTTCACAGAGGCAACCAGAGATTCGTAGTTAAGCGGATTGATAAACCTCAGGTCTATCACTTCAGCATCAAGACCATACTGATCTTTCAGCTTCTCCGCAGCATCCATTGCTGTATAGAGTGTTGCGCCGATTGTTATAATGGTAAGGTCTTTCCCCTCTTTTCGTACTGCCGGTTCGCCCTCAGGTGTCTCGTAATACCCCTCAGGTACTCCACCAGTCTCAAACTGTTCACCGATTCCATAGAGTTTCTGGCTCTCAAAAAATACTACAGGGTCTGTCCCTCTCAGTGCCAGATTCAGCATTCCCTTTGCATCGTATGGTGTAGCAGGAAACATAACCTTAAGTCCTGGAATATGTGCAGTAATTGCTGACCAATCCTGTGAATGCTGGGCACCGTATTTACTACCGACAGAGACTCTGAGCACAAGCGGCATTTTTAGCACTCCCGCACTCATTGCCTGCCATTTCGGCATCTGATTAAATATTTCATCACCGGCACGGCCCATAAAGTCACAATACATTAATTCAACAACTGCTCTGCCACCAGCCATAGCATAACCAACCCCGCTTCCTACAATTGAAGCTTCAGAGATTGGTGAGTTGAAAAATCTGTGGTACGGCAGCAGCTCTGTAAGCCCTCTGTAACAGGCAAAAGCTCCGCCCCAGTCCCGGTTATCTTCACCATACGCTACCATTGTAGGGTCTGTGGTAAAACCATGAACCATCGCTTCAAAAATTCCATCCCGGTAGGCATAGAGTCGTGCTGATGAAACTTTCTTTCCATTCTCATCAAGATAAAACCGTTTTTTTCTTGCTATCTGCTTAACCCGTTCGTTATCTTCAGGTGCTTCCAGCAGTTCAGGTTTCCGGTCATCAAACTTCTCAACTTTCTGGTTGGAAAACATTACTGATTCAATAAATCCGCCGTCAACGTGCGGAGATTTCTTACTGTCAATTGCCAGTTCCATGGTCTTTCTGATCTTCCCAACCACTTCCTGTTTATAATCTGCAATCTCTGCAGCGGTTAATACCTTATTTTCCTCAAGGTATTCTGCAAAGGAGACTAAACTGTCGTGTTCTTTGAATGTTTCAATCTCTTCCCTGGTCCGGTAGGACGACACATCGGAGGGCGAGTGACCTGAAAGCCGGTAGGTTATCGTATCCATAAGTACAGGACCACGACCTTCAATAAGCAGTTTCTTCTTTCGTGATACGGCATCGGCTACTGCCAAAGGATTAAAACCGTCGACTCTTTCAGCATGCATACCATCAGCATTAACACCATACCCAATTCGTGCTGGTGTTCCGTAACCCATTGTCTCCCCAAGGGTCTGTCCACCCATTCCGTAGAAATTATTAAAAACATTAAGCATATACGGCGGAGCTCCGGCCATATCACCCCAGAGGGTGTTATACTGATCCATTGCAGCCAGCATCAGACCTTCCCAAACAGGTCCGCATGCCATCGATGCATCACCGACATTTGCTATTACAATACCCGGTTTCCGGTTAATTTTTTTATAGAGCGCAGCCCCAACAGCGATATCCCCGCTGCCGCCGACAATGGCGTTATTCGGCATACTGCCGAAGGGAGCAAAGAATGTATGCATTGATCCGCCAAGTCCCCGGTTGAAACCGGTTTTTCTGGCAAATATCTCTGCCAGTGCACCATACAGTACAAAGTTCTCAGCAAGATCCTGTGTATCTTTTCCGATAAAATCCTGTTCCACGACAGAAAGGACATCCCCATCCATAAACTCTTTCATAACGGTTACCAGATTGTCATCACCGATCTTTCGGATAGCAGAAAAACTCTTTGCAAGGATTTCACCATGACTTCTGTGGGAACCAAAAATAAAATCTTCAGGATCAAGATTCACACACTGTCCAACCGCAGCTGATTCCTGGCCTATGGAGAGGTGAGCCGGACCGCGATGGTTATACTCTAAACCTTCATACTTACCCTCTCTCTTAATCAGGTCAAGCATAGTCTCAAATTCGCGAATTAACAGCATATCCCGGTACATATCTATTAATCCCTTTTTTCCATACTGCTTAATTTCTTTGGCAGCATTGGGTTTATAGGTATTCATCGGGATGGATTTTAGTGGTAATGTTTCTGATTTCCGGACTGCAACCGGATCAATTGGTAAACTCTTGGGCATCTGTTTCTCCTTAGTTTGGTAAATTTATGGCTATACAGACATCTTTAATGATCTCTGAAATTGTCGGATGTGGAAAAATTATTTCCCGTACGTCCTGCACACGTAATTCTGCTTCAATAAATGCAGCTGCTCCGAAAATCATCTCACTTCCGGCTCCGCCTAACAGGTGAACACCCAGAATTTTTCCTGAATCGGCATCAGCAATTACTTTACAGAGACCACCGGCTTTTTTACCCCATTCTGCAAGAAACCTGCCGTTAGCACGCATTTGCATAGAGGCGGAAACAACTTGATAACCAGCAGCCTTTGCTTCCTCTTCCGTCATACCGCAGCCGGCTGCTTCCGGTAGGCTGTAGACGACCCAGGGTATCGCATCGTATCGCATGAGACTTCCGTTGCCGAACATATTTGCAATTGCGACTTCCCCCATTCGGGAAGCTGAATGCGCCAGCAGAGACTTTCCGGTAACATCACCAACTGCATAGACATTCGGCAGGTTGGTCTGCATTTTTTCATTTACCGAAATTCCACTTTTACCGTAATCGAGTCCAAATCCCTGAGTAGATTTCAGTTTTTCCAAACCGTCAACATTGGGTTTTCTTCCTACGCTTATCAGTACGGTATCTGCTTCAACGATCTGATTTACCCCTTTTGCATCGGTATAGTTCACGCCGGTTTCAGTAATCTCATAGACTCTGCATCCCAGCTTAAAGCTGACTTTTTTCATCTCCCTGCGGAGAAGCTTTGAGAATTCCGGCTCCATAAGGGGTACGATCTCAGGCATCATCTCAATAACCGTTACCTCTGCACCAGCTGAGCTAAATAAGGAGGCAAATTCAACACCTATTACTCCACCGCCGATAACGGCCAGTTTTTTAGGCATCTTATCAATTTCCAGAATTTCCCGACTGGTGGTAACGATCGAACTATCAAAGCCCTTTATTGGGGGAACAACAGTTGATGATCCCGTTGCAATAAGAATATTCTTTCCTTCATATACAGAATCCCCTACGGAAACATGTGAGGTATCCAGAAATTCAGCTGTTCCTGAAATGACTGCTACCCCGCTCTTTTTCATCAGGTACTGAATACCTTTTCTGAGAGTTTCGATAGTATCCTGTTTCCATGCCATTGCTGTGGGCAGATCAAACTCTACACCGCTGCAGGTAACACCATACTTTCCGCCCTCTAATGCGTGAACAAAGTGTTTGGCTGAATTCAGCAGGGATTTTGTCGGGATACAGCCTGAATTTGTGCAGACTCCGCCTACATGCTCTTTCTCTATAAGCAGTACTTTTTTACCAAGTTCACCTGCCCGTTCGGCGGCCACATAGCCTCCGGGACCTGCCCCGATAACTATCAGATCATATATTTCCATCTCTTCTCCTACTTTTCTTTTTGAAGTGATCTGAAGCCGGTGGGATTGTAACAGCTGTTAAATATTGGGTTGAAACTAATTAGCCCAATATTTTTTACCCTAAAAATGAAAAAAGTTTTTTGTTCGAATAAATCCTTTGCAAAAAAATGTTTATCATTCAGAAAACCCACTGTCTTCAGATCACTTCATATTTTATTTATTGGACCATCAATAAATCGATGTTCCTGATGTTATCAGCCAATGCCTTCAGGAATCGCGCAGCAGGTGCTCCGTCAATTGCCTGATGATCAAATGTGAGGGAGAGGCTCATATGTGGAATAAACTGCACTCCTTCCGGGGTTTCAACCGGTTTCAGATCAATTCCACCAACACCCAAAATGGCTGTTTGCGGGATATTAAGAACCGGAGTAAAGCGGTCTATGCCGAAAGCACCCAGATTGGTAACCGTAAAGGTTCCCCCTTCAAGTTCATCCGGTGAAATTTTCCCGGTTTTACTGGATTCAGCCAGCTGCTTTGCTTCAACTGAGAGCTCTTTAACGGTTAAGGAATCAGCAAATTTAATAACCGGAACCATCAATCCTCTTTCCGTATCTACTGCTGTTCCAAGATGTACATTATTAAATTCAATGATTTTATCTCCTAAAAAGTGAGAATTTACAAAAGGAAAATTAATCAATGTTTTTGCCGCTGCAAAAAGTACCAGATCATTAATATTGATAGCTGAAAGCCCCATCTCAGGATCGGCAGTTTTAAATCGTGCCCGAACCTCTTTTAATCTTGAGGCATTAGCTGCTGCATGCAATGTTAACTGACAGGTTGTTGAGATCGATTCAAACATTCTTTTTGCAGTAATTTTTCGAATACTTTTAACAGGTTTTTCCGTAAAAGTTCCTGGAAAATCTCCTGAAATGGTTTCTGGTAAATTCCCTGATCCCGGAACTTGCAGATCTGCTGTTCGAACCCGGCCGCCTATTCCGGATCCCCTGCCATTCTCAGGCACACTATAATAACCAGATGCCAATGCAGCTGATGCAGATGGTGTTAACGGCTGACTTCCGGAGGAAACGGACTCAATATCACGCTCTATGATGCGGCCTTTAGGGCCTGTACCTGCAATATTTCCGTAGTTAATACCCCGTTCTTCTGCTAGTTTTTTTGCCCGTGGGGAAATTCCTGAAGAAACAGACACAGCCAGTACTTCCAGTGTTTCGGCAGTTGCAGCAGCCTCAACCTCTTTAACAGGAGCTGCAGCAAGAGCTGTACTTCCAACTCCAGCATCTACTGCTTCGCTGCTGCTCTCACTATCAGTTGAAGTAACCAGTGCTGATATATCCTCTCCCGCTTCCCCCACGATCACTAATGGTACCTGGACGGGTACTTCATCATCAACCTTGAAGAGTTGTTTCAGAAGAATACCTTCAGCTGTAGACTCTACTTCAATAGTTGCCTTATCAGTTTCAGCCTCACAAAGGATATCTCCAACAGAAACAGCATCCCCTTCCTGTTTTTTCCACTCAATAATAATACATGTCTCTACTGAATTTCCCTGTTTCGGCATTAAAACCTGTTGCGCCATTATGCACTCCTTATTTCGTAATCCAAATGAAACTATATTCGGTCAAACCCTAAGAACCTCTACGCCGCGTTCCTTAAACTCTGCAGCAATTGATTCCGGCAAACCGGTATCTGTAATAATCATATCAATTTTCTCTATCGGCAGAATTTTAATAAAACCCTTTTTACCGAATTTTGATGAATCCACCACCAGAACCCGCTTTTCCGCCTGCTCACACATCTTTCTCACCATTTCAGCATTCTCAATGAGATGGGTTGTCATGCCATACTCAAGCGTAAATCCATCAGTACCGGAAATGGTCATGGAGACATGGAACTGATCCAACCTTCGGATTGCTTCCGGGCCTACCAGCGCTTCAGCTGAAGGTCTGAATTCACCACCAATAAGTGTCAGGTTGAGATGCGGGTTAACCCGGGCATACGGCAGCAGCAGGGTGGAATTGGTAACAATCTGCAGATCCCGTTTTCCCAGCAGGTATCTTCCAACCAGGGCAGAGGTGGTCCCGTTTGTGATCATAATCTGATCTCCATCGGAAACCAGGGCTGCAGCTGCTTTTGCGATTCTTTCTTTCTCAGGATTCCTGCGTGATTTTTTATCAAGCATGTCAGGGTGAAATGCAGGTACAGCGCCGCCTCTGGATCGTAGTATGAGGCCCTTTTCTTCAAGCAGTTTCAAATCCGCCCGTACAGTCACAACAGAAACATCGAGAATATCACTCAAACGGGACACAGATACATCTGAACCATTTCTCAACAGCTCAAGTATTTGATCCTCTCTTTTCGTTATACCGTTCATAAGATTTCCTTTAACTTTCCAAGTTATTTCTTTTCGCTTTCTATTTTATTTCTTTTTAGGAATTAGATCAAGATAGAAATAGAGATTTAGCGGAAAATAAATTTTTCACGATAATGAGATGGGAATATTTTTGTAAAATTCTTTAATATGATTTTTGGAGCAGGGAGGGGAAATTTTTTGCAGGCTATACTATTTTTAATAAGAACTACTTCATTATTAACTTGGACACTCTGTCCATAATCATTAGGTTTAATACCTTATCGCGACATGATGTCGTGATAATTGTCGCGATTACTGCCAAACAGCAGCGATCTTTAACATATCGCGACATGGTGTCTCGATTTATGTCTCGATAATTTGGTAATATATGGCTGGACCTGAACCCTTCCTTTCGATAAGGGCTTCCCCAATCATTTTATTTAAATGCCTTTCTGCTTTTTTCTTATCAAAAGAAAAGTGTTGCTCATACTCTTTTCGCTTTAACTTTCCTTTTAGTTTTACAAATTCAAATCCCAATAATTCTTCTTTATTTAGATTTTTAACTCCTTTTCTTAAAGAAACTTCCTTAATTGCCTACGTTGTTCGTGGAAAAATAACAACAACATTACTTCCATCATAATCAACAATAGGTAATGGAAGTCCGTACTTCTCACGAAGGGATTTAAAAGTATCCATTCCAAGGGCAGATTCTTCCATGTATTCCATTTCGCTAAAAATGAAAGTCAGCTTTTTATTACGACTATAGGATGTTGCAGTAAAGTTCTTTATGGCTTCTATTGTAATCGGGAGAACAGGTTTTCCAGGACTTTTTATACGGTCGCACCTCATTTGATTCTGCAATTACATCAATTTTTTTTGCAGATAAATCAGTTTCTTTTTTTCCGTATTTGACTTCACATTCTCTTCCTATATTTAGTTTTACGAACCCAAGTTTATAGAATAATGTCCATGTGTCATTCTCCAAAATTTCGTCAATCGGTAACTCATCATTTTCCCGATTCTTTGATTCTTTTCTGAGCAATTTTTTCGAATTACTAAAATTATCTGAGATTATTATCATATATTCTTTTTTCTAATTGTGGCCAACTGTTGAGTAACCTCTAATGTGCTTATCCTGCTAAATCGGGTGTATAAACGCAATTGTGTATATTTTTCTTTTATCATCTGTTCTCCTTCATTCGAAAAAGTCATCTGTCCGCACCTTGGAAAAGTCCGGCAACACAGACTTTTCACTCTATAATAACATATATATTACTATCTTTCAAACAAAGTACACTTTTGAACATTTGACAAACGCTACCGCATACGCTATCATAAACTATGAGGTACAAAGAATTGGCGAATCCAAAAAATGTGAACTTCAGTGATTTGATTGATAAATATACATACAGAGTTGAATGGTCTGAAGAAGATAATACTCATATTGCACGTTGCTTAGAGTTTCCGTCTTTGATGGCACATGGAGATTCGTCTATAGAAGCACTTAATGAATTGGAACATGTCGTAACAGAAACCATTGAATGGATGACGGAAGAGGATGAGGAAGTTCCTGAGCCGTTTGGATTGAAGAAGTACAAAGGGAATCTCACTTTAAGAGTTCCGCCAGAACTTCATAAGAACCTTGCAATAAAATCAGCTGAAGAAGGAATTTCAATAAATAAGTACATTATTTCAAGAATCTCGGCAATTGTATAAATTACGAAAATCGCCCATGAACAGGCGTAGAAAATCTGTCTGAAATGACGAAATTGTTGTGCACCAAACGCTTTTCTTTTAATTAGGAGATAGTTAAGAACTGCTGCATCCTTTCACCGGTCTCAGGTACGATCCCAAGACCTTTTCATAACCCGGTGATTCACGATCACGGGAGTTTCCCGATATATTTGCGGGAAAGGAAGATCTTCTTTCTTTAATCTCCTGAGAAGAAGGCGTGCCGACTGTTGTCCGATACCGGCCAGGGGCTGTCGGACAGTTATCCATGCGTGTGTAAACAGGGAGGATATTGAGGACTCATCAAAAGCAGCTATACGAATATCTTTTGTTACCCCATGCTCAACCAGGTACTTTTCTGCCCCAATCCGCATGAAAAGGTTTATGATAAAGACATAAGCAATATCGGGCATTGATTCTACAAGTTCACTCATGAGTTTGTATCCGCTTTCGATATGCATATCACCGTACTTTAAGATTGATTGGTCTATAGGCTTACCGTATTTTTTCATTGCGGCAGCATATCCTTCATACCGTTCACCTGCAGAGGTAAGTGACATCTCACCACCAATAAAAGCTATCTTTCCCGCACCATCCAGAATGCACCGTTCAACGGCCTCAAAGGAGCCGCGGAAATTATCTGTCAGTACTGCATCTGCAGGTACCCCTTCAACTAACCGGTCCACAAGGACAAACGGAATATCGAGATCCTGCAGAATATGCAGATGATCCCCGTTTTGGCAATCAGCAGGAATAATTATCATCCCATCGACCTGTTTCTCGATCAGCATTCGAATAAGAGCCTCTTCCTCACCTGCACTCTCTCTTGAGTTGCAGATAAAGGAGAAATACCCTTTCCCACGGAGATAGTCTTCAATGCCTTCAGCAACTGCCATAAAAAAATCATTCTGGAATTCCGGTGCTATTATGCCTATCGTATGAGTTCTGCTTGTTTTCAGACTCCTGGCGATGGGATTCACCGTATAACCCAGTTTATCCATGCAGTTCAGGACACTAATTCTTGTCTCTTTTTTAACTTTTGGGTCATTATTCAGGACACGCGAAATGGTTGCGGTTGAGAAACCGGAGCATTTAGCGACATCCTTCATAGTAGCTGACCGGGATTTATTCATCAGGATTTGACGACACCTTTCTTAAGAAGAATGTTCGCATAAACAGCAGATTCACCGGTTGCAACTACTGCATAGGCTTTTTTTGCCCGTTCATAAAAGGCAAATCTCTCGATATTTGTCAGCCCGGCAAAACCAGGTTCTCTTTTCTCCAAAATTTCACGGTACTCATCCCAAATCGGAGTCTTCGCCGTATCACCAGGAACTACTTCCATAAGAACAGCATGGCTGTCATCATATTGATCAAGAGGAAAAAACTGCATTACTGCATCAAGGACTTCGGGAACTCCATGTCCATCAAGCCGAACCACCCTCTGTCCCATACTTTCAGCCGGGAAATTTCCATCAGAGATAACGATTTCATCAGCATGCCCCATCTCCATCAGTATTTTTAATAATTCAGGTGAGAGAATTGCAGGGATATTTTTTAACATATAGGTCTCCTCAATTTCAGTTGTTTGTATTGTCACTGGTTTTGAGAAAAAGTGCAATAAAAAGCTTGCCGGATTTCTCAACTCATGCAATAATGTAATCGATTACATATTGAAGGAATAAATAAATCAAACAATATTACATAAATTATGATTTATCCGCATTAAATCTATATGTAACCGATAACATGAAATTTTGCCTGTAAGGAGAAAAAAATGGCAGATCCGAAAACAATCGCAAAGAATAAGCCGGTATACCGGCTTCGGGGGAGCCTCCCCAAAATAGGTATTCGCCCTACTATCGATGGACGAAGAAAAGGTGTCAGGGAGTCTCTTGAAGAACAGACTATGAATCTTGCTAAAACTGCGGCAAAGCTCATTTCAGAAAACCTGCGGCACCCCTCCGGGCATCCCGTTGAGTGCATCATTGCCGACACCTGTATCGGTGGAGTTGCTGAAGCGGCAATGTGCCGAGATAAATTTGCAAAAGAAGATGTTGCAGTAACCCTTACCGTAACTCCCTGCTGGTGCTATGGGTCAGAGACGATGGATATGGATCCAATGACCATCAAGGCTGTTTGGGGATTCAATGGAACAGAACGTCCCGGAGCTGTGTACCTTGCAGCTGTCCTTGCAGGTCATAATCAGAAAGGGTTACCTGCATTCGGTATTTACGGTCGCGATGTACAGGAAGCCGGTGATTCTACCGTAACCGATGACGTGAAAGAGAAAGTTTTGGGATTTGCACGTGCAGGTCTTGCGGCAGCCCACATGAGAGGAAAAAGTTACCTGTCAATTGGCGGGACATCCATGGGTATCGCCGGTTCTATTGTCGACCAGGACTTCTTTCAGGAGTACCTCGGCATGAGGACTGAAGTAGTTGATATGTCTGAAATAGCACGCAGAGTTGAAGAGAATATTTTTGATGAGGACGAATTCAAAGCTGCGATGGAATGGGTCTCAATTAACTGTAAAGAACAGGAAGATACAGCGAATCCACCTGAATGGCAGAGATCTGCTGAACAGCGAAAGAAAGATTGGGAATATAGTGTAAAGATGGCAATTATCGGTCGTGATTTGATGATTGGTAATCCTCGCCTGGCTGAAATTGGATATGGAGAAGAAGCACTGGGGCACAACGCAATTGCAGGTGGTTTTCAGGGACAGCGATCATGGACCGACCACTGGGCAAACGGTGATTTCCTTGAGACTATTCTCAACTCATCCTTTGACTGGAATGGTATCCGTGAATCTTTTGTCTTTGCAACTGAAAACGACTCTCTTAATGCTGCTCCTATGCTTTTTGGGCATCTGCTCACCAATACTGCACAAATATTCTCCGACGTGAGAACCTACTGGAGCCCTGATGCCATTGAGAAGGTAACCGGATGGAAACCTGAAGGCGCTGCTGCCGGAGGATTCATCCACTTAATCAACTCAGGTTCAACCTGTCTTGATGCTACAGGGGAAATGAGTGATAAAGACGGCAACCCGGTTATGAAACCTCATTGGGATATTACTCCTGAAGATGCTGCGGCATGCCTTGATGCAACTGAGTTTTGTGTAGCTGATGGCGGTTATTTTCGCGGAGGAGGTTACTCCACCGATTTCCTGACCAAGGGGGGAATGCCAGTAACAATGTCCAGGATAAATATTGTCAAAGGTCTCGGTCCGGTCATGCAGATAGCCGAAGGATATACCGCTGAAGTACCTGCAGAAGTACATGAAAAACTTGATGAACGTACAAACCCAACCTGGCCTACTACCTGGTTCGCACCAAGAACAATCAGTGGAAATGAAAAATTCAAAGATGTCTACTCTGTAATGGCAAATTGGGGAGCTAACCATGGTGCAATCAGTTATGGGCATATCGGAGCTGATTTAATCACTCTTTGTTCAATGCTGAGGATTCCTGTAAATATGCACAATGTTGATAACAGCAAGATTTTCAGACCAAGCATGTGGAATGCTTTTGGTATGGATATGGAAGGATCAGATTATCGTGCATGCAGCACACTGGGACCGCTTTTCAGCTAATCCCATCTGCTGAACCCTTTATTGAAGTACTGAACCCGGTTAAGACATTAGTTAAGAGTCTGTCGAGCTAAGACAGACTCCGTTTTCTTTTTGCCCATTGCAAAAATTATAGGTATATTCGAATTGGAGGCAGATTATGAAAAATATCTACTTACAGCCGCTAAATCGTAAGGAATCAGAAATAATCGAGTACAAAGGTACCGAAGCCCCCTTTACCGGTGAATACTGGAATCATTTTGATGAGGGCGTCTATATATGCAGGAAATGCGGAAAACCCCTCTACCGATCAGAAAGTAAATTCTCCTCCGAATGCGGGTGGCCAAGTTTTGATGACAGAATCCCGAAAGCTGTTTCAGAAACCCCTGATGCAGATGGTCGAAGAATCGAAATAACCTGTTCAGCATGCGGCGGGCATTTGGGTCATGTTTTTACCGGAGAAAAATATACAGAAAAAAACACACGCCACTGCGTTAATTCACTCTCAATTCACTATATCAGAACCCAACGTGCTGTTTTTGCATCAGGCTGTTTTTGGGGTACACAGTACCATTTTGACAGATCAGACGGTGTAATCCTTACTGCAGCCGGCTATGCCGGGGGTGAGACTGAATTCCCAACCTATACACAAGTCTGTACAGGCACTACAGGTCATGTTGAAGCTGTTGAGGTGCTTTACGATCCTGAACGTACATCATTTGAGAAACTTGCAAAATTATACTTTGAAACTCACGACCCGTCACAGACTAACGGTCAGGGACCGGATATTGGCAATCAGTACCTTTCAGTGCTCTTCTATAATAATAAGCATGAGAAGAAGAGAGCAGAGCAGTTGATTTCAATTCTTGAGAGTAAGGGCATTACGGTTGCAACAAAACTGGTTCCAGCAGGGATATTCTGGCCGGCGGAGACTTACCACCAGCATTACTATGATGTTAAGGGGAGTACACCCTATTGCCATATGTATATAAAAAAATTCTAAAAGAGTTGTGAATTCAATGCAGTATATATTTTTTCCAGAATGAGAATACGCCGCTCAAGTTCAAGAAAGGGTACCGTATAAAAAATTATTTCTTGTTTCCAGAGAGCCAGCTGCGCTTCAGGTACTCTGGTCAGCTCTTGTTCAATTATTTCCAAACGACTCTTATACGCAAAAAGCAGACCATCAGCAGAGGTTATACGGCTGAGAGCCCGTAATACATCCGGCAGTGCACGGAACGCTCTGAAAACTACAATATCAAACGTCCCTGCAACATCCTGAATATCCTGATCAATAATATCCAGATGCACATCGGAACTACGTACCCGATCAGCCTCACACTGAACAAGGGCATTCCTTAGAAAGCCAACCCTTCTCCCTGAACGTTCTATCAGAGTAACATTGCAGTCCGGCAAAAAAATTGAGAGTGGAATTCCAGGCATCCCGTTTCCAGACCCCGCATCAGCAACTGTTACCGGTCTGCCGAATGCTTTTATTTTATCGAGCAGGATCGGAAGGGGCGCGAGTGAGTCCAGAATATGACGGGTTATTATTTCATCCCTGCTGCTTACGGCAACAAGTTTATATTTAGCATTCCAAAAGAGTATTTCATCAACATACGCTGAAAGCGCATCAATTTGTGGAGTTGTAAAATCTATACCCAATTGTATAAGCCCTTTTTCCAACAATGGTTCCCGAGATTTTGTCATGATTTTTTCCTCCCGAGGACAATCATAAGAACGGCAACATCGGAGTTTCTTACTCCTGATATTCTGGATGCCTGACCAACAGAAAGAGGCCGGATTTGATTAAATTTTTCCTTTGCCTCATTCGATAAACCTTCAATGATGAAGAAATCAAAATCACGGGGAATCTTTATGCGTTCCATCTTACTGAAACGGTTCACCTGCCTCTGCTGCCGCTCAATATAACCGGCATACTTTATATCAAGTTCCACCTTCCGCATTACAGGTTCTGTAAATTTATCCAACTCAGGTACCGCAACTGCAGCATCCTCAATGGTTATTTCCGGCCTTTTCAGATGATGCAGCCAGTTTTTCCCCTCTACTGCATGCCGGCGCAGAAGTTCACGGATTTCATCAGCCTGCTGCCGTTTTTCACGAAGTTTCTCCATACGTTCTGATGAACAAAGACCAATGTCAAACCCTTTTTCGGTAAGTCGCTGATCTGCAGTATCATGCCTGAGATTAAGCCGGTATTCAGCACGTGAAGTAAACATCCTGTAGGGTTCCTGCGTCCCTTTTGTAACGAGATCGTCAATCAGCACACCAATATAGGCTTCTGCGCGGGAAAGAATGAGCGGTTCAAGATTCTGCAGTTTTCTGGCGGCATTTATTCCGGCAATAAGCCCCTGCCCCGCTGCCTCTTCATATCCTGAAGTCCCATTCGTCTGACCGGCTATAAATAACCCGCTGACTCTTTTCGTCTCCAAACTTGGATAGAGCTGTGTGGGATCCAGATAATCATACTCCACCGCATAGCCGGGCCGCATAATTTCTGCATGTTCAAGTCCCGGTATTGAGTGAATGAAACTCTCCTGAACATCTTCAGGCAGAGAAGAAGATATTCCGTTCAGGTACATCTCTTCAGTATTGAGTCCCTCCGGCTCTACAAATATTTGATGGCGGTCCCGATCCGGAAAACGAACTACCTTATCCTCTATAGAGGGACAGTATCTTGGTCCCGAACCTACAATTTTACCCCCGTACAGTGGGGATCTTTTAATATTTTCAGAAATAATGGCATGGGTCATATTATTGGTATAGGTAATCCAGCAGGGAACAGATGGACGTTCAACACTCGAATTCATAAATGAAAATGGCTGCATAAGAAGGTCACCCGGCTGTTCTGACATTTTACTGAAATCTATGGATGATTTTTTTACTCTTGCAGGAGTACCTGTTTTCAATCTGCCGACGGTAAAACCTTTTTCCCGGAGGGCAGTGCCCAATCCGATAGCTGCAGGCTCTCCCAGCCGACCTGACTGGTGCTCATAATCTCCAATAAAAATCTTTCCTTCCATGAATGTGCCTGTGGTAAGAACCACTGTACGGGCAAATATTTTCCTGCCGCGTTCAGTCACTACACCGGCAATCTCTGTACCGGAACTGCTTAGTATCAAATCAACCACAGTATCCTGAAAGAGAGTAAGGTCTTTTTGTGTCTCAACACTCTCTTTTGCCAGCATATTGTAGGCAAATTTATCTGATTGAGCCCTTGGTGCCTGAACTGCAGGTCCTCTGCGTCTATTGAGAATGCGAAACTGTATCATGGTGGAGTCAATAAGGTGTCCCATCTGTCCGCCCAATGCATCAATTTCACGAACTATATTTCCTTTTGACAAGCCGCCAACTGCCGGATTGCAGGACAATCTTCCTACTGCATCAAGGTTTTGGGTTATGAGCAGAGTCGAGAACTGCAGTCTTGCCAACGCAAGAGAAGCCTCTATTCCTGCATGACCTGCGCCAATTACTATGGCATCAAAATCCATACTTTCTGTCCTTTATAAAATGATTAAGATATAAAATATCTTAATCATTTTATTCAGAAGTTTTAGATTGCATGTAAAACCATAAATTATAAATAAATATACATTTAAAATCTAAAACTTCAAATCTATGTGTTTTTGGGTCCAGTCAACATTCCTTTAATTGGCTCATGTATCTGATAATCCCGGTCCTATTTTCCGACACAGAAGCCTGAAAACACCCTGTCCAGAATATCTGCAGAGGTTATCTCCCCGGTCAATTCCCCCAGAGCGTCTACAGCATCACTAATTTCCGGTGCTGTTACATCAAGCGGTATCTTATCTTCCAGAGTTTTAACCGCTTCAGAGAGGCTCTCAGCAGCCCGGTCCAGGAGTTCTTTCTGGCGTAATGAGTCTATCATAATTTCTGAATCTTGAGAAACTGATACACCAGGTCCCAATAGTTTTGTGCAAATTTTCTGTTCAAGCAGGCCGAAACCTGCACCATTAACTGCACTGACCGGGATACTGTCCGCAGGAGGTTCATCGGCTGCTATATCTGATTTATTCCATACCAGTATGATTTCAGCCTCTCCGGAGAGCTGCTTTAAGTCGTTTTTATTCTCTTCAGTAACTCCCAGGGAACCATCAATCAGGTAGAGAATGAGATCTGCCGCTTCAGCTACTTTAGCACTTCGGCGAATTCCCTCCTCTTCAATGCTGTCTTTTGATTCACGATATCCGGCAGTATCAAAAAGTTTTACCGGGATTCCCTGAATGGTGACCCATGACTCTATATAATCACGGGTGGTCCCATGGATATCCGAGACGATTGAACGGTCTTCCTTGAGAAACAGATTAAAAAGAGATGATTTTCCTGAGTTGGTTCTTCCTGCCAGCACGATCCGGGCACCCTCAGAGTAGAGCCTTCCGATACTGAACGTTGCAGCAAGCTGACGTATTTTTCTTTCAAGATCCCGAATTTGATCAATAGGGATCTCTATTGATTCCTCTATGTCATCTTCAGCGTAATCAAGCTGTACTTCAATCATGCTGAGGATTGTGACCAGAGCATGTTTAATGGTATCAATTTCATGAAATAGATTTCCCGAAAGTCTTCCAAGAGCAAGAGCCTGCGCCTTTTTGGATTTCGCAGAAACGATTTCCTGTACGGCTTCAGCGCTGGTAAGGTCAAATTTCCCATTCATAAAAGCACGCATGGTAAATTCACCCGGCCTTGCATCCCTGAATCCTGCCTGGTGCAGAGTTTCAAGTATCCGCTGAATTCCGGGAAGACTGCCGTGACAAAAAATCTCTACACTGTCCTGTCCGGTATATCCTGACGGAGCACAGTATACGGCTGCCACTACTTCATCCAGAGGTTCCCGTGTTTCCGGGTCAATAAAAAAATCATGAATAAGGGTGCCGCTTTCAGCCTCTGCCAGCTTTCCACTTCGTGAAAAACATGTCGCTATAGTCTCAATACAGCCCTGTCCTGAAGTACGGATTACTGCGAGGGCGCTCTCTCCCC
Source organism: Bacteroidota bacterium (assembly GCA_013202335.1). The sequence continues at coordinate 18,849 of JABMQR010000007.1, forward strand.
AGGGGGTTGCAAGGGCGGTAATTAATTCATCTGTATCGTAATATCCTGTTTTCATCGCTAGGAGTATAATTCACCCACATGAATCTATCAATACCACTTCCGGCAGTAAAATTACTTCCCTCATTACCTATTTTTCAGTACAATTAAAAAGAGATGAAAACACTACAGCAACTACCTGACAGCATACTCTCCAGGCTTGAACCCGTTTTTGCATACCAGCTTTCCAGTTTCAGGAAAGATGCCGGAAGTAAAGGATACCTTAAAAATCCCAATGAATCAGTTTCTGAAATTGATATTACCAGTGAGCGGATGATTCGGGACATCCTGCACAGTATCATTCCAGAGGCGACCTTTTTTGGTGAAGAGACGGAACAGAGCCGCAGTGACCAATTAACATGGGTAGTTGATCCTATTGATGGAACGGCAAATTATCTTAACGGGATAGATTTCTGGTCAGTTTCAATTGCTCTCCTGGAGAACCACTCCCCTGTCGCTTCCTGCATTGTACGTCCGGTAAATAGGGAAACATTTACTGCGGTAAAGGGTGTTGGGGCTTTTCTTAACGGAAATAAGCTTCCTACGGTAAAAATCAGTAAAATCAGTAATGCACTTATCGGAACCGGGATGCCGTACAGGACTCCTGAATCGAAAGATGCATTTTTCCCCTGTGCCAGTGAAGTGCTGAATATTTGCAGAGATATTCGAAGAATGGGATCTGCGGCGATAGATCTGGCATATGTGGGTGCCAATTTTCTTCAGGGATTCTGGGAAATCGACCTACAGCCTTATGATGTTGCTGCAGCTTTATTGATAATGGAAGAGACCGGATGTATTTATACTGATGCTGTTGGGGAAAAGTATGATATGTTTTCATCCCGAACCTGCACTGCCGGTCATCCTGGTGTGCATGAGAAATTGATTTCCCTAACCGGAAAACATTATCAGAACTTCGTGTAAGTAAATTGAAATAATTGGAGGATTGTATGAAATATATCGGAGCACATGTAAGTGCATCGGGAGGGGTTTTCAATGCCCCGGCTAACGCAAAACAAATTGGAGCAACAGCATTTGCCCTTTTCACTAAAAATCAGCGGCAATGGCATGCAAAACTCCTTACCTCTGATGATATTTTGCAATTCAAAGATCAAATGAAACTTTGCGGGTATGAACCTTTCCAGGTTCTTCCCCACGACAGCTATCTCATAAATCTTGGAAATCCGGATCCGGAGAAACGAAAAAAAAGTCTTGATTCATTCATTCACGAAATGCAGAGAGTACAGGCTCTTGGTCTGGATCGGCTTAATTTCCACCCGGGAGCACACCTGAAACTTGTTGAACCCGGGGAATCAATCCGTTTTATTGCCGAGGGACTGGATCAGGCATTAAGTGAAACAGAAGGTGTCGCGGCAGTTATTGAGACTACAGCCGGACAGGGCTCTGCACTCGGCAGAACATTTGAGGAGATTGCAGAGATTATTGAACTTGTTCAGCAGAAGGACCGGGTCGGTGTCTGCATTGATACCTGCCATATTTTTGCAGCCGGGTATGACATCCGAAATGAAGAGACCTATGGGAAAACGATGGAGCATTTCGAATCAATTATTGGTTTTAACAAACTTATGGGTGCACACTTAAATGATGCAAAAAGTGCATATTCCAGCAGGGTCGACCGTCATCACAGCCTGGGAAAAGGAAATATTGGGATGGATACATTCTCTCTTCTCATGCAGGATTCCCGTTTTGACAACATCCCGCTTATTTTGGAAACAATCGATTCAGACATCTGGATTGATGAAATAGCACTGCTAAAAGATATGGCAAAATAACATGAAAATAGATATCTACAACTACTTCCCACCTGACAGACCTCTGCTTTTTGGCCATAGGGGCTGCCCTAAAATAGCTCCTGAGAACACAATGGCTTCATTTGATGTATGTATTGAAAAAAACATTCCGGCAGTTGAGCTGGATGTGCATGTTTGTGAAACAGGAGAACTTGTTGTTACTCATGATTTCAACCTCAAAAGAGTCACCGGATATGATGGATTGGTTGCAGAAACCTCTTACGAAAAGATTCTGGAACTTGATGCAGGAAGTTTTTTCAGCCCGGATTTTGCCGGTGAACGAATCCCTCTGCTCAGTGAGGTTTTTAGTAAATACGGAAATTCTCTGCACTATGATATTGAATTAAAATCCAGAAGTATGGCAGACAAAAAACTTGGTGAAAAAGTATGGGCAATGGTACAGAAATTTTCTCTTGAAGATGTCTGTATGATCTCATCTTTTAACCCATTTCAGATCAGATCATTTCGCAAGCTCTCTGAGGACACTATTCCAACTGCCGTAATTTACATGGATACCCCGGACATTCCCCGCCTGCTCAGGCATGGGGCAGGCAGATATGTCGCCGGCTGCTCAATTTTAAAACCAAACAGACTGCTGCTTACAGAATCTGTTTTTAACAAAGATTCTTCATGCAGAGGATATACGATAATTTCCTGGACGGTTGATGATTTAGAAGAGGCTAAACAACTGGTGGCTATGGGAATTTCCGGAATAATATCTAATAATCCAGAAAATTTTCTCGAACTCTTTGGGGGAATTTAAAGTAGTATACTAACTATCCTTGATGCTGCAATTTCTCCAAACCGACTCAGAGCTGCCCTTTTTGCAGCCTCTTTTGTTGGACCAAATCCATTTGCCACCAACTCACCACTACTGTCAATCTCAATCCCTGTTGCCAGGTATACTGCCTTAACATTGCCCTTCACCGTAGCAATATATCCCTCGCTGTCCTGAGCTGTACCAGAAATTCCCGCATTTCCTATCACAGCAACTGTAACAAGACCATCAAAAGTATCCCGAATTCTTATGAGCAAATTTTCATCAGAGTTGTCATCATCAAATCCACTGTTCACTGCATCAAAAACCATAGTGTTTGCTAAAATTCCATCCGCTTCCATGAACTCGGCCATTCTCTCCATACCTGGGTGACCGGAGATCATTGTACCGTTCACTTCAAATTCAAGCAGGGAAAGCACTACGATTTTCCCGGCAACCGAAGAAACGAGGGAAAAGGGAAATTCAAAATAGAACTTTGCAGTTTCCTCTTTCAGCTGCACAAGCCTGGGATCGGCTGATCCTGTTACTGCTTCCAATTTTTGTATATACCTATCAATATCAAGATATATCGTTACTATACCCTGACCGGTAAATCCAGGGTTATTCGTACTGAAAGTTACCGAACCACTGCTGTTTGTAGATAAAAAGAGTTCAGATAACCGAACCTTACCGGTAGAATTTTTAATCGGGTATTCAGCCCGGAGTGTTATATCTGATACTTTTGGTGCAAAAATACCCTCACCACGGGTTATCAGCATTGTTATTGTACCTTTTGATGCATCTGAGGATGTTTCTTGTATAACAAGGTTGCTCACAATCTGTAAAATCCTGTTCATAACATCCTGATAGAGATCGTCTGCATCCTCCAGTGGGGAGATAAAAGCCTGAACAGCGGCATCAATGTAGTGTCCAAGTGCAGTAAAATCCTCTTTTCGATTGTAGGCTGTTTCAGCCAGCTGTACCGGCTGATCAATAAGTTGAGATGCATTTCGTGATGTTTCAAGATTATCACGTACCAATTTGCTGATGATTTTTCGATCAGAACCTGCCAGAAGATAGATGCGTATACCACCTCCCTCAGTCTCCTTCGGGTACTCATCAGTTATGGTAAGAGCTATGGTACTGATTGAAAATGTATTCATGAGCTCACGACGGAATTCATCAGATACGGTGTATTTCAGATATTCTGAAATTTGATTAAGCATATCCTCTACTGCGTATTGTCGGGCTGTTGTTTCATCGCCCATCTCATCTGTGCCTATTCCCACAAAAAATACATTCTGCAGAGTACTTGATGGAGTCTGGAGTGTCCAAAAAGGTATCCCCTCAATTTCTGCACGTAATGTGTTGAAGTAAGTGGTACATCCGGTACATAGCATCAGGATCAAAATTCCAGCTGCAGCTTTGGCAAGCATGCGAAAACTACTCTTACCAGGTTCATTATTTGATTTTGATCTGACAAAGATCATTGTAAACTCCTGTTTCTCTATGTAATCAACAAAATATACGGAAAGCTAAACTATAAATAATATAATTTATAGTTTAAGTCATTTCCCGGTGTTAAAGGTAAAAGAGTTTCCCCGCTGGTAGACAAGGTACATATCTTCAAGCCCTGACACCGATTTAGCTGCCTGGTAAATATACTCCTCAAGCTCTTCCATTCTGCCGTTAAACCGAATGCTGAAATGAGTCTCTTCTACTGAATATGAAGTTCTTCTAATGTCAGATACAGACACCTGCAGAACCTTCAGCAGTTCTCTCATTGCTTTATCAAGTGGAGTACGCATAAGGATCAACTCATATTCAGATCCGACCTCTGCATCTTCAACAAAATATTTGGAAGACTTTTTCATCAAATCCGTCATAGCATGAACCATAGCAGCAGCTACCGCTTTATCCTCCGCCGCCTGCGCAGTTTTTCCCCGCACAGAATCTACCGTGTGATAAAAGGCAGTACCCCGCCCTGCCCCGGTCGATGCAGAAAAACAGTTTACGGAGATTGAGGCGGCTGCAGAGAAATTTCCTTTTTCAGCATAACTTGATACTTTAACAGCTGTATCAATATAGTAATCTGCGTTCAGTTTTGAGGCGGCCCAGCGAATCATAGACGAGTAGCCCTGTTCCTCAACAAATGCATATTCCTGATCCTGTTTAATCATTTCAACCTGACTCAGATCCACATAACTGAAACCCAGTGAGGATAGGTAATCTGCAGCAGTAAGAACTGCCGTTCTTGCCGGGAAAGCCTTTGTATCCTGTTCTTCATCATAATAGACGAGAAAAGTAGGCTCCCATCCGCCTTTCCAGATAAAGCCGGATGTTTCCAGCATATTGTCAATGGGATCAGATGGATTGTATGTCGGCATTTCTGCATCAGCAAGCCGAAGGATAGTTTTACCATCCAGCAGTCCGCCGGAAATTCCCCGATCAGTGAAATACCTTGCAGAAGCTGCTGCATCAATTCGTACTTGTACCAAACGTTTATACGTACCCGTATCATAATCACGCTCAATCACTTCCAGTGATCCGGGCAGGATAAAAGAATCAATCTTCTGGATAGCTTCGGCTGCAGAAAAAACCCCGGCCTGCATCAGAAGAGCTTCATCCCTCAGGGCAGCAAGTACAAGCCTTGCTACTGCATCCCGCTCAGCATCATGTACCGCCAATTTATCACTGGAACCCTCTCCGTAACCATAATAGAGAGGAAACGCTGAACTGTCCGGAACATCCTGAGCTGTCGACCCTGTGGAATTTTCCTGATAACGATCTCCTGTATAGAATGAGGTTGCACACCCGGCATAAAGAGTAAGTAATACCAGTATTGTTATTACCAGAGTAGTTAGTTTACGCGCAATCATTTCTGAACCATCCCAAAATGTATAATTTCTCAAGTGCCCTGAGTATTTTCAGGCTCACTTTGTAATCAAAATCAAGGACGAAAAGTTACACCTGCAGCTCCGAAAATCGCAGAGAGAATTGGATCTGATGATCCGCTAAGTTGGTAAATTCGGTTATACTGACACCTTGCTGAAATTTCAACGGCAGCAGTTACATACCAGGAAACTCCTGCTGTGTACCGGCCGCCGTAGATCAAGCCGTTCCCGATTGGTGATGTCAGGTTAAAAAGGTATCCACCGACAAACGAAGCTCCCAAATCGATACGGGCTCGGTCAATAAACAGATTTCCCGGTTTGGACAACCTTCTTCCCGGTATCATCCTGTAGGAAAACCCACCAGAAATCATGGGTATAACAGTATTAGCCTGCTGAGTGAAAATTGACCCTGCCGGATAGGGATCATCCCATACCCAAACAGCCCCTGCACCGGCTGAAGGTACAAATCCCTGTCCTTTGGTTCCGCTGATTGAAATATCGGCACCAACAGCTCCATAGCTCAAAGATACAGCACTTTGTATTTGCACAGAACTACTCTCTGAAGGTCGTAAGCCAATACCCGGTACTATTGAAATATCGGTATAGATTATTTGCAGTTCCGCAGCAGAACTCCCGCTACCGCTCCCACTCTCTTCAAGGGGTACTAATCGTGAAATTTCTGCGAGTCCCAATACTTCTCCCGTGCCGGACACCAGATTATATTCATCCCCTATCGATAGAATAGATTCTTCAGTAAATAGTACCAGAGGGTAATTATTATAGAGATCATAAATAGCTAAACTTTCTCCCGGGATGGGAAACAGCCTGATGATACTCATAACAGAGTACTTAAGATTTACTCCTGCCAGCTGTAAGGACTCTTCAAACGTCTCCCCAATACCAAGGAGTTTAAAATCCACAATAATACTATCGTTTGCTTGTTGATCATTACTATACGATTCTGCTGCTGCTTCAGCATGAAATATTTTTTTTCCAGAATCAGGATCTGTTTCTATCAGAACCTGAGAGATTGTCAGATTAACAATCAGCATATCTGAATCATAATCTGAGAGATCTGTTTCAACAGAGCCAATTTCTATATTGCTGAACCGGGCAGTCTGTGTGAGCGCGCTGAGAAAAACTGTACTAATCTCCTGCTCTACACGTACAATATCCTCACCAGATAGTACTGGTTCCAACGATGATTCTACTGAGATCGTTATGAGTGCTGAAAATCCATCAACCGGAAGTGAAGAAGCAGTTTCCGCCTGTACGGTAAAAAGAATCCCGGCAGCCAAAAGCATGATAAGCAGAAATGTTTTCCTCATTCGTATCATGAGTGAACTCATAGGGATTCTTTACCCCAGAGTACTGTTAATTCCCCAATAAGCCGGGCTGCTTCAGTCATAACCGGGAGTGCTGCCCATTCATACCGACTATGATAATTATGTCCGCCAGTAAAGATGTTTGGAGTGGGGATTCCCATGGCACAAAGACGGGCACCATCAGTACCTCCACGGATTATTTCATTACTAACGATAATTCCAATATTCGCAGCGGCTTTCTCAAGTTTCTCCATAATAAGGGGATCCTTGCTTATATACTCACGCATATTCAGATACTGCATTTTAAAATCAATAACTACTTTCCCGCCTTGATATATATTCTCCATTGCTGCTGCAACAGAATCGAGAACTTTTCTTCTCCGTTCAATTTCATCAATCTCAAAATCTCTGAGGTACAGTGTTAACTTTGCTGATTCTGCAGTGCCGGTAATTTCAAGCGGACAGTAGTAGCCGTAGCGGCCATCAGTTGCTTCCGGGCTTTCCGCCTGGGGAAGCGAGGCAAGGAAAGAACCTGCCATTGTTACTGCATTCACCATTCGTCCGCGTGCTGCTCCAAGATGATACATAACACCGGTAAAAGAGATTTCAACCTTTGCTGCGTTGAAACACTCTGCATCAACGGTTCCGCGCTCGCCTCCATCCATAGTATAGCAGCAGCGCGAATTTAGTTTGGATACCGGAAAAAGATCCATTCCTGTTCCTGTCTCTTCATCGGGAGTAAAAATCAGCTCGACCTCTCCATGCTCAATTTCAGGGTGATTCATGAGATACTCTGCAGCTGCCATTATCTCGGCTGCACCGGCTTTATCATCTGCACCCAGCAGGGTTGTACCATCGGTAGTGATCAGAGTCTGTCCAACATATTTTAGTAGTTCAGGATTCGAATCAGGTGACAGAACCCATTCCCCGCCAAGCGGAATATCATTTCCATCATACTGTTCTATAACATGCGGTTTTACATTTTTCCCGCACATATCAGCAGCTGTGTCAACGTGTGCCATAAAACCGATAACCGGAGCTTTCCGGCCTTCCGGCAGTGTTGAAGGCATTCTGGCAATTAGATATCCGTACTGATCAAGGTCGACATCCGTTATCCCGATAGCACTGAGTTCCTTCTCCAGCATGCGAAGCAAATCCCACTGTCCAGGAGTTGTTGGTTTTCCCGGGTTATGGTGATCAGACTGTGTATCAATCTGTACATAGCGCAGAAAACGATCCAGTATTGATTTTTCCATCTGTTTTATTTCATTATTCATCATCATAGTCATCCTTTATTATTTTATGTGTTTTTTTTGTCTGCCCGTATACGGATCACATTCCGAAACAGTTCCAAAACTGCAGCAAATCTTCTGCCGCTGCTGCTTTTCCAGGCTGATTTTGGAGCTGGAGATACCCCTATATCCTGAAGCAATGAGGTAAAACTTTCAAGCCTGACTGCAAAGTCAGACCACCTGTTTCCTCTATTTTTTCCCTCTTCAATACCGGTTTTCCAGATTATCTCAGAGAAAGCAGTTAACCGGGGAAAAATTTGCCAATCTCTTATTTCTCTGTCAGGAACCCATTCAGTCCAGAGTGGAACTTCGGCTCCAAGAATCCTTTTCCCATAGCCTTTTTTCATTTGACCAATTTTTTTTCCATACCGATATACCTTACGAAGGGGAAGCTGTGCATAGGGGTGATCCAGATAAAGTTTAAAATAGGGCGAAAGAATATACTGCCGGGTTGTCTCATCCCTCAGTGATCTCCTGAAGTTCCTCCGCGATTCCGGAAAGGGATTCCAATACTGAATTACTGCCCCAGAATCCAGATTGGGATTGGTGATCTCATCCCAACCTATAATCTTTTTTCCTTTCTCCGCTGCTGCATCTGCAAGAAAACGGGTGAAATCTGTCTGAAGTTCACGTGGATTGCCTAATGAAAGTTTTTTCATTCTCTTTGCGCAATCCGGACAGTGCTCCCACCGGTCTGTTGGTGCTTCATCACCGCCAATATGGAACCAGGGTGCTGGAAACAGATCACATAACTCATGCATAACCGTTTTTGCAAAGGCTCTGACAGATTCTTTCCCCGGGCAGAGAGTATCCTTAAATATACCAAAATCTCCCGGAACGGTAAAATTTGTCTTTCTGGTATTTGTACTGTTTCCTGAACAACAAAGTTCCGGATAAGCAGCAAGAGCAGCAACCGTGTGGCCGGGCATATCCACTTCGGGAATTACCATTATCCCCCGCTCTCCGGCATAGGCTACAACGTCCCTGATTTCTGCTTTGGTGTAGAACCCTGAGTGCTGCTTCAGAGTTACTCTATTTGAATGCCTGCCGCCTGTTTGTGTAGAGGATCGTACAGATCCTATTTCGGTTAAACGGGGATAAGCCTCAATCTCAAATCTCCACCCCTGATCATCTGTGCCATGCCAATGAAAGATATTAAGTTTATGAAGCAGTAAAAGATCGATTATTCGTTTAATTTCATCAACCGGACAAAAATGTCTGCTGGTATCGAGCATGAACCCTCTCCATCGGGTCAGTGTCCAATCTTCAATAATCATGTGCGGGATTTCGCCCCTATATGCGTAAAACAACTGCTTGGCTGTCTGAGCCGCATAGAGAAAACCAATCTTTTTAGCGGCCTCAATTGTCATCCCTTTACTGTCGACAGAGATCCGGTAATAATCACTGTCTGCAAAGGGAGAAGCGTTAAGATTCCTCAATAGTACCTGCGAGCCTTTAGCCACAGTATTTCCTATAACACAAACTACTGTCTCTGTCTCAAGGAATTCACATAAATCCTGTGCAGCAAAGCGTTCCATACTATCTGAATCATCATTTACCGGGGCTGAATCTGCCAAAACATTCGAATTACTACTAAATTGTGTTTTCCCTGATCCCTGAAGCAAAACCGATTGAGGATAAGGAATTACCGGTATCTTTTTCATATTGTCAGTATATCATGATTTTCATCTTTCCCGTTGCAGAACTGCGCAATGAAACTACAAGCTGGTCAAACTGAGATTCAGAGCTATTCTGGTCTGAACTGCAATTCTGTTTGAACCGATCTTCTTTGCTATTTTTTTCCTGTAAACGGTGACGGTGGTACTGCTGATCCCTAGTTTTTCAGCAATTTCAAGGGTTGTCATCCCCTCACTAATCATCTTCAGGACTTGCTGCTCCCTTAATGAAAGCGCGTACACAGATACAGCGAAATGAGAGGCTATAGTACTGCTGATAGCACTTATATCGTTAAAAGAGCTGCTGCAGTTTACAATACGGCAAACTCCTATATCAGAAACAGCACTCCTGACATAGGGTTCAATTGAGCCAAAATGAATAATAATTATATCAAGTTCAGGATTGTGTGAAAAAATTCTGTTTATAAAACTCGGTGCGCTCAAATTCATCCCGGTAATATCAATAACTGCCAGTTGTGTAGTATTCAGAATAACATGATCAAAAAATATCTGATGGAAACCGGAGCAGCATATAATTTTACTGATTGGACTCTTTATGAAAAAAGTCTGAAGATAACTGCGTACTTTACTGGACTCTGAATAGACCGCTGTTGTAATCATGACGTAAACCACCGTATAAAAAGCAAACTGCCCGGAAAATTCCGGGCATAATAAATTGCTGCACAGATGCATTCATCATAATTGGTTTACTTATCTCAAGTCAACAACGCAATTGCCTCGTATTACGGGTTTTACAGTTCATATACATCAATCATCGTTCTAAGCATATCTACAGCCTGATAAATGGCAAAAACCGCAAGCACAATTCCACAGCAAACCGGGCTAATATTCATTGTGGTAGCCATTGAGATTACAGAAGCCCCAAGCGCATAACTAGCCTGCGGTTCTACGGCAACCTCTTTTAACCACTCTTCAAAACTCTCACCCACTTCACCACCAAATTCATAAAAGCGCCAGACAGACATAACAGTAACTGCAACTGCCCCGGCAGCCACACTAACAGCTGCAGCGGCAGATATCTTTCCAAAGAAGAGGAATGTCGGCATAAACGCATAGACAACTCCTGCTGCCAGCAGCACAATGCTCCGTGTTATAAGCTGATGCATATCGCGCATAAAATCTTCCCGGTACTCATCTTTAAGCTCTCTTGAGCCCTCTTCCATTACGTGAGTTAAACTTCTTCTTGCAGAATCAGCATCTGAAAGCAGCTCTTCATATACATCTTCCGGTATTAATTCCTTTGCTTTTGCCAGAACAGCATCAGCATCCCCGGATATAGCGGCAGAGTGGAAAAATGATAAATATTCATCCCCCATCTCCTCTTTCAGCATTTCCCTGATAACATCTTCCGGGTTAACAGACTCAAATGAAATTGAACCCCTTGCACCGGGACCTTCACTATCACTTTCCGCTGCAAGCTGCGGTTCAATTATTTCCCATTGATCAATAACAACCTCACTCATCTCACTTTTCATCATCTCAGTTATCCCGGCACGATTCCGGGAAGTGCTGTCCACCAGTGAACAACCCGCTATCGATACTACAAGAAGAAGACAAAGACAATTCTTCCCAAGCAATACTATTTTTTTATTCATACCCTTTACTCCCAACCGATTTTTTAACTTCTTTCAGTGTGTGAGAGTATCTGCACCAACCGGAAAGCGTATGCAATTCCAGTCATATTATATTTTGATTTCAGTCATTAAATTGGTTCCGATGAACCTAAAAAAGATATTCTGCATGTATTTCGATTCAACCGGACTCAATAAGGGGATAGAAGAATCCAGTCAAACTTAATCCCAGAACAGTTCACCCTCAAACGTAATCAGCTAATTGTCCAAAAAAGCCAGCCAAGATTCAGGCAGATCCTGAAATCACCATATCCGGGAACATAATCCTGAATATAATCAAGGCTGTCATGAAAAGTTTTCAGAGGGTCTCTGAAAATTACCGATGGTTCAATATACAGCCCAAAAGGAAGGTTGAATGTATAGCCCAGGGCAATCTCAGTCATATAATGGTAACGCTGTTCAGGTTGATTATCACCGATAAAGTTCACTCCCTGAAAAAGTGACAAACCAGTCCAGAATCCGAGATTTCCTGGATAATATTTCAGGAGAAGTCCAATATCAAGCAGGGTAATTCTATTATTAATATCACTACCACTCCTGTCAAAAACTACCGTAACCGGCATATCCAGTACAAATCCATCCGTTACAACTAATACTATACCTCCTTTTACGTAGAGATGATCGGACACCAGTGCATCTACTGCACCGGCATCTGCAAATACACCAAAAGTGATTGCTCCTTCAGGCAATTCACTTCCACTGCTGCTTTCGTTTTTCGCATGAAGTAATCCTCCGGCTAACAGCAGCAGGACCGCAACAGCCGCAGTCATTCTCATAAAGCACCTCCTTTTATCCCCCGAATGCAGATCATTTCTAAAAGCATACAGGGTCAGAACTGCATCACGCAATTCTCAACATAGGGTATATTGGGTACCCTATTTCCCCATCATGAATTAACCAATCCAAATATTCTGTAACTTTGAGCAAGGTAGAGAGGTTTTATGATTAATACCGGATACAAGCAACAGATAACGCACCGGTACTAAATTAAAATGAACTCAGGAGGATTTTGATTGCCGCTGTCGCTGTTTTTACGGTATTATCATTGTATATACGCTTATGAAATTAATAAAATTTATCTTAATACTCTGTGTAATTGTTATACTTATTCTCTTTGCTGCCCAACTAATTATTAAGAACTTTGGTTCCGATAAAATCGAGGAAACCATCAAAGAATCTTTGAATAAAACCGGTATTGAAGGACTCTCTTTTGGTGATCTCTCCATTGATCTGATAGGAAGTAATGCGGTAATAACTGATATCCATGCCCCTTTTACAGACCCGAAAACGGGAATAAATTCTGGGTCCTTCTCGGCAAAGATTACACAAATCAATTTCTCAATGAAAGATGCGGTATCCATGCTTTCGGACGATGCTGCGCTGTCAAAGGCAAGCATTGAGTTTACTGAGCCAATTCTTATTATGACAAATTCATTCTCCATTCAGACGACTGCTGAAAAATTAACCATCTCATACCTTGGAAAGCTCGGCCGTGAATACTTTTCAAAAATCCAGACAGGCGATATTGAACGAATACTGCAGAATAAACAGAAATTCCAAATTCAGCTTGATAAAATGGCTTTTTCCGTTGCAAACAGTCAAATCGTCGGTATTTTTATCGACAGTATCAAATCACGAACTGTACCCGTTTCAGGTTTGGAAATAGCCATGATTACCTCAGCGCTGCTGCCTGATCTTCCTGTCACCCGGAATTTTATTCAGGCAGTCTCTAAAAGCGACGTGACTATTGAGCCCGAACTATTTGCCCGTGTCGTCACTCTTGGCACGCAGCTGCTTGGAATAGGAACAGATGATATTATGGAATCTGACGGGAAAGTTATAGTATCAACTGAGGGTAATGACCTGGTAATATCCGGCAGTCTAATCAATCCCATTGGTCATTTTACTTTCTCAGGACTGGGTGAAGTTAATACTACTGACACATTTTTAAGCGAAGTAAGTGAACTTACTGTTGAAATATCGGACCTTGATTCCGATCTGTTAGAAATCCTGAAGAAGAATAACATCAATCTATCCCTGCAGTCACCAATCATGCTTAAACATCTGGTTCAGGGAGATTTTGTATTTCAGTAGATTTCTAACCATCGCCGCCCTAAGCAATAGTCAGATTCTACGGGATACTCTAATCAGATGGGATTTCTCTAGTTCCCTATACTATTTTTCTAAAACGCCTCCGGAATGGACAGTACTATCCTGAAATTGAAAGCAAAAACTAATTCAGGTGAAGAACAATGCTCCAGAACATCAAGCTCACAGACTATGTGTGTCTGATGCTTCTTCCCATCCCAGAGCCTGCATAAGCTGATTTCGCAGCTCCCCTGCACGAAGTACAGAGAATTGTCTGGTACTCTCATCCTGTAAGGTGAATGTGATGCCGGGTCGGCCAGGAAGCACTTTCCCCACTGCAAATTCTGAAATATCACTTATGGGAATTGAGACAATTTCCTTAATCTTATCCTTTTGCCTGCTGAGAAGTACTATATTTTTTTCAGTTACTGCAAGTCTGCCGAATGAATTGCTCTGAGAAGAAGTTTCCAGGGCTCTGGAAGGGACATAAGAAGCTGACGGCAAAACAGCAGCATTAGTGCTGCCAAGAGCTTTCAGCGCCTGTCTTCGCGAAATGTGATACGTTGTCAGATACAGCAGCAGTGTCAGAGGAATAATCATTCCTGCAAGCAGCCAAAATACCCATTCATGTTCTACGCGGATTCTTACAAAAACTAAAACAGCCACATCAGCCAGCAGCAAAAGCTTACTTATCGTACTCATTCGGCCAGTTTACCAGAATTTATCATATTTTAGTAGATGGATTAATCTTTCTATAACAATTTTAGCGTGATCAAAAGATAAATATTTCTTGATTATCACACCATTCGTGATTATGTTATTTCTATGAATACACCTGTCTATCCCGAATTTGAGCCAATCAATTTTTCGCATAAGGAATTTCTTCAACCACTTCTCTGCACACTGGAAAATGGTATATCTGAATTTACCTTTGCAAACTTGTTTCTTTTTAGAAATCACTATAGCTATCAGATTTCTCAATACACTACAGAATCAGGATATACCCTGCCCATTATTACCGGAATAACTCCCGGGACTGAAAGAAAAGAAGTGGAAACCTTTGCTATGCTCCCCTTTGGATTTCCCGGGCTCGCTCTGATAGAAGACCTTCTCACCCGTCACTGTTATATTAAGGATTTTCCTGAACAGGCAGCAGAACTGCACAGAATACTGCTTGAGCGTAAAGGGTTCTGCGTTGAGCAGGACAGAAATAATTTCGACTACATCTACAACCGCAGAGAGCTTGCATCGCTTAACGGGCGTAAATATCATAAAAAAAGAAATTTGGTTAATGCATTCATCAATAACTATAATTATGAAGAAAAACGTATAGATCCAAGTATTCATAAAGAGGATCTCTACGCCATTCTTGATTTCTGGAAAATAGAGAAACAGGAAGATGGTGATTATGATGCAGCTTACGAGGCAATTGAGAAGTTCGAGGAACTTGGACTTAGAGGCTGTATAACCTATACCGATGGAAAACCCAGCGCCTATTCAATGGGAGAAATTATTGCTCACGGCAATATGTTTGCCATTCATTTTGAGAAAGCTGTGGGTAATTATAAGGGAATATACCAGTTTATTAACCGTTCATTTGCTGAAATGCTGGCAGATTGTATTGAAGTAGTTAACAGAGAACAGGATCTGGGAGATTCAGGATTACGGCAGGCAAAAATGAGTTACAGACCCTCCGGCTTCATAAAAAAATACCGGATATCCCATTCAGAGTTCTCACCATGTCCAGATGCGGAATAAAAACAATAGTTTTTGTGTGAGGATTGTTTTTATCAGAAAAACCTAATCATCTTCAAGAGAGAATATACCCTTCATCAATTCAGCACCCATCATATCCGGACTCTTCATACTCTCCAGGCCGCTGAGAAAGTCTTTGAATTCCAGCAATTTTTCCATCATCATCAACCGAATAAATGGTTCATTATCTGGTGTCGTATTAAGGATAAGCTTCTCCTGATCCTGAATGAGGGTGAAAACAATATCATTCTGCCGCAGCTGGTACACAAGTCTGTTATGATCAAGGCGATGAATAAAGAACCCTTCCTCCCTGAAACCCTCCGCCAATGACCTGCGCATGAATTCAGCAGCCCGATAACCGGGGAAAGAGAGCTCGATAGAGACGACATCCTTTGCCTCTTTATCAAGTGATTTTCGGTATCCTGAACCGCCTTGAAAACTTTTTATCAGAAGCGGTGGGGCTGCAATGCTGGCAAACAGCATTGTTATGATTGCCACACCAAACATATCCGGTCCTATTGCCCCACTGGAAAGACCAATTCCCGCAACAATCAGTGTCACTTCACCCCGCGGAAGCATTCCTGCCCCAATCCGGAAAGCACCCCGAAAATTAAATCCAACAAGCATGGCAGGCAGACCGCATCCTACAAGTTTTCCAATGAATCCGACAACTGCAAAAGCCAATCCAAACCAGAGAACCTGGCGCATCGCCGCAAAATTAACCATCATTCCCATCACACAGAAAAATACCGGCACAAGAAAGTTATATACTCCCTGAATTCGTTCGCGTATTTCATAGGCGACATCTGTACGTGAGAAAGAGAGTCCCGCAATATATGCTCCGATAATCATAGCCAGCTCAAACATCTCTGATATACCGGCAAGGATCAATGCTATACCAAAGGATATTCCTGCAATCAGGTCAAGAGAACCCAACAATTTCAGTTTTTTAGTTATTAGCGGTGCAACCAATACCCCTATGACTGTACAGATCAGCCAGAATCCAATTGCTTTAACAGCTACCACACCGATCCGTCCCCAGGATATTCCGTTTCCGGCGACAGCTGCAGTCATTCCTACAACTATCGAGAGCAGTACGATACTGAGCACATCATCAAGTACTGCAGCGGCAAGGATAGTAACTCCCTCCGGAGAGGATAATTTTCGTTTTTCACTGAGAATTCGGGCGGTGATACCAACAGATGTTGCCGTTGAGATCGTCCCGAGGAACAGGGCTGAGGGATGCATCAGGCTGTCTACTGCAGGATTCAGCAATACGGTAATTCCACTTCCCAGCAAAAAAGAAAAAATGATCCCACCCAGTCCAACAACCGAACCTTTACCCGAAAATTTAATAAATGTAGGGAGATCTGTCTCAAGACCCGATGTAAAAAGGAGTACGACAGAACCAAGAACTGCAAATCCATATAATTCCGGAGATACCGGTATCATTCCTCCTGAGAGGGGGAACAAGGGACCGTGAAGTAGCGGAATATTGATGGCTCCCAGCAGGTAGGGACCGATTATCATTCCGGCAACAAGTTCACCCAGCACTTGGGGCTGTTTAAGCACCCGGGAGAAAAACCAGCCGGATAAACGGGCAAATAGCAGGATCAACCCAAGCTGCAGTACTAATATCATCATTTCATGTGCCATGGGAAGCTCCTATTGAGTACAATAAACGGCTGAGGATCTTTCAATATTCGTTATATTGAAAGATCTACTTATTAGTAAGTTTTTGATTGTTTATAATTCTTTTTATTATAATAATACATATTTTCTATCAAAAACTTCAAATTCATGTATTCATGGATCAGACTACTTTCCTAAAAATTAATAATTCTTGAAATTGTCTCGGCTATAATCCAAATACTGCCAGGGCCTCTTTAGAGGTCTCCGCCTGCAGCAATCTTAATCGTGCATCTTTTGACTTCAGCACCATACTGATTTCTGCGAGGAATTGGACGTGTGGGCCTGTTCTGTCAACCGGCGATAGAGTCATGATAAAAATCCTGCTCAACTCGTTGTCAAATGCATCAAAATCAATTCCGGTTTTATGCACGCCAATACAGGCAAAAAGCTCTTTTACGGCTTTTGTTTTAGCATGGGGAATAGCAACACCGAACTGCATGCCTGTTGACATCTTACTTTCCCGATCCATCAGATCAGCAACTGCAAGATTCCGGTCTGACACTTTTCCCGTTTTCATAAGAATATCAAGAAGTTCCCCGATAATCTCTTCCTTATTGGTACCCTGAAGATCTGTTGATATCACGGAGTGTGATAGTAAATTTTTTAGTTTCATAATAGTGCTAAATTAACATTATTGTGTATTGCTATACAATAGTAGGTATTAAATCTCCAGACTCTTCCCTTGAAATAATTGCCAATCATCAGTACTCTACAATGTATCAGTATGAAGTGACCCGAAGCTGGTGGGATTGTAATAACTGAAAATCAATGTGCAGCAAAGACTTAGCCCAGCAATTTTCACCCCAAGAACGGGGAAATTTTTTTCGTTTGAATAAATCCTTTATTGAAAACGGTTTATCATTCAGAAAACCCACCGTCTTCGGGGCATTTCATAATTAACAATGCCTAACAAAGAGGTTGATATGAAAGGTTTGATTGTAGCTGCCGGATACGGTACAAGATTTCTTCCCGCATCTAAAACAGTTCCCAAGGAATTATTTCCCCTTATCGACAAACCGGCAATCGCATTTCTTATTGATGAGTTTGTGGCCTCAGGTATCCGGGATATTGTCCTGATAACATCCCGCAGAAAGAAGAGTCTGGAAGATTATTTTGATCGTGAAATTGAGCTGGAAACTGTCTTTAAAAACGAGGGTGCAGAAGGCAAGCTGCTCAAAATTAAACCATATGATATAAATTTGACGGTTATCCGACAGCAGGAAATGAATGGAACCGGCCATGCCATGCTTCAGGCCCGTTCAGTGCTTCAGGATTCTCCCTTTATTACCGCATATCCGGATGACCTTCATTTTGGCACACCTCCCCTATCACAGCAGCTGATTGATGTGTATGAAGAGACAGGCTGTTCAGTACTCTCAACACTGCACGATCCGCCAGAGCTGCTTCGCTATGGTGTTCTATCACTTGCTGATGATGGATTTCACGTAACAGATATAATTGAGAAGCCAGCATCACTGGAAGAGGCTCCCAGCAGAGAGGGTTCAATCGGCCGATTTCTCTATACACCTGATATTTTTGAGTATCTGCAGGAGGGTTGGGATAAGCATACCGACGGTGAATATTACCATGTGTATGCACTAAAAAAACTCATGGAACAAAATCGGGTTGTTCACAAACAGGTTGAAGGGCTCAGGCTCGATACCGGAGCACCGGAGGGGTATCTTCGGGCAATTCTGAAATATGCAGCTTTGGATCCTGAATTACGGGAAATTATTCGTGAAGAGGCTTCTATTCTCTGACTGCATACTTTTCAGCAAGATTCTGATAGGTAACAGCCTCATTAAACCTATCACGTTTTATTGCCCCCATAGCATAAATAGTGCATTTAGCTGCCAGTTCACGTTCGGCCTCAAGCTGAAACTCTGAACCGGCATACTTCTGGAACCAACCGGCTTTCACCAGATCATGCAGCCCTTCAATTCTGAATTTCTCAATCTGGCCATATTTCCATGACAACTGGTCCCAGGCGCCGGCACGTTTAATAATTTGCGGGTCAGATATATAGAAAACCGGGTGCAGTGCAGTCCAGCGCAGCCAGAGCTCATAATCTTCGGCTACCTCAAGATCATCACGAAACCCCTCCAATTCAGCATAGGTATCCCGCTTTATCATCACTGTTGATGGGCCGATAATACACTTCTTGAGGGCATCACTAAAAATGTGCCCTTCCCTGGCATGCCGCATTTTCCGCTGGCTTATCTCCTTTCCATCACGAATCCAGGTCTCCCGGGTATGCACAATGGTTGCTTCAGGGTGTCCGGCAAAAACCTCCAACTGTTGGGCAAGTTTTCCCGGCAGCCAGAGATCATCAGAATCAAGGAATGCGAGATATTCACCCCTCGCAGCCCCGGCTCCCAGATTTCTCACTTTTCCCGGCATACCGCTATGGGGTAACCGAAGCAGCGATACACGCGGGTCATTCATGAATTCAGACTCTGCAGATGCCAGCTCATCATCAGATCCATCATCAGCAATTATCAGCTCAAAATCAACATTATCCTGTACGAGAACAGAGTTAACAGCTTCTTTCAGCATTTCATATCGGTTGTAGACCGGAATTATTATAGATATCATCTTTAAATATTAACATTTATTTTTGTATTTTTTGAATAAATCTTCAAAATTTTTAAGTAATAAGTTTTGGAGGTATCTTATGAAAAATGTAATAGCAATAAATTCTCTACTGAAGAAAAGCAGGCATACCACTGCATACCTGTTCGCAATTAGTATTATACTCATGATCACCCTGCTGGTATCAGGATGTACAGAAACAGGAGAAACCCGGACAGCCTCACTTACTTTGTCCCTTGAAAAAGAGGAACCGAAATCGGAAACGGGATCGGAAACAGGATCACGATCACGCTCGCTACTGCCCGGAACACCTTTGAATGTCTCCTACTACACAGTAACAGGACTGGGTCCTAATGAGTCAATTTTTAATGTGAGTACGCAAGACTCAATTACCACTATCCCTGGCCTGCAGACTGGGGATTGGCAAATTACTGCCTACGGTTGGAATGAAAACGGCTTCAGACTCATTTCAGGCAGTACGCTCTTTGGACTGACACCGGATACTACCGAGACTTCCCTGGTACTTGATGAGTATTACGGCGCAGGTACCGTATCAGTATTGATAACCTGGGACAGTTCGCTGACATTTACCCCGGAGTTTCATCTCTATCTCTATCCCCAGGGAGGTGTGGAGACAGAGGTCTCACCCACTATTGCGGCTGGCTCAGCTTCCTATGAAACAGCACTTTCAGCCGGAGCCTACATACTTCGCTGCGAACTTTTCTCCTATGGTATTTCTGTTGCCGGGTGCGTGGAAGCAGTTCGGATTGCAGATGGAATTACGAGCGATGGAACCATAGTGCTGGATCTGGACACGATGAAGAGCGAAGTTTCTCTTACTCTCACTGATGTAACTACTATTCCGGTTGAAGGAGATATTACCGGTATCCCGGTAACAGTGGTAGCAGGGATACCCATTGATCTCACATTTACCCCGACAAATGTAGCAGGTGAGGATATTGCGGCACTTACAGTAGATTGGTATCTCGATGGTGTATACCTGCTGAGCGGATCTTCATGCACTATCATCCCTGCAGCTGGCCCTCATAGAGTTGATGTACTTGCAGCGACAACAACCGAAGGAAGCAGCGGTTCAATTTCGGAATCTTTTACCGCAATTGAAACAGGGAGTTCCGGTTCTCTCTCAATTAAAGAGATTATGGATGACAACATAAACGGCAACCTGTTTGACGGTATTGAATGGATCTTAGTGAACGCCGATGATCTTATTATTACCGCCTCGAAAGTTGACGACACAATTCAGACTTTTAGGATGGAGTCGGGTTCTTTGGTGCTGAAACAAACAATTGATGACACTGCAGAAATACCCTTGAATGGAGTTAAGGTTCTTGCATCCTCAGATGACGGACAGCTGATTTGTGCAATTTCTGAATACTCAAAATCCCTTGTAGTTTTTTCCCACACCCTGGGAACAGATACTATTGAATTCGTTGAGGCTTTTCAAACGGCATTCATGATCGACGGCAGCCCCCAGTCTGTCGGACTCATCAGCAGTATTGAAATAGATTCCATTGGGGGGAATATCTATATTGATGACAGGCTGGAGGGATGTATTTTTCATTTCCTCTTTGATGGGACAGAAGTCGTGCCAATCGGCCGCTATACCTATATCACCAGCCCGGCCATTGATTCACCCAGAAGAATTGCAATCTCTCCCAATGCATTGAGGATGGCTATTCCCTGCTACGGCAGCAGCTCTCTTCTTTTATTTGATATTGATCCGCTTACCGGTATCCCTTCCCTGGACACTATGTTCAGCTATATTGGAACCGGCACTTTAGGATTGGGAAATGCAAATAATGCTGTTTTTCTTAACAACACCACCCTTTATGTAACTTCAAATGATTTTTTGTGTGAATTTCGGTATGGGGAACCGACCCCCGGTGCACCGGTGGAGTGGTATCAGTCCCAGAGGATAAATGAGGGAACTGATGTTCCAACTATGGATGGACCCAAGCATGTTTTACTTAATACCGCACAAACCTGTGTCTATGTGTGTTCATCCATTTCCAATGGGATAACGTTGTTCAAACGAGATACCTCTACCGGCATTCTGACCTATGACAGCTTTATTGCTTTTGATCCCGGAGATCCGGTACTATCTGCGCTAACTTCTGACAGCGCATATTTACTGGCACCATCATACACGAGTGATCAGCTGTTTGTTTTAAGTGTTGCAGAATGAGCCGACAGCTCTTCTCTATTTTAGTACAAAATAAGACCTCCCTTAATCGGGAGGTCTCTACTATTATCAGGTTTAGATTTAATTAGACAGCCAATGTTTCTTTAAACAGCCTTCCACTGTCTAAACAGCCATCTTCTGTTTTACTAAACAGCCATCTTCTGTTTTACTAAACAGCCATCTTCTGTTTTACTAAACAGCCAAC
>JABMQR010000078.1 GCA_013202335.1 Bacteroidota bacterium
TGTTTTTCTCTTACTGATATTCTCTATTACCTTATTAATAGTTTCGGAACTATTCTTTACTCTTTATGTCGGTGTATTTGATATTTTCAATAAACTGGGGCATCTTCTTAAGTTTGTCACATTCTATCTTTTTTACCGGGCGATCATAGAAAAAGGACTCATGTACCCTTATAATTTGCTTTTTAGCGATCTGAAAAAGAAAGAAAAAGGACTGCAGGAAGCTCACAACAAGCTGGAGACCTGGGCCAATGAACGAACAGCCAAACTTACAAAAACCTTACAGCAACTTGAAAGTGAAATAACCAATCATAAAAACACACAAAAGAGTTTAACAGTTCAATTAGATCGCCTGGCTGCTTTGCGATCGATAGATATCGCTATTGCCGGGAGCTCTGACACACACCTTACCTTTAATATTATTCTGGAACAGGTAAAATCATCCCTTGGTATTGATGCTGCTGCTATCCACTTGCTAATCCCTCATACTCAGATTTTTGAATTCGCTGCAAAATCCGGATTTCAAACAGACCTGGTTGAACATATGCAATTGGCAATTGGGGAGGGTTATGCAGGGCTTGCTACACTGGAGAATAGAATCATCCATGTACCTGATCTCAACGAAACCGATGCCTTTATCAGAAAAGACCTGGCTGAAAAAGAGAATTTTTTAACATATTTTGGAGTACCTTTGTTCGCCATGGGGGAAGCAATAGGTCTACTGGAAGTCTTCCATCGTACCCGATTGAATCCTGACAAGGATTGGTTGAGTTATCTTGAAACCCTTGCAGGGCAAGTTGCAATCGCAGTTCATAGTGCCACCCTTTATAAAGACCTCAAGAACTCTAATAGTAAACTCATTCGTGCATATGATGCTACTCTTAAAGGGTGGGCTTTCGCTCTCGACCTGCGAGATAATGGAACTGAAGAGCATACAAAACGCGTCACAGCCATGACTGATCGTTTTGCCAAAAAAATAGGAATAATCGATGAGGAGCTCACTCATGTTCATCGTGGTGCACTATTACATGATATTGGAAAAATCAGTGTCCCGGACAGCGTTCTACTGAAACCCGGGCCGCTCACTAACGATGAATGGGCTATTATGCAGCAACATCCTGTCTCTGCCTACAATATGCTGTTTCCTATTGCTTACCTGCGTTCTGCACTTGATATCCCCTATTGTCACCACGAGAAATGGGACGGAACAGGATATCCTCGGGGGATCAAAAGGGAACAAATTCCGCTGGCTGCAAGAATCTTTGCTGTAGTTGATGTGTGGGATGCTCTTACTTCTGATCGGCCGTACCGAAAAGCATGGTCGGAAGAAAAATCCATGGGGTATATTCAGGAGTCATCAGGATCCCATTTTGATCCCACTCTTGTTGATATATTTCTCCAAGAAGTTCTGCCCTCATGTATGCAGGAAAGAAAAAAAAAGATGGGTTTATAAGATTTAATAAAATTCAGATATATTCCCGATAAAAAATGACACGAATTGATCTCTTTATTGTTATATTAAAGAAGAGAGGTGACCGATTATGTATAAAAAAATGATAAAAAAATCATTATTAGTGCTGCTTCTTGCTGTTCTCTGTATTCCAGGTATCTATAGTGCCGGGACAAATGAAGTGGAGGCCCGTGAACTACAGTTCACTGACCCGTACAAACCGCTTGACCTGCCCTATACTGCAGGTCTTAGCCTTCAGGATACCCAACTGGAACTTGCATTTGATTTTACCAAACAAAAAGAGACCCGTTATCAATACAAAGAGACTATTCATAGTGTTGAGATTGATACTACAGGAATGACAAAGAGAACGATTGAGCAGGAAGTTGATGCTGAAATGGTATTTAACCAGAATGGTCTGGGTTTTGCCGATATTATCTACAATAACATGATATCAGCCATGGCAAAAACTATTACCGACACAGCAGGAGATGCAACCCTGAAATCAGAGACTGTTTCAGACCCGACATCAGTAACTCATGCAGGATATAATCCCAAGGGAATCTATCCTTACAACACTACCCTGAATTTTACCTACCACCTTCAATTCCCGATTACCAATTCAGAAATCAAAGCCGGAACAAGTATTACAGCACCTATCAGTATGCCGGTTATAGTGCTTAATAACGAGGTTGCTGCTGCAGGTGAAATGCAGCTTACCCATGCTGGATTTGTTGAGATCAGAGGTGAACGGTACGCTAAATTGTTATCAGAAATATCCATAGAAACTACAGCCTTACCTGGGGAGTTCAGCAGTGAGTTCTCTCTCAATACAAGCGGTTATGGGGTATATTATTTTAACATTGCAGAAAAAACCTATTACTATGGGCATGTTCAATTTGAAACTACTCTTGAAACAGCAGCACTTATACCGATTTTCTCAAAATTCAGTGAGCCGGGTCAAAAAGTGGATAAGAGAACTTTGAGCACGCGTGTTTCAATTAGGTATGAACAGCTGAACTAATATTGCACAGATTCAGCTGGATTGAGCTGTAAGTGTAATAATTTTTTATCTCATTATGCGGTTTCCACAGGTGCTGCAGTCTTTTTAACTGCCCGGTCTGCCTGAACCCGCCAGTAGACCCGGATTGCATGAAAAACTATGAATATGATAAAAACAGCCCGGGAACAACAAAAAGCGGAATGGCTGTAATATAATCAACCACAAAATGAATCACAAACCAAACACCAATTTTCTTCCTGAGATTATCTTTGTCCATTAATTACTCCTAAGCCAATTATAGGGTCTGGACACCTGCAGAACAAGCAAATTCGGCAACCAAACTTACATTCTATTGACCCAAAATCAGCAATCAGGTAGTGTTAGAATAAGTGGGAAACAATCATCCTGAGTCCGTACTGATACTGTAAAAAGGAAGCATAAGTGAAGATTACGTATAATGGAAACATCCACACCATTGAAGCACCCTGTACCATTCATCAGTTTCTGGAAACTGTCGGAAAAGTGACTATGCCTATGATGGCCAAATTGAACGGTACGTTAATTCCGGGAAAGGATATGAAAAAGTTTCAGCTTAATGAGGGAGATTCTCTAAGTGTAATTATATTTATGGGTGGGGGGTGAGACAAAAGGCAGAACCTTTAGTCCGGTTCCTTTTTCTAAAAATTGAAAAAATCTATTTACAATCCGAATCTACAATCATGCATTATCTTTATTATGAGAAAATTCCTGGATTATCGATTCAAGATTTCGCAAAATATGACTTTTCAGGAATTTACAGGCCTGATCCACATCCCCATCCTTCATCATCTTTGTCAGCATCCGGTGGTTTTTTGTCGAGTACCCATGATTTTTAGACTTAAGCTCAACTGCCTGAAACAGAACCATCATCTGGCTTGCCAGTACTTTCCACATCTGTATAAGCCGGGAATTACCTGACATTTCCACAAGAAAAGAGTGAATCCGCTCAATATCAATACGGCGAACATCGAAAAAATCCTTCTGATCCTCACGTTGGTGCAGCTCCTCAATCCTCTCTTCAAGTTCCAGATAATCTTTAGGGGTAAACCTGGGGATGGAGAGGCTAATCGCAATAGATTCCAGTTCTGCCCTGAGGGTAAGAATTTCCCTGATATCTTTCTCGGTAAAATCGACTACCGTCAGTTTCCTTCTGCTTTCGTGTACAACAAGACCCTCTTTTGAGAGTTCCCGTATTGCTTCCCGGATAGGAGTTTTGCTGATATTCAGGTTTTTCGCTATTTCGTACTCCATCAGCCGCTCACCCGGTTTCAGCTTTCCTGATATTATCAACTCTTTTAATTGATTATAGACGAGAATATGCAGTGATGTTTTATCGTCCATTGGTTCAAAAATATTTTCCATATCAGATCTCCTGGGATTATTTTAAATAATCGCTCTCAACATAGTTAAAGATTCTTTTAGGTCGTTCTCCGGATCCTTCTCAATAGGCCGCCAGATGCACACATCGCTTCCGGTTGGAAACTCCGGATACACATAGCTCTCAATTACCCATGGACCTTTGTAGCCGGCATCCTTTGCCGCTTGTATAATCATCTTCCAATCCAGAAGTCCGCTTCCGGGAAAACCACGCTGATTCTCACTGAGGTGAAGATGAAATAATTTACTACCTGCAGCAGCAAAGGCTTCCTGAAAAGAGTTCTCCTCAATGTTCATATGATAAGTATCAAGGTGCAGACCGGCATTCTCTTCACCAATCATCTCAAGTATATGTATACCCTGTTTAGCGGTATTTAGAAAAGAGCTCTCATATCGATTTATACATTCCAGGGCAATGGACATATCCAAATCAGCCGCTCTCCTGGCAACCTCTTTCAGACCGGCAGCACTTGCTTTACGGTTATCTTCCCCTACTCGTTTTCTCAAACCCCAGGCAGAGTGGATTACACCCTGAAGAGAAGGACTTCCCAACTCTGAAGCGATGTCGATACAGCGAAAAAGATGATCCCGTCCTGCTGAAGAGATTTTTGAATCAGTACTGGATATGTCGGTATCAGCCCCCAGACCTGTACCGCAGCAAACCTTTAGTCCTGTTTTTGTCAGAACCTGCTTCACTTCATTAAGCGGGAAGGTTGATGGATCCATAATCGGAATCTCCACCAGGGAGAAACCCATTGCAGCTGCCTTTTCCATACATCCCAGAAATGGTGAGGTCCATTCCGGTGTCCAAAGCGATACATGAATACCTATATCCATTCATCTATTCCTAATGCTTCAATCTTTGCTCTCCCTGGAAAACCGCTCGCTTCCCAGCCGCGTTCTTCGTAGAGCTTCTTCAGTTCCTGCTTAAAATCAGCCGGGTATTTTCCTGCCCGTCCACCAGTTTCTGAAGGAATAAAAAAACGTTTTGGGAGCGTATCATCGGCCGCTGAGGCCCCCCAGGAGTTGTTCAGCACTCGTTGTGTTGTGAAAATTCTGTCACCGGCAGTGATAACGTCATCAACTGACATATCCCATCCGGTAATAACATTGAGGGTTTTCACCATATCTCCAAGCCCGTATCCGCCCCAAATCATGAACTGACACAGCACGCAGGAGTTATAGAAAGAGGTGAAATCCTGATACACTTTAACCACATGTGCCGCACCTTCTAATGTATCCGGAGCCGGTGCTTTATCGATACCAGCCTCGGGAAGCAATGCACCCATAGTTGATATTTGTGAGTAAGCCCGCATATGGCAGGCTCCACGATTACCAGTGGCATAGGAGAGAGAGAGATTGTAGTAAACTCTTGGGTCATGCGCCGGAATATCCATTCCTTTTACATGATGTGCATATTCAGCAGCCTCCGGCGAGAACGCTGCAGCACCTTTACGAATTCCATGGGAGAAAATTCCACCGAATCCTTTTCCTTCAGCCATTTCACTGAGAAATGCCAGAAGTCCCCCGCCATCTCCCCATCCAAATGGGTAGTCAGGGGTCTGTCCCTTTGTATGAACCCGTTCAAGGGCTTCCATAGCAAATGCCGCACAGTTTCCCGCACTCATCGTATCCATTCCAGCCTGATTGCAGAACTGGTTGGCTTTCACCAGAATTTCCAGATCATCGATCATACAGCTTGCACCAAGAAGGGCAAGACTTTCATATTCAGGACCTGATCCTTTGTATGTGTAACCATCAGCAAACTCTTTCTCAACAGTTCGGTGACAGGCAACGGTACAGTACATGCAGGCATGTGGTTTTGGGTTCAGATCGTTGTACCCGGGATATCCGATTTTCGCCGCTCCCTCTTTCCATTCAGATTCTCCCCAGTTTTTCACCGGAAGATTTCCCGATTCTTCACCGGGAGCCAGTCCGCCGATAGTTCCTCCTGCACGAAACCCCGCTGAATTTTCAAGAATACTTTTTCGGTATTTTTTTTCCAGCTCCTTCAATGCTTCAGGATTTGCTACTGGTGGAGTTTGTGTACCCTTTACTACAATTGCTTTGAGATTCTTAGATCCTGCAACTGCTCCGGTTCCACCCCGGCCTACTGCTGAAAATCCATCAACTATCATACAGGAGAGTGCAACCTGATTTTCCCCGGCCTGCCCGATTGCCGTAACTGAGGCACCCGGATGCAGTTCCTTCAGCTTATCTGTTGCTGATAGAGCATCAACTCCCCATAGATCATCTGCAGGGAGTATTTCAGCACTGTTATCGGTAATATTCAGATAGACGGGAGTGCTGCTTTTCCCGCTTATGGTGAGAAAGTCAAATCCGGTTCGTTTAAAAAGGATGCCCCAGTTTGCTCCTGCAGCTGAATCCACAAACAGCCCGGTTAACGGGCTCCGGGTAACTACGGTAAATTTTGCGCTGCCGGATATTTTACTTGACTGAAAGGGACCTGTTGCAAAAATCAGCAGGTTCCCCGGGTCCAGTGCCCCGCACTCAGAAGGTACTTCACGTTTAAGGTATACCGCTGCTGCACCTGCCCCGCCGATGAATTTCTTAAGAAATTCCTCTTTAATTTCTTCCACAGAAACCGTTCGGTCTGTGAGATTTATTCGGAGATTTTTCAACCAGAAACCACAACCACCAGCCATATTATGCACCTCTTTTATCAAATTACTAGTAATGTTTGAGAGAAATTGCCCTGTCCACAGCCTTTTCAATAGCCTCAGCAGTCAATCCCAGTTTCTTCCGTAATCCATCTTCCGGACCTATACCGCAGAAGATATCCTGAATACCAACCCTGACAACAGGACTCGGTCTGTTTTCAGACAAGTATCCGGCAACTGCCTCGCCCAGACCGCCAAGGACATTATGCTCCTCCGCTGTTACAATACAGCCGGTTTCCATAGCCGCTTTGAGCACCGCCTCTTTATCCATCGGTTTGATGGTATGCATGTTTATCACCCTTGCTGATATTCCGCGTTCGGCAAGCACATCTGCAGCACGCAGCGATTCGGCAACCATAATACCAAAACTAATAATTGTGACATCGGTTCCTTCCCGCAGCTGTACTGATTTTCCTACCGTAAATTCATAGTCCTCTGTATAGACAGATTCAAGTGATCCTCTTCCCATTCTCAGATAGACGGGACCAGGATAGTCGATTACGGCCTGCACGGCTTTGACCGTTTCCATTGCATCACTGGGAGCAACGATGGTCATATTTGCGAAGCTTCGCATAACGGCAATATCTTCGGTGGAATGGTGCGAAGTTCCGGCTGCAGCCATTGAGAGCCCTGTATGGGTACTCATCAGCTTTACATTCATATTCTGGTAGCAGAGGTCATCTCTAACCTGTTCACATGCACGGAATGCCAGCAGAAAGCCATAAGCAGTAGCGATCGGGATTTTTCCGCATGAGGCAAATCCTGCTGCTGCAGATACCATCTCCATCTCCGCTATACCAAAGTTAAAGGTTCTTTCAGGGAATCTTTTTGCGAATGCAGCGGCCCGGGTGGAACCAATTGCATCAGCTCCGAGAAGAACGATATCCTTATTCTTTTCACCTGCCATAACCAGAGCATTACCAAATGCATCACGGGCAGACATTTTTTCAACATCAGCTAAACTAAATCCAGCCATACTAATCCCTCCCCAGGTTTTTTTTGATCTCAGCTACCTGTTCATCACTTGGACAGCCGTAATGCCAGAGATAGTCACCCTCAGCGAAAGGCATACCCTTCCCCTTAATGGTGTCGGCAATTATCATAGTTGGTCCCTTTTGGGTATCCGCTTTCTCGAAAGCTTTCAGAATCTCTTCCATATTATGGCCGTCAATCCTGATTACATTCCAGCCGAAACTCTCCCACTTTTTATCAAGCGGCTCAACTGACATGACCTCATTAATAGGTCCATCCATTGAGCACTTATTGTAATCTACAATAGCGGTAAGTTTATCCAGCTTGTGATGGGCAGCTCCCATTGCGGCTTCCCAGTTTGTTCCTTCATGCAGCTCACCATCTCCCAGCAGCACAAAAAGTCTTGAGGGAATAGTATCCATACGCAGAGCAAGCGCCATACCTACGGCAATAGGCAATCCATGGCCGAGACTTCCGGTTGATGCTTCACAACCCGCAATCTTATTCATATCAGGATGCATTCCGAAGGGGCTGTCCAGTTTATTAAATGTCTTCAAAAGATCTTTGCTGAAAAAGCCTGCTTCAGCGAGAACGGGAATATAGCCAACCGCTTTATGTCCGGCTGAAAGCAGGAACCGGTCTCTGTCCGGCATATCCGGATTTTTGGGATCAATATTCATAACATTGAAGTAGAGTGCGGTCATGATATCCATGGCACTTAGTCCGCCTCCCAAATGTGCACCCCCGGCTTCCTGTCCCATGATAACTGCTTCAATTCGCAGATCATCGGCCTTTTGTATTAATTCCGCTGTATTCAGTCGCTTCATGCTACTTGCCCTCCTGTTCCTGGTGATATGCATTAATCAACGGCATCAGCATAAGCCCGTTTCGCATTAATTCCAGCGGGTATACTTCCTGTGGGAAGATGTTTCCCAGGTTTACGTTCGGGCCGAATCTCAGAATAAGTGCCTGTTCCTGCATCCTCAGGGGAGCTTCCCAGATTACTTTATCCATATCGTCAATACCGGCTGTGATCTCTGAGAGTTCTTCCTCGTTGATATTGCCTTTTTCATCAAAAATACCAACATCCATGCCGCTCGCTTTTCCCTCGATAATGATATAGTCACTTCCTGCATCAACATTCTCAACGAACTGCTGAAGAATTGTCGGTGCCTTAATATTTTCCCGGGGATCTTTCTTGCCTACTTCTGTAGCAACGCGTAATCCCATATCTTTTGCTTCTTTGATGGAATCAAGTCTGTCACTGTCGCTCAGCGGAAGGTGACCGTCTGCTACCTCTACTACGTTGATTCCTAATTCGATAAGTTTCCGAAAATACTCAGTTCTTGTTCCCTTCCAGTTTGCAATTTCATAATGTGATCCGCCGGCTTCAACTTCGATTCCGTATGATCGAATAAGCTCCACTTTTCTCCGCAGAATTGCTTCACTGTAGAGTGCGGCAGTTCCGGATGATATTTTCAATATATCTATGTAGCGTCCTGCATAATCAAGGAGATCCCTGGTTTCAACAATTCCGCTTCCCATATCAATAACCATGGTCAAACCACTGGTTCTCGGTGGTTCTGTTCTTCCCGGTACCGGAAATTCATAGACTCCGTCCATTCCACGTTTCTGTATCAAATTCATAATTAGTCCTCCATATAGACTCTCAGCTCGTAGCTGATTTTGGTTGCAATGTATTCTCGTCGTTTATACTAAAACGACATCCAGACACTCTTCCGGGCAGGTAAGAAATTTCCAGCAAGCCTGGATATCCGCATATTTCAAAAATTCCTCTGCGGCTTCCATTCGTTTTATTTGATCACTCCCGGTATCTACTGACGGAATAAATACTTTTTTATAGACATAGCTCGGGGGTGATACTTTATCAGAGAGATTCTCATAGGCTGAATAGATAATCCCTGCTTTTTCCAGCGGATACCGCTCTGCCTCCAGCCTGTCGGATTCAATTCTCGGAAAAAGTATAACGACTTCAGGATGTTCCATTACATCCTCAGGATATTGCCAGGGTTTCAGGTCTACAGAGAGATACTGCTTCCATGGATTTCCATTAGGGGTGTAATCTATTGAAAAGGTCTCAAGAAGTGAAGGAAAATCCTCAACGAGATTCCCCATTCGGCAGTTCTGCCAGAGAGATCCTTTGTAAAACATCACTTTATCATCTTTAATGCTGAAATGGGTAAGTTCCGTACCGAATATCTGCATCCCCTCTTTTACCGCTTTTAGAAGAACTGTACTTTTCCCTGCCCCTGAACCTCCCAGTATAAGGTAGAGTCTGTTTGTTCCGGGTTGTACAAAACTTGTTGAGTGAAAGGAGTGTATCCCTCTTTTTTCCAGTTCCAGAACAAGAATCTTAGAAAAAATACCCATATTCCCAAAAATTGAGGCTCTTTTATCACCAGAACCTTCCTCAAGGGCTTTTACCGGACCGCTAAAAACATAGGTCCCGTTCTGCTTTGAAATAGTCAGGGTTTCCTGCTGGTTATCTTCAATCTTAATCCTGACATCAATCCGTTTTCCGGTATCTGCAGTTAGCTGCACCAGTTCATAAAAATTTGAGAGCAGTGAGTGCAGTTTACCGTTTTTACCCAAAAAGTACTCATCATCTTCAAGTATCTCCGGGTAATTTGAGGTGAGCTCAATATTCATCCCCAGTAATGAAAATAGTCTGGGGTATTCTTGTTTCATCATAGAAGCTCCCTTAGGCTCTCGGTGTTTATCGGCAGTACAGATGAACCATTCTGCATCACAGCAGTACGGATCGATAAAAGATTGCCGTGTCTTTCTGCAACAGCAAAGATATCCCCAATATTTTTAAGACACCGCATACCTGCTGCTTCGACTTCACTTTCAGGCAAATCGGAGTAGAACCAGACGGTATATGAACGTATTATGGAGAGCGCCATGTAGAGGGCCAGCCCATCCATAGTGAATGAACGCTGAAGGTTTTGGGAAATCTCCTCCAGAGTCATCGTAAAATAAGAAAACAGCTCATCCCGTATTTCCCATCCATGTGAGCACTGGGAGATAATAATCAGTGTGCCTCCGGGTTTACATGCCCGACTGGAATTAGTCAGGACTTTCATGCTCTGATAAAAAGAGCAGTCTGATGGATAGCCTCCGGCAGATGAAATCACTACATCATACTTTTCCACGATCTCGACAGAGTGATGCACAGAGACATACTTTCGGCAATCGTCCCATACCGAATCCACCTTGCCGCAGGAAGCGAACTCTATCCTGTTTTGCTCATTCAGCACCACATTCAGAGCCCATAAATGTGCAAAACCTTTCGTTCTCTCTCTGATATCATTTAATACCGGATTATTATCAATTTTAGCGGGACCAGTTCCTGTATGCACACTGTTTCCGTTAAAATAGAGCCGGTGATTTTGATAAATATCTTTAGATGAAGCTATACCGGGCAGAAGGCTTTTCCGTCCTCCCGAGAACCCTGCCATTGGGTGAAAAGTAACCGCACCGGTAACGATAACCCGGTCTGCATTTACTGCATCCTGGTTGAATTCGGCTGTCCCTGAACCTGCAAGAAACTTTTCTGCATCATGATTAACCACTCGTACATCAGTGGGAAGTTCACCGCCGCAAATTGTCTGAATTTCTGCAGAGTTTGCAGGTCTGTGAAGTCCCAGCGCAATAATCAGAGTAATGGATCCGGCTTTAAGTCTCTGCAGCTCTTTCAGCAGCATGGGTACATATATGTCACTTCCGGTAGGTCGGGTATGGTCAGAGACAACAATTGCCACTGAGCATCCCGGTTCAATAAAGGCTGAAAGGGGGACGGAGGCGTGCAGCAGCGCTGCCTGCACAATCAAATCCGGGGCATCTGCTGATGGGTTTGTGTAACTGAGATAATCAACATGTGTAACCTTACCGAGATCCAAAGGAACCCGGGTCCAACCGTAGTTGAGTTTGTCCGTCACTTCCCCGCTTCTCCTTCACTGTTATTAAAATCCGGCCAATTCTGAAAAGGGCTCATTTTCCACCCTTCATGCATTCTTTTGAAAAATTCATCAACATTGGTTATATAGTCCGGCATGGTCACCTGATTCCCACCATTTGAGAGGTTGATCATGCCTTTTTCAAGACTTCCCGCTTCAGCTTCAATGGTACATTTCTTATCGTGAAACAGTTCTCTTTCTCCAAGGTAAAGAGCAGGCAGCATTGCCCAGAGAAAAGCTGCTGCTTTTCCATGCAGCTCTCTGCATCTGCCGGAAAGCAGATACTCTTTTACGAGATAGTAGAGTCGAATATTATATTCCCTGATTGTAAAGAGATCATCGATTGAAAGTGATGCCAGGGCTCCAATATGCATATTCATAAGAACCAGGTTTTGCGCCTCATTCAGTACATGTTCAGAAGCAAGCGGGTCTTGAGAAAGGGTTGTATCCCCCTCAAGGTCCCAACCGGGAATCTGAAGCGGATAGAGCAGTCCGCCACAGCAGATAATCTGCCTGCAGTGTGCATAAAAATCTTTATCCAATAGTGAGGCGCCGTAGATATTTCCGAGCGGCCCGGTAGAGAGAATTATCAATCCGCTCCCCCCGCCATCAGCTGATTCAGCTGCACTTTTTGCCAGAAATTCTGCTGCCGCAGTTTGATATTCACCAGATTTATTATGCCCCTTAATAATTGGGATATCTGATCGGTTATTTATTCTGAGGAGCCAGGAAACGGCGTCCAGTGTTTTGTCAATTGATTCATTTCCCCTGGTTACAGTAACTGCTTTGACATCAACATCTTTCCGTCCAAGGAGATACAGAAGCGCAAGCCCGCTATCCACTGGTGCACCGGGAAGGCCGAATGTCATGTCAGTATCAAAAATTACAGATTGACTCATTTACTGCCCTCCCCGCTCTTTTCTTTTATCCATTCATCGTACCAGGGCCCATCCTGATTCATGGTTACCTTTCCCCATGCCTCATACATAATCCGGTAGCATCTATCTATATCAACAATATAATCAGGCATGATTACTTCAGCTCCGCTGCTCCCTTCTCTCAGGTATCCCTGTTCAATCTCTTCCGGGCTGGAATCAATTTGAACCGTTTTTGCATGAAAAAGATCGGGATAGGAGATATATACTGCCGGCAGGAGATCCCAAAGATAATCCTGAGCATCCTCCAGGTGTTCTGCACTTGCCAGAAGCAGCTCTTTCATGATGAAAAACTGTCTGCGGTCATGCAGAGCTATGGGATCAAGTTCTTTCTGTCCAAAAGGGACAGCAAAACAGATATGTGCATTCATAATTACTACCGGGCAGTCAGCTCTGAATACCTGCCAGGAGGCCTCTCCGTCTCCGGAAAAATTCACTTCACCTACATGCGCCCAGCCCTTATAGGGAAGCCGGTGCAGATAACCGCCCATCGTTAGTATCTGTTTCAGGTTTCCGAAAAATCCCGCATCCTCAGCATTCGCCGCCTTAAGGTTTGCCAGCGTTCCAATAGCAACAAGGTTAATTTCTCCCGGATGCTCTGCAGCTTTTTCTGCAAGAAACCGGGAGGCCTCGGTTGCTCCGCCGGCATAGTCAGAAGCCCCTCTCAAAACAGGGATATCAGTTCTTCCCAACTGTTCCATCAGCCAGAGTGTTGCCGGATAGACATCATCAATGGTGCTGTTGCCGAACGTTGCGGTAATTCCGAGAATCTCGATATCATCTCTGCCGAGCAGATAGATTATCGTCTGTCCATCATCAATAGGTTTGCCGGAGACTCCGAATGTATTGTCACAGTCGATAATAACTTTGTGTCTCAACTTTGCAGCTCTTCCTTTGTTCCCCAGATTTCCTGAGGAGTTTTCCCATCAATATTCAGTATTGAATCATCCGCGCCAGCAGAAATAAGCAGGTCATATATTTCTTTGTTTGCGTACGCTGCAGCTTTATGGAGGGGTGTGCCTTCAAATCTGGTCGTACTAAATGAAAAAGCAAGCTGATTTACATCGGCCCCATGTTCCAGAAATATCTTTACGGATTTTACATATCCTCTTTCAACTGCATCATGAAGCAGACTCTGTCCACAGATTCCTACGGAATTCAGCGCTACCTGATTTACCTCAAGAAGTTCCAGAACAGCAGCAAATCGCTCATCTCCGGTCAACTTTTCAATCCCTTCCCCGGCAGAATCAATAGTGCGCACATTTCTTGAACCTTTTAAGATTTCAAGAATGATATCAACATACTCTCTTCGCACAGCATCATGCAGCGCAGTCCAGCCTTTACCTTCAGCCAGATCCAGATCTACGCCGTAATTAAACAGCAGCTGGATACAATCAAGATGGTTTAACCATGCTGCGAAATGCAGCGGCGTTGTAGCATTATTATCGCGTGCATTTGGGTCAGCCCCGGACATAAGCAGCAGAGAAACCGCCTCGGTCCAGCCTGATGCACAGGCCAGATGTAAGGCTGTTTTTCCTGACTCATCTTTCTGATCAGGATCCATTCCTTCAGCAAGAGCCGCGAATAATTCACTGTTTTGGGCAGCAGCCAGTTCAGGCAGGGTGAAATCCAACTAACCCCTCCATCTTCTTATCATCATATCGGTTATAAAGCTCGTTATAAATCAATATAAGCCTATTCCCAACCATGAGATTCTCGCTCCCACTCTTTACGCCATCCACTTTCCATGATGTCCATAAAACGTTTCTGATCCAGAATATTATCTGGCATTATTATGGTCACTACCCCATCTAAATTACCTAATTTCTCTTCCTCGGCGGAAACAGGCTGCAGCATTCCACATTGAAGGCTTTTAACTGTTGGGCAAATAAGTATTTGCTTCAAGTCAAACAGTTCAGGATAGGAGATATAGACAGCAGGCAGCAGATCCCAGAGATAGAATGCATCTCCGGAAAAGTGATTAGAGAACTTAGTGTGCCAGTCCCGAACAATCTTTTGACGTTCTTCCGGCCAGTAAGCTATTCGGTTCATATCCTGAATTTTGAATGGTGCCTGAAGGCAAATATGTCCATTAAAAACAACAACTGGACACTCAGCTTTCAGCATACTGTATGCGGCTTCCGGGTTGCAGGAAAGGTTCAATTCCCGACAGTTTATCTCTCCAATATAGAGATCCTCAGTATATCCGCCCATTAACACTATCTCTTTTGTTTTCTGATAAAAATCATTGTCTAGTTTCCATGCATCGTAAAGATTCCCGGCAGGTCCCAAAGCTAATATTGAAATCTCACCAGGATATTTATTTACCTGCTCAACTAAAAATCGTGCAGCATCCGAAGGAAATTCCTGCGTATCAAGTTCATTCTCATATCTATTCCCGGCGCGGATTTCCAGAATCAGCTGAGGGTTCTGTCCGGCAAAGGATTCACCACTAAATCTGGGGATATCTGTTCGCCCTATATCTTTGAGTACCTGCTCTGTATAGTGCACAACATCTCGAAGTGATCCGTTTCCGAAAGTATTTGTTATTCCAAGAATATCAATATCATCCCTGCCAAGAAGGTAGAGGAGAACCAGTCCGTCATCAACTTCCCAGTCTGGAAGCCCCATTGTATTATCACAGTCTATTATCACTCTCTTTTTATTCATTTCCAACCCTTCTTTTTGTCATATATTATATAGTCGACTTTATACTATGTCAAACTTTTTTCACTGAATCACAGCGGAATCACAGCTTTTCGTTAAGCCGATACCTATTCAAATTACCCGTAATAATCAAATATAGACACTCCTTATCATTTATATGTATAATTCAGTCAACTATATAATAAGAAATAGGAAATAATGCATGGATCACCTCGTACTAAGTGAATTCGAAAGCCTACCTCTACATAAAATCGTATATATAAAACTCAGAGAATCTATTCTATCCGGAGCATTGAAACCTGGTGAAAAACTTATAGAAAACGATCTCTCCAAACAGCTGAAAATTAGCAAAACCCCCATTCGCGAAGCCATCCGCGTGCTCTCTCAGGAGGGGTTAATTGTCCACAATACCCGTAGGGGAATAACCGTTATCGATTTCACAGCAAAGGATGTTTGGGAAATTATAACATTGCGGACCGAAATCGAAGCAATGGGAATCCGTCTTACCATTGATAATATTGATAAAAATGATTACAAAATACTCGACAAAATCATCAATCAATTAGTAGCTTCTGCTAAACAAAAAAAGTTTACCGCAATGGCTAAAGCTGATATGAAATTTCATCACTTTCTTATGGAAAAATCAGGAAACTCACGACTGGTTACGGCCTGGAATACTATAGCCTCACAGATGCAGGTATTACTGCAAATGATAGATTTCTACTCTTTCACCCCGAATTATTCGGAACAAAACCACCGGAAATTAATTCAGGCGATTCAATCCGGTGATCAGGAACGTACTGCAGCATTAATAAAAGAACATGTAGCTACCAGTATGGACCTAATCCTAAAGCAGTTTCATAACGTAAAAAATGGGAATCAGAAATAGCAGCACTATACCACTCTTTAATTCTATTTCATCCTTGCCTTCAAAAGAATATAATCTCCGGCTTCCAGAAAAATTGAAATACTTGTTCCTCCTGGTATGATTTCGTTGGTCACTAAATCAGTAACTTCTTCATGAGTCCCTACTGTTTCAATACTCCCATGCAGGTCTGAATCGGTACTATTGGTAACAATATATACACGTTCATCCTGTTTTTGGAGCACATGAAGATCCATGATATGTAAACTATTTTTATCTTGTTTAAGCCAGGCACCTCTTTCCACATCAGCAGATGCTAAAATATGTAATAAAAGTTCCCGAATACTACTGAATCTCCCTTCATGAAGCCATGACATTCCAGGATGAGTTCCTATATACCATGCCTGCCCAAGGCCAAAACTATGTCTGGTTACTGCAGGAAGTCCGTCTGAATCAAAAGATGCAACAATTTCCTTTTCAGTATCATGATAAATTTCAAGTTCTGAACGCTGGTGATAAGCCGGAAATGATTCATTGCCGTATATAACACGCTCACCGCTGCAAAGAGTAACATTCTTCTCCTTAACACCAAAAACTTTGTCCAGCCCGGCTCCTGGAATCCTGAGATTGTACCATCCGCGGTGGTTCATCATACCGCATTTTGCGGTTCCTACGAGAGTACCGCCTTCTCGGGTAAATGCTTCCAGTGAGGCAGCCAGTAAGGGTCCAATAACCAGCTGGTAGGGAAGAATAATCACTTTAATATGGTCAGGTATGCATCCATCCTTCACATCTGAGGGATCAAGAAATTCAACATAGAAGTCCTCACTCCAGAGGAGATCCACAAATCCGCGAATAGAGTCCTTCAGCAGATCATCAGCTCCATACCCCTGCAGTACAATGGCATTATCGGGTGTCTGGAGCATTGCAATACCTTGTTTCGCTACATCTGAATCAAGAAAAAACTGTTCCTCTTTTTTTACCGCACAAATAACCTTTTCCACTTCATCAACCAGAGGTCTTGGATTACCTTCCAGGTCCACAAGCCCTCCCCAGTGCATCGGCTGCGGTCTCCACTCGCGCCAACCGTGAAAAGAGATCTCCTTCGCCCCATGGCCAATACATTCAGCCATATAGCGGCCTATATCCCTTGGAAGCGGAGTATGATCCGGCCCTTTGGAATAACCTCCAATTGGACCTGATTCCAGTTCAGGCACCCAGAAAGGTTTATCTTTTGCCATGCTCTTCTCAAGAAAAAGTTTACTGGAGATATATTCCCGCTCATGCTTATAGCGGTTTCCAATTCCAGGATAGAGATCCGATCCAAATATATCCACAGTTTTAGCTAATTCCCAGAGATTTATTCCGAGTAAAATACCGAAAAAATCCCACCGTGAATAGACAAAAGTATTTAGAAGTATTGGATGGTCAGGATCCTTCTTACGTATT
Organism: Bacteroidota bacterium; assembly: GCA_013202335.1. The sequence continues at coordinate 17,416 of JABMQR010000078.1, forward strand.
ATTTCTGCTTCAGCAGCAAATTGATTTGTCCAGGCTGCAGCACGGAACTGGTGCCAGTCTATCCAGGGAGAGACAGCTCCCCAGGCAGCGGGAGTTGCTCTTGGCATCTCAATATCTCCCCAGGAATCAAACCAGAGATTTGTAGCCAGCCACTGCCAGCTCTCATTCAAGGCCTCAATTGTCTCATACTTTTTTTTAAGAAATTCCTGAAAAGCTGCTCTGGAGTGATCACAGTAGCAATAGATATTTCCCGCACCCTTCTCCTGTACAAAGGGGTATCCCGGTTCATTATTTATCTGCCAGTATCCTAAAGCAGGGTGCGTTGAATATCGATCAATCAGCGCTTTCAAGTACCTTGCATGAGCTTCCTGAAACCCTGGATGATCAATACATGCCCAGTTATAGGTACCTAAAAGGTACTGCTTATGATTATCTTTGTTTACCGCCTGAATGTCAGGATATTTTTTAACCAGCCAGTGCGGAGGACAGCAGGAACCAGTTCCTAATACAACCGTAAACCCATTTACTTCGGCCTCTTCCATAAGACCATCAATAAAGGACCAGTCAAAATCCCCTTCACGCGGCTCTATTCTATCCCAACTGGTCAAAGCCTCTGCAGTTCTGGTCTGATTGAATCCCACCTTTTTCATGGCGCGAAAATCAGAGACCATCTCTTCATTAGTATGATAATACGGATAGTAGTTACAGCCAAAGAGAAAGTTTTTCTGCATAAAAGTACCCTTATTTACCGTATGAATTTACAGAACCAGCTGCATTCTGTGAAAGATATTTTGCAGAGAAAATTAGCAATATGATTGTTGGCAGCAAAAAGATAATTCCTAACGTTGAAGTCATGCCATTATCTCCGGAACCCACAAATGAGAAGAGAAGAAGCGGCATGGTTATAACTCTTCCACCACCGATAAGTACTGTCATTATGTACTCACCCCACGATATGATAAAAGCAAACAATCCCCCTGTAATGATACCGGGAGCAATCGCGGGAATTGTTATAAGAAAAAATGTTTTTGTCTTATTTGCACCAAGAATTCTCGCCTGTTCCTCAAATTCAGGATTGTAGTTTGCAAATACTCCAGTCAGGGCTATGGTCATATAGGGAATAGTCTTGAGTAGATGGACAAGCATTACCCCTACTACTGAATCAGATAATCCGATTTTAATAAATACAATATGCATACCCATTGTTACCGCAAGACCTGGAATAATACTTGGCGCAAGAATAAAAAACTGTGCCAGGGTTTTAAACCTGAAAGTATGCATTCCCAATGCCCTGCCGGCAGGTATACCAATACAGGTTGAAACAAATGTGACTACCGCAGCTATAAGCAGACTGTTTCTAAATGCTGAAAATACATTTGAGCCAGCCCTGAAAGCACTTCGCCATGGACGTAAACTTAAATTCTCCGGCAGCAAGGTTGGATAGAGCCACCGTTCGCTGAAAGCCCACATAATCATAGGAATCAGCGGTAGAATAACCAGAACCACAACCCCCAGCATAATTATAGAGAGCATTGTTTTTTTTGTAGAATCGACTTTATTAGGGATCTGTGGTATTGGTGTTTCAATCTTACTGATAGTCTTACTCATCCCTAACTCCTTCCAGCTACTTTCATAATAATTTTTTGGTACGCTACTACTAACAGCATGACAAATAGTGCAACAAAAACACTGACAGCCATAGCTTGAGGCCTTCCTTTCAAATCAAGACTCTCATACAACTGGTACGAATAGACACTAAGCATAGTCGGTCTGGTTTTACCCATGAGAAACGGCACTTCATAAGCTCCAAAAGCAAAAGAGAAGCAGACAATTGATGCCGGAGTTATTCCGGGAATAATCAGAGGCAGCAGTACATGACGAAAACTCTGCCATTTACTTGCTCCGAGAGATTGTGCGACTTCTTCATAATCAGTAGCTACTGACTGAAGAATTGCAAGGACAATAACGCCAACATAGGGTATCTGTTTCCAGAGGTATACCAAAATAATACCAATCCCAAGATCATCTTTGACCAGAATAGGAAAGTCTGAGGGAACGGAAGTTACACCCAGGTGATAAAAAATCCTGGATATCAGCCCGCTTTGAGACAGCAGCATCATTACCCCAACAGCCACTACAATATGAGGCATAGGTATAGGAATTTGGTAGGTAAACGCTACAAGTTTTTTTCCTACAAAAGTTTTTCGCAGCATCAAGGCCGTTGCAATGGCAAATACCATTGTAAGAAAAGTTGCTGTTAAGGCAATTAGAAAAGTCATAACAAATGAAATTCTAAATGTTGATGTTGCAAAAATCGTCTTATAGGAATCTATTTTTATATCCCGAAAACTACCGGTAAATGGGTTCACTTCCAAACTTTGCAATATGCCAAAGACAAGACCCCCCACGAATAAAAACAGTATCACCGCCACAGCAGGCAGAAGAAGAAGTGCTATTTTAGTATTTGTTTTGAGATTCATCGAATCAACCTCTCCCTAAAAATGTTGGATCATCACACAGTTCATGTAATGTTTTCAGCATCGTTTCGTAATTTGAAAACGGTATACTGTTAACCATGGTATGGCTTGATGTGAGGACATACCCCCCATCTTTTCCAAGCTTCATGATGTGTTCAGTAACTTTTTCCCGAACCTTTTCCTCGGTTCCCCGAGCTAAAGTTTCAAGAATATCTATATTGCCAATGAAGGCAATCTTTTTTTTATATGTATTCCGCAGTGCATAAATATCATTACAACTTGGCTGAATAGGATGTACTGCCAGATAACCAAGTTCAATAAACATGGGAATAACCTCATCCAGATTTCCGCAGCAATGCCCAATATAGGGAATTCCCAGGGAATTCAGCTTATCAGTTATTATCTTTGTACGATGAAACCACAACTCTCTGGTACGAGCTTCACCGATCATTAATCCCCTGGAATCTGAAAGATCATCATCAATCAGCACCAAATCAACAGGATACTGTGAGAGTATCTCTATAACTTTCAGCGCAAAATCCAAATAGATATCCATCATCCTGCCGATAAGTTCCGGATCGTCATACAGGTTCATCATAAAATCCGTAAGTCCCATACTTAACGAAGTATCAGCAAACACTGAACGTAAAGCAACAGCAGCTCCCACAGATGTTTTTTTTGTCTCATCAGTCAGACGCTTCACATTATAGGTAATAAGGTCAAGCTTCCTCTGATATTCACCAATAAAGTCCCAATTATCATAGATTTTTCTGTTTTTTATCAAGCCGTCAGTATATTGTGAAGATCCATCATCCATAACTTTATACTGCTGACCAAATTTCCCATACCCTCCGACAAAGAGCATATCAATACCCGTACGTAAAGCAAGCTCCAACTGGTCTGCAGGAGCCAGTTCCCAACTGTTTTTCCCAATCCGTTTACCAAGAACTGCATCCACATGCTTTGACTCAAAAAGGGTTTCCAGATTTGGAATTCTGTCAGTCTCTTCCCAACGGAGAGTTTTCAAGAGGCGCACTTTATCGGAATCTCTATAATTCATATCGTGTTCCTCTGAAATTTTAAAAACTGCAGCAGCCCCAGCTTTTTGAGGCTGCTGCATTTAATTCAAATAATTTGTCTAGTCACCAAGAACGTAAGTTTTCCAGCCAGCAATCATTCGAATCAAATATTCTGAATTTAATTCTGGAAGCATATGAGCATTTAAAACTGCTGAAGATACTACCGATTCTGCTCTGGGAATAGCATCAAACTTTGCTTTCAAATCTGCAGATACTGTGGCCATATCATTCAGAGGAAGAGCACCCCAACTATCCGGCAGAGCTCTTACATACTGAGCTTCTGGTTCCATAGCCATATTACAAAGTACCATTGCAGCTGCTTTTGCGCTTGAGTTATAGCTTATTGCAAGATAATTTGCTCCACCAATTGTTCCACTGTCCCAAACATATGTACGAGTTGTTTCAGGGAATTGACCAGTTTTAATAAGGTTCTTAGGAGTGGTAGGACCATAGGCTACAACAAAATCTATCTCTCCATTTCCAAAGAGTGATTCCAATGCAGGTCGGCTTTCAGGATAGGTTTCACCTTCTCTCCACAGATAAGGTTTGATCTCATTGAGTTTGTCCCAAAGTAGTGGTGAATATTTATCCCATGTTTCCTGTGAAAATTCCTCAAAAGGTGCTGTTCCACCTGATACAGCGTACAGTACATGTTTTACAAAATCCTGTCCGGTGAAGTCATCAACGATTGGGTAGGTAAATCTTCCGGGATTGTCCATGATCCATGCAAGAAAAGCATCAATGTCTTTAGGAGGATTTGGATTTTTCACAGAATCATAAGCTACTACTACTTGTGTAGTTCCCCAGGGACTCTCATGATCATCAGTAGGAAATCCATAATCCATGTTCAAACTTGCGTCTTCCCAGTTTACATACTGAATATTAGGAAGCATTGATGTATAGGGTCCAAACAATGCATCTGCATTCTTCATTTTGTAGAAGTTTGCTCCATTAATCCACATCATATCAACTGAACTACCTGAATCTTTTCCAGCCTCTTTTTCTCCCAAAATTGCATTCATAAAAGTTTGGGGACCAGTAACCGGCACCTGATTCACTGTCACACCGTATTCTTCTTTCATACGTCCAGCAAGATACCCGGTCACATACTGGTTGGCAGCGTCATTTCCGCCCCACATATACCAGTAAAGTTCCTGCCCTTCTGCTTCTGCTACAATTTCGTCCCAGGACATGTCCTGATATCTCTCTTCAAATGGGGCACTTTCTGCATCAGCACTTGCAGCTGCAAACAGAGAGCCTGTTGCTATCAACAGCATCATCATCACTAAACAGATACTTTTCTTCATAGTAAACCTCCAATTTTTCTAATCCTTATAAAAGGATATAATGACATTTCTATAATACTACTCTTCCAACATCCAAACCTTATCCGGGGGAAAGTAGAGATTAACCTCAGTTCCTTCCAGATTGATATTAACTTCAGGGTCTCCAATGATTTCCCACTTGTTTCCTTCAATATATGTTATATACCGATTATAGGTTCCCATATAAATCTGCCGATCTATAACAGCTTTCATTGTATTTTTCCCCGGTTCTTTTGCAAAAGAGATGTTTTCCGGTCGAATCAGCAAATAGGCTTTTCCATCCTGAGCAATGGATTCCTTAAAACTAAAACTGCCGAGAGAGGAGATGAATTCTTCTCCTCGTTTTTCTCCCAAAAGTACATTCTTGTTTCCAAAAAACGCCGCAGAACGGCGAGTTCTGGGTTTGTCATAGAATTCCCTGGGAGAAGAATACTGCTGTACATCTCCATCAAGCATCAAGGCTATTTTATCAGCCAGCAGAACCGCCTCTTCCTGGTCGTGTGTCACAAAAATGGTAGTCAGCTTCAGCTCTCTCTGAATTCTCAGAATCAGCTCCCGCATCTCATCCCGTAAGTGAGCATCAAGATTGGATAAGGGTTCATCAAGGAGAAGTATCTGCGGACCAATGATAAGTGCACGAATCAGGGCAACACGCTGCTGCTGTCCTCCTGAAAGCTCTGAAGGTTTCCTTTTCTCAAGTCCCTCGAGCTGTACAAGTTTCATGTATTCCGCAACTTTATCCTTAATTATTTTCTTATCTACATGGCGCATCCTCAAACCGAAGGCTACATTATCCTCTACGGTCATATAGGGGAAAAGGAGATAGTTTTGATACACCATAACCACTCCCCTTTTTTCCGGTTTTACACCAGCCATATCTAAACCATTAAAAAAAACACTACCACTGGTTATGGAGTGCAGTCCGGCTATCATCTTCAGTGTAGTTGTTTTACCGCATCCACTAGGACCAAGAAGAGCTACCAATTCTCCCGGTTTTATCACGAGATCAATATTCTTTACTGCTGCTTCTTTGCTGTTATCATATACCTTGCTCAATTTCTCAAGCCTAACTTCAGTCATGCAAGTTTCTCCTTCTAGCTGGCCTCAATACTTTATTAAGTCGACTTTATTATAAGTCGATTGATACCCACTGTCAAATTATTTTACTACTGCTTATACGGCTTCCATTGCTTAAAAGGAAGTACCTGAAGCCCCATCCATGAAGCCATTTCACGATACACATACTCGATATGGCCCCGACAAACCGGATAATGATGCTCTATTCCATACGCACCTACGGTCTCTACAAAATCCTTAATTGAAACTCTTTGTTTTTCTGAAGTGAGCTCGCCAAACCACCCGCCGCTTCCGGCATACGGTTTACCCGGCCCCTTAACCACATTGGCCTCGAATACAAATAATTGTTTTCCATCATCCTCAAGACGCATAACAGTCACGGCTCCCTGGCGAAAACTTATATCAGAAGAGACTCCCGATAAGGGTTCAGAATCAGGCTTTCTTCGATTGAGTGTATGATGGTATGCCAGTGTCTGACCCTCATCATCAGCCCATGAAGCCGGCCCGGGTCCGCAATGCCACATCTGGATTGTTCCGGTTCCTTCATCAAAGGCGACAGGATCATTGATAGTTGGGGCTGTACCGGTTATCCGGTGAGAAATAAGCATGCTGAGAGTCCCCACTAAATCGCCTTCACAACCGGAGGGAAAATCTATATCGTTGGCATATGCTAAAGCCGCGCACGGCGCCATATCCAACTCACTTTGGAACTCAGGCCAGCATTTTACTGCTGCTGCATCTAACTTATACTCATCTTTAACCATTTGCATAGCACCAATGACACGAGCTGTTTTCTCAAGCCAGAAATCATCAACAAGTACTCTGCTCGACCGCTGTTTCAGATCATGCACCAGCTCGCCTATTCTGCTCTGAGAAACTTGTTTATAGCGATCAAAAAGTTTCTCTACAGCAACAGGCACCACTTCCACACCAAGGGATTCTCTGAGTTTATCTACGTCATAACGCAGATTATCAAATGTAGGAACGACCTCACCAATTTGCCCAATTCTACTTCCAGGGAGTGTGACTACTGCCCGGAGTGCCTGCAGGGTAATGGAAAATGGTTCATCAAAAGCAGGTTCTCCGGGTGTACCAAAAAACCACTTTGTCTGTACGGAGCTTGAGAATTTCTTACAAATGGATGTTGCCAGGTTAAATCCCGTAAGTGAATTTAACTGCAGCTCTCCTCCGTAACTTGGTTCTGGAACGAACCAAAGACCTGTATTCTTCCCCAGTGCCAAAAGAGGATAGATAACATCTCCCAGAAAGAAAGAACTTGCCTGGATCATGAGAAAATCAATCTTCTGGCTCTCGAAATAGTTTGCTGCCCGTTTAGAATCCTCTGCTGACTCTATAACATCCGGCCACAGCACGAGCTCTGCCTGATGCTGTGCGGTAATAACTTTCAGCTTTTCGCTTGAGTTTTCCCATACTTTGTGTTTTCGCGCTTCAAAATTTGGAAAACAGAGACCAACCACTCCAATCCGTACTAAACGCATATTAGCCTCTTTTTTTTCTGGATAGAGCGTTCATTGCAGTACGCGCAATCTTTGTTGAGGATAGATATCTATTTTCCATACGTGACAATTTTATTGCATCACCGCAATTAGATAGTTCTTTCTTATAGTTCATTAACCGACCTTCTTGTCTAATATATTATATAGTCGACTTTATATTATTGTCAAACTTTATTTTATTTTATTCACCAAGGTAACGAATAAAAACTGTTTATAAATATATAATTTCTTTATCCCAGCTTGGTATCCAAATATATATATCTACTATCTTCATCACTTCTATTAACAAAGAGATTCTGCTCCAGACTGATTAAATCCGCTCTTGTAGTTCTTTTTTCAAGCATAAACAGTATGATAAATGCAATTTTTTGAAAAAATTGAACAATTGGCGTTTCCAAAATTAACCAAAGGAAAGCATATGCCAGTACCGGAATAGAAAGTGTCACAATTCTAAGAACAAACTGACGCATAGATATAAGCTTTTTCTGTGCCAGTATATGAGTCAATGTAATAAAGACATGGCTGAATACAAGCAAACCACCACCAATGGAATGTATGGGGTTTGATATATTTGAGGGATAACAAATAACTACAGTTCCAATCGAACCCCAATAGTAGAGAAATGCATAAATCTTATAATTCACCGATTTGGTCAACCGATAAAAACGTGCCAGTCTCCACATGATGCTAAAGGCTGCCGCCATTGACATGATGAACATAAGAACTGATGTTCTGTTGGTGTATCCATTTGGCGTTACTGTCGATCCTAATGAACTGATTGAGAATTGCCAGAATTTATAGGGTTCTGCAAAGAAGATCATAGCGAAAAACCAGAACACCACCAGACTGCTAATCATAAGATTAGTGTTTTGTGAAACAAATAGTGATCCTGAAATTTGCTGATAGTCTTTTTTCATTAAGTGTTTAACCTCTCCTGTAAAAAAACCATTCTATATATATAGTATAAAATTGAACTCCGGATTATGGCAAGGGGAAATTGTGTATAGTGATACGGAGATTGGGGGAAAACTGACCTGGGAAAAATGATATGTGGTTTCAGGAACAGCAATTGTTGAATTAAATCTTTAAGAAGGAAGTAAAAAATATTTTCCTGCTTCGTAAGTTATTATTGGGGAGAGACATATTTATCAATCTCCCCCAATCTCCGTATCACTATAAAACCTACACTGATTTGCTTGTTTAACTTTATCCCCAAACCAGCTATAAGGTTTGGTGATTTTTGCGTACGTAGGTGTACAGCCCATCAAATCGTTTCATCATTGAAGAGGACTTCAAGACTCCCAAACAATGTATTATCAGAATTTTTTTGCAAAAATGATGATTGCTCCGATCATCATAAAAGCGACAGTGAATAACATCAATATTTGACTCAAACTTGATTCAGCTTCCACAGCAACCTGAACTGAATTAGTTGACTGATTTTGACCCATTGCTCCAGGACGATCTTCCTGCTGCCTGTTTCCCAGCTCTTGAGGTGCAGGGCGCTGCTGCGCATTACCTGGATCTTCCGGACCTATTCCGGGGCGTCTCCTAATGTCTCCATTTTGAGCAGAACCAGAGTTCCCCTCTCCATTATTCGTACTGGTAATATCTCCATTAATTTGAAGAGTAACATTCGCAGCTCTGGCGGAAATAAAACTCATCAAACTGAATTGTTCACCTCCCTCCTGAAACAGACCATCTAAAAACTCATCATATGTGTAAAAAGAGGTAGGATCGTTTTTCACATACTCCTTTATTAAATTATAGGTGCCTGTTATTTTCTCTGTAATAAAACCCAATGAAAAATACTCTGATGTCAGAATCTCAAGATAATCGTGGTATTTTTCTCTATACTCTTCATTCTGCAGCACAGCCTGAATAAGCGGATAGTTATCCATCACACCTGAAACAGGTTCATCAATAAGAAACTCCGTTGCTTCCAAATCTGTCAATCCTGACCCGGGAAAGCCGTTAAAAATCATATTCAAATCCCATGTGATCCATTCAAAAATTCCATTATTATTATACAGATAATAATTGTGGTACATCCCGCCTTGATAACTGTCTACATGCACAGTCATCGTACTTACCGCAAGATATTTCAGAAAAGAGTCCACATTCAATACTACATCCAGATCTCCGCCCTCTTCAATGTGTGTAATCAGCGCAGCAATGTCAGTATTGTCAGAGGAATCCATATTTTCCGGGAACATTCCCGTATAATCCGTACCGTTCTCAGCAATATACTTCAGATCTGAACCAATACCCATATCCGGCTTATACAACTCTCCAGAGGACTCTCCAAAATGTTCCGTAAGAAAGTAATCATTCACCTGTTCTACTACTAAATATAGACCTGAATACTCACCATTAATTGAAACAGATGCATAACTTGTTCTTGGGACATCAGCTCCTAATGTTCGAAGCATATCATAACCGAGATACTCCGCCATCATAGACGGATCGGAATACAAATTATTAAGATTGATTTTGGTAATACCAAAAAAAGTCTGATCATTCAGGTACTCATTAAAATCTATCTTATAGCTGTAACGGTCACTTTCAGATTTAGCAACATCTCTCAAACTTGAATTGCCTTTCGTTCTCATACTAACATCTTTGAAAGTATACTCATTATAAGTAATATCTGCAGTTACAGACTCTTTTGCAATTGCATTGTTGATCATATCATGGTAATCAGATTCATCGATAGTGATGTTTATTTCTACCACCTGATCCTGAGGGAATATTACGGTGTCAACCATAGATTCAGTTGTCGTCTCAACAGGAATACTATTAAGAGTAAGCAGAACCAGAAAAACCAGAACTACTGCAAATACACTTTTCACCCATTTCATTTCTATATCCTTGTTTTATGCTGAAAACTCACTGCTGCTAACCAGCGTTGCCTGGGTAACAGATTCAATCTGCTTAAGTTCATTAATAAATCCCATTTCACCCTCTTTCAGTCTCAATTCAATAGCTAATTCAATTTGATCACTATTTATTATTTTCGATTTCACATAATACCGACCTGTCTCTTGTTTGATCCTTTTAAGTACCTGAGGTTCAAGATCAGCCTTATCAAGGTTTATAAGAAGTAAGTACGGACTTTCATTCTTAATATTCAGATTAAATACATAAATAACTATCCCAATAACAAAAGAACCAACTATTCCAAGCAGATAAAAGCCTGCACCAATTACAATTCCTACGGCAATTGACCAAAACATAAAGACAATGTCCATCGGATCTTTTATCGCTGCACGAAAACGTACAATACTGAGAGCACCTACCATACCAAGTGAAAGAACGATATTTGATGTGACTGCCATTATTACCAAAGATGTCACCATCGTCATCATTACCAGTGAAATGTTAAAACTCTTAGTATAAACAACATTCTGATAACACTTTTTGTAAACCTGAAAAATAAACACACCAACCAGCAGCGACAGTAATAAAGTTATCCCCATATCCAAAGGTGAAAAATCTGTCATATTTTCTAAAAAACTGTTCTTAAAAATATCCTGAAACGTCATGATAGCCTCCTACAGCTCATAATTGTATTTTCTCGAAAAAACATATTTCGAGGATGGACCAGCCATTACATGTCTGGTTTGAATTAGATTCCGTATATAATCCGGAATAATTCCAGTAAATTTGATTTCCATAATCACATCATCGATTCCGAGAACCGGTGTATACATAATTGATTTATTGAAAAGGTCAAGTTGATTACCAGATGTTCGAATATCCGAATCAAACGTAATCCTCAAATTCCCGACTGGATGAACAAATGACAATCTTTGGTACTGTACTATCACTTTGGGTTTCAACTTGCTGCAGGTTAATTCCCTATGAAAATCCTGAAAAATGTCACCCTCTTTTTCACTGAGAAATGAAAAATTACCTGAGAGAATTCTACTGCAGTCTTCATTTAACAAACCAATTGAGATCTTTTTTGTCATCTGATGGATTTTCGTTTTCCTTTCCAGTTTCAGCAAAACCGTATCCTCATTATAAAAGCGGATTCTATACTTGTGTCTTTGAGCATCTCCATTAATTTTTTGTGACAAGGCGCTGTTATAGGGATCATCAAAGTAAAGACTGGTGACTTTGTATTCACTCTCTTTACAAAAGCAATCTCTTTTTAAAACCCTATCCAATCTGCCTGCCAGGACTGAACGATCCAGCGAGTTTATCTGGTACTTTAATTCTTGTCTGTCTGCATATATCGGATTCATAAAAACTTTCCTTTCTTCTAAGATGGATTGAATGTACGACTGAATTGTTACAGGAACATCACAGGATAGTTTTTTTATTATTAACTTTGTAATATAACTGTGATATATCTCAGGTAGATTGTTTGTAAGAGGAATAATGGATGAAAAAGAAAATTCTAATAGCAGACGATGAATCTAGAATGAGAATACTAATCTCTGATTTTCTCATTAACGAAGGATATGAAGTTATCGAAGCGCTAAACGGCCGGGAAGCCGTTGATAAGTTTGTAGAAGACCCCTCCATACATCTGGTTATTCTCGATATTATGATGCCTGTATTAAATGGCTTTGACACATGCAGTCAAATCAGAAAAATAAGTAAGGTGCCTATCCTTATGCTCACTGCAAAAAATACTGAAAATGATGAACTTCAGGGATTCAGGAAAGGAACAGATGAATATATTAAAAAACCATTTAGTCCTTCAGTTTTAGTAGCCAGAATCAATGCGTTAATGCTTAGAATTTATGGCGACAGTAAGAAAATAAGTAAAGGGAATTTACTGATAAATAGTGACTCTCATCTTGTTGAAATCAATGGTGCGTCTATTGATTTAAGCCAGACAGAGTTTAAATTACTTCTTTATTTGATTGAAAACGAAAACAGAGTCCTCTCGCGGGATCAGTTGCTAAACTACGTCTGGGGATATGATTATGACGGAACGGAAAGAACCGTTGACACACATATGAACCGTCTAAGAATTAAGCTGAAATCTTCAGGAAATTATCTGAAAACAGTAAGAGGTTTCGGATACAAATTCAAGGTGACACCATGAATTCCATAATGAAAAAACTTTTTCTTCAGATGGGTGCTTTGATTTTATTCTTTATTGCTTTTGTTATTCTGGTTAACTCTCTGTTCTTGGAATTTTATTACATCTCTAATCAGAAAAATAAATTGAAGGACTACTACCAGACTATTAATTCAATGAAATCAGAAGATTACAATAACAGGCTCGCAGATTTCGTATTAATGGAGACTACTTCAAATATCGATATTCTTGTTTTAAACAGTGCAGGTGATCTTCTTTACGCAACAAACAGTTATATGTCCGATAAAAACAAGATAGACAATCTACTCCTAATTACAAAACCGGCAGAGCTTTTCCCGGAAGATTTTGCAAAAAATACACCTGAAAAGCCACGGCCAGCCCCCATGAAAATCACTAAGGTTGAAGAAATAAATAATGATGTGAAATTTATATGGACACAGGATCCCAATTTTAATCACCAGGTTCTGTTATTATCCGGGAATCTCGATAACGGGAATCTTATTGAATTAGCAATTCCTTTAGCCTTAATTAAAACTAATATTAAATTATCTAATAATTTCTTACTAATAATCGGAATACTAATACTTATTTTGGCTTTAATCTCTGTGTATTTTGTTTCCAGGCATTTCACAAAACCAATTAGGGAGATGAATGATGTAACCAAACGGATGAAAAATCTTGATTTTAATATAAGTTGTACGGTTCGAACAAAAGATGAAATTGGCGAGCTGGCCGGCAGTATTAATGAGATGTCAATAGAACTATATAAAACAATTCAATCAATAAAAGAAAAAAATGAACAGCTGGAAAAAGAGATAAACGAGAAAAACAGGTTGGCAGAAAAAAGAAGAGAACTACTGAGTAATGTCTCTCATGAATTAAAAACACCTTTGGCACTCATGCAGGGATATGCTGAGGGTCTCAAAATTGGTGTGGCAAAAGAGAGTGATAAAGCTGATTTTTACTGTGATGTTATTTTAGATGAAACAAATAAGATGAATCAGCTTGTAGAAGGCCTGTTGAATATTGATGAAATGGAGCTGGGGCAAGTAATTCTCAAAAAAAGCGAGTTTGAAGTTAATGCTTTCCTCTTACATATTTTTAATAAATATAAAAAAATACTCAATGAAAAAGAGATTAAATACTTAATAAATATAATAGAACCGATCATGGTAGTGGCCGATGCCTTTAAAATTGAAAGGGTCTTTACTAATTACATCACCAATGCAATGAACTATGTAGACGATAAACGTCTTATAAAAATCACAATACTACGCCTGGATAAACATATACGTGTGGAAATTTTTAACACCGCTAACCCGATTATGGAAAAGAAAATTCCAAAACTATGGGATAGTTTTTATAAAATTGACAAAGCCAGAACAAGAGATTTCGGCGGGCATGGTTTGGGACTGTCCATTATAAAGGCAATTCAGGATCTACATCATAATGCATATGGAGTAAAAAATGTTCCAGATGGGATATGCTTCTGGTTTGATATAACACTCTCGGAAAATCAGAATATAATTTCGTAAGGCAATTACTGTTACCTCTTTTTCATTAGATTATTGAAATTTCCCAATCACACCAAATATAGAGCAAACCCAATGTAAAAACTGACACCGCCGGAAATCACAAACAGATGCCATATCACATGACTCAGGGGGAATTTATTGAAAATGTAGAACAGGATGCCAATACAGTATGATGCAGCACCTAAAAACATCCATAGAAAGAACCCGTTCGGCATAGCAGCTATCAGGGGTTTTATAGCAATAACAATCAACCAGCCCATAGGGAGGTAGAGTAAATCAGAAGCTATATGTTTACCGGTAAATATAAAGGACTTCATAAAAATACCGGCAGCAGCCATCCCCCAGATCAGCCCAAAAATAACCCATCCCCATGTACCGCCAAGTGCAAGCAGGGCAACCGGCGTATATGTTCCGGCAATCAGCAGGTATATAGCTGACTGATCCAGTATATGAAGCCGTTTATGAAAAGCCGGAACATCGGTAAATTGATGCATGACAGATGACGACAGATAGAGGAGTATCTGAAAAGCCCCGTAGAGAGTAAAACTTACCAAAGCCACTGCACTGCTGCCATTCAGCTTAGTAAGTACGAGTAGAAAAATCAGCCCGGCGATACTCATTCCGGCGCCAATCGCATGAGTCATTGAATTTAGCCGCTCCTCAACAGAGTGCGAATCTTGTTTTGTTCTATTTATCATAATTTGTGTTTCCATGTTTATACTATATCCAATTGAATCCTTAATCAACAATCATCAATAATAATCATCTAAGGGGTTAATAATAACTAGGCATATATAGTATCTGCAGTTTTTGTGAGTTCGCCGTACTGGAGGGTAAGCCCAAAAGCCTCCTTGCAGTTCTCCAGCTTCATCTGAAAACATAGAAAAAAACGCAGGTTTGTCAGGAATATGTAGTAAATAACCAGGGGCATAACTATCAGAAGCAGTACCGGATCATTGATCCGAAGGAGAAGTGGCATTTGAGGCATTATCTGGTGGCAGGTATAGATACGGAGGTGGTGCGTGAGTCTACCAAGAA
>JABMQR010000079.1 GCA_013202335.1 Bacteroidota bacterium
ATTTGCCAGAGGCGGTAATGAATTATATAAGCCTTCTGGGTTGGGCTTACGATGATAAAACAGAATTTTTTACCCGTGAGGAACTGGAGAAAGTCTTCAGTCTTGAAAAAATTAATAAAGCACCCGGTGTATTTGATTATAAAAAACTTGATTGGTTTAATGGAATGTATATACGGCAGAAATCAGCTGCTGAGTTAAGAGAGCTGATTATTCCTTTTCTGGTTCGGGACGGAGTTCTTTCGAATCCCCCAACTGATGATCAGGAAAAGATCATAGGAAATATGATTCCATTGATTCATGAACGAATGAAAAAATTGAGCGATGTTTCAGAGATGACCAGATTCCTTTTTCAGGATATTGAAACACCAAATCCTGAAGATGTTATTCCCAAAAAAGCAGATGCAGCAAAGGCTCTTGAAATTCTACATCTTTCCAAGGATCTATTATCGGTTCTTTGGGACCAGGGAGATGGCGAAGCAGATATGGAGCAGTTATTCAGGGATACAGCTGAGAAAATTGGGGTGGGGCTTGGTGCCTTATTAATGCCGATTCGGGCAGCTGTAACGGGAAGTAGAATTTCCCCGCCGTTATTTGAGTCGGTTAAGCTGCTGGGAAAAGATAAAACATTAGAAAGAATTAATAGAACAATACAAAAATTGGAACAAGAGGTGTAATGCATGAGCAAAGTAACTATGGAAAAAATCGTATCTCTCTGCAAAAGAAGAGGCTTTGTCTATCAATCAAGTGAAATCTATGGTGGTCTTTCAGGTGCATGGGATTACGGTCCTCTTGGCGTAGAGCTTAAAAACCGTGTCAGAGATTTTTGGTGGAGAGAAATGACACAGCTGCATGATAATATTGTTGGACTGGATGCTGCAATTATGATGCACCCGAAAGTGTGGGAAGCCTCAGGTCATGTTGCAAATTTTTCAGATCCCATGGTTGACTGCCGGAAGTGTAACTCACGATTCAGAGCAGACCATATAAATCTGGAAGCGGCATGCCCTGTATGCGGCAATAAAGATACATTTACAGAACCCAGGGAATTTAACCTGATGTTCTCTACCCATTTGGGTCCGGTAAAAGATGATGCAAGTATTGTATATCTGCGTCCGGAAACAGCACAGGGGATATTTGTTAATTTTAAGAATGTAATCCAGACAAGCCGGGTTAAGATACC
Organism: Bacteroidota bacterium; assembly: GCA_013202335.1. Next base: position 1,181 of record JABMQR010000079.1, read on the forward strand.
CTTTGGTATTGCTCAGGTGGGAAAAGCTTTCAGAAATGAGGTTACCACGAAAAATTTTATCTTCCGCACCTGTGAGTTTGAGCAGATGGAGATGCAGTTTTTTGTAAAACCCGGTGATGAGGATGAGTGGTTTTCCTTTTGGAAGCAGTCAAGAATTGATTATTACAATACTCTTGGTATAAACAGCGAAAAACTCCGTTTTCATGAGCATGGACCAAAAGAGCTTGCCCACTATGCGAAAGAGGCTATTGATATTGAATTTGAATTTCCCATGGGATGGCAGGAACTTGAAGGAATACACTCAAGAACGGATTTTGACTTAAAAAAACATCAGGAATTTACCGGGAAGGAACAAAACTATCTGGATCCGCAGACAAATGAACGGTATGTACCCTTTGTTGTTGAGACATCAGCCGGTCTGACCCGATCTGTACTTATGGTACTGTCAGACGCATATGAAGAGGAAGTGCTTGAGGGGGGCGATTCCCGGGTTGTCATGCATTTTCACCCAGCAATAGCACCAGTCACAGCCGCTGTACTGCCCCTTGTTAAAAAGGACGGAATTGCCGATTTAGCGCATGAGATTGAGAAAGAGCTGCGAAATGATTTTACTACTTTCTATGATCAGTCAGGCGCAATCGGCCGAAGGTATCGACGTATGGATGAAATTGGTACCCCGTTCTGTATTACTGTTGATTATGAATCAAAAGATGACAGAACTGTTACATTACGGTTTCGTGATTCTATGAAACAGGTAAGAGTCCCCATAGAGGAGCTTGCCCAGAGAATCAGGAATGAGATAAAAGAGTATTCACGAGCGTAACTAGCTCCATGTAAGCATGGATCTGAATCTGGAGAATAAATAATGAATAAAGCACTGAAAGTACTCCGCGATCGCGGATTTATAAAACAATGTACTGATCTCGATGCCCTCGATTCGTTGATGAGTGAAAAACCGATAACTTTTTATATTGGTGTAGATGCAACCGGAAACAGCCTCCATATCGGGCATGTGGTTCCTTTTTATGCTATGCACCATATGCAGGAAGCCGGACATAACCCAATTGCTCTGATTGGCGGTGGAACAACCATGATTGGTGATCCATCCGGCAAGACTGAAATGCGGAAAATGCTTACTATTGAGCAAATTCGGGAAAACTCCGAATCAATTAAAAATCAGCTGGGCAGTGTCGTCGATTTTTCTCCTGAAAGAGAAGAAGGAAAGGCACTCATGCTTAACAACTATGATTGGCTTGGCGGACTAAATTATATTGAGTTTTTACGGGATATAGGGAAACACTTTTCCGTTAACCGTATGCTCACCTTTGAATCGTATAAACAGCGGCTGGAACGCGGACTCTCATTTATCGAATTTAACTATCAATTGCTGCAATCCTACGATTTTCTCACCCTCTACAAGGATCACGAATGTCGACTCCAGATGGGGGGCGATGACCAATGGGGGAATATTGTAGCCGGTGTTGATTTGACAAGACGTGTAGAAAGCGGCGAGGTGTATGGGCTGACATTTCCCCTGATCACCCGTTCCGATGGGAAAAAGATGGGAAAATCAGAGAAAGGGGCAGTTTTTCTGGATCCTGAAATATTCTCACCCTATGACTTCTATCAGTACTGGCGTAACGTTGCAGATGCAGATGTAATTAAATTCCTCAAATTGTTTACCTTCCTTCCTTTGGCTGAGATTGATGAGATGGGCGATTTGCAGGGGGCAGATATTAATCGTGCAAAAGAGATTCTTGCCTATGAGCAGACAAAGATCATCCATGGACAGGAGGAGGCTGATAAAGCTCTTGCAGCTGCCAAGGCAGCTTTTACCACCGGACCAGTTGGCGGTGGAGATAAAGATGCAATCCCTTCTCTGGAAATTACTGCTGATGAACTTGCAGCGGGTATCCCGGTGATGGTTCTATTCTCTAAGACTGATCTTTGTGCCTCTCTGAGCGAAGCCAGGAGATTGGTGCAGCAGGGTGGGGCGAATGTGAATGATGCCAAGGTTGAATCAATTGATTCAGTTATAGATTCATCATGGCTAAAAGATGGTGAACTTATGCTAAGAGCCGGGAAGAAGCGGTATTTTAGGATAATTGTATTAGAAAGGATAGGTAGATGAATAAAAAAGTTTTTTTGCTGGTACTTTTATGCGGATTGGTAGTGTTTTTCCCGTTATTTGCTGACGGGGTACCTGAGGGGAATGCTGAAGAAATAACGAAGCCGACCATGCAGGTAGAACCTGTTACCGTACGGCTTGCTGTTTTAAAGGGACCTACTGGTTTCGGGTATGTCCATCTCCTTGGAGATGGTGGGAAACTCGGTTTGGGAGTTACCGTTGAAGCTGAAGTACTTCCTTCTCCGACGGAAGTCACTGCAAAACTGATATCCGGAGAGCTCGACATTGCAGCACTTCCTGCAAATCTGGCTGCTAATCTCTATAATAAAGGGATTGATATTCAGCTTGCGGCAGTAACCGGAGAGGGGATGCTCTATTTTCTTTCACGTGACCAAAATCTTGATTTTTCTCAGCAAACTGTTGAGCTGCTGATGGCGGAAAACAAGTTTGTCCATGTACCTGCCCCGGGATCCACACCGGATCTCGTTACCCGTTATATTATGACCGGGTGGGGTGTGGAACAGGTTGCGCAGAATAACGTTCTTGATTTTTCCATAACATCACCAGCACAGCTTGCACAGATGCTGATAGCGGGTAAAATTGATTATGCTGTCCTTCCTGAACCATTTGCCTCGATGGCTGAAATGAAGAGCCCGGATATCTATAGAACAGGTGATTTACAGAAACCCTGGTTTGAGATGACCGGGATCAGTTCCTACCCCATGACTGCTCTGGTTGTACAGAATAAATTTGCAGAGAATAACACAAACGCCCTTGGGCGAATACTGCAGGCTGTTGAGGCATCGATTTCTACCGTTCTTGAAGATCCTTCAGGCGCAGCAGCACTCATTGCACAATTTGGGATTCTGAGTGCCGAACTTGCAGAACCTGCAATTCCACGATGCAGTCTGATGTATCAATCGGGAGCTGAGGCAAGAGACTCATTTGAAGTATACCTGCAGATAATGGCTGGATTAAATCCGGATTCTATAGGGGGCAAGCTGCCTGATGAGAATTTTTACGCGGGAAACGGTTACTGAGTACGATCAATGAGTACCTTGATTTGAAGTTTGTTTACGATAATGTGATGCTAAACAGAAGATATGTTTATCTAAACAAACTTCACAGCAGTAAGGATTTTAAACACTGGATCAACGCATTATGAAAATGAAAGGTAAAGGGTTGCACAGTACCAGCATTATTACTATTGTTTCTGCACTAATTCTGCTGATTGTGTGGTATGCAGCCGCCAGAATTATTAATCTCCCTATAATCCTGCCGACACCTTTGGAAGCATTTAAGGCTCTTATTGTATATTTGGGCACTGAATCTTTCTGGCAGGCTGTAGGGGCAACATCGATGCGTGCAGTACGGAGTTTTCTTATAACTCTGGCTGCAGGTACGGCAGCAGGGCTTGCAGCCGGCTGGATTCCCGGGGTACGGGCTGCACTCTCCCCGTTAGTTACTGTAGTACGTACTATTCCGGTTATGTCGGTTATTCTTCTGGCATTTATCTGGTTCTCAAGTGGTACTGTCCCTGTCTTTGCGGCATTCCTCATGTCTTTTCCTATTCTTTTTGAGAATGTATTTGCCGGAGTTGTTCAAACGGATAAAAAATTGCTGGAGATGGGTCAATTATACAGGCTTAATACCTCTCAACAACTGTATCATATAACAATTCCATCCCTCGTACCGTATCTCATAGCAGGAGCCCGGGGAACTATCGGGATGACCTGGAAAGTAGTAATTGCTGCAGAGGTGTTAACGGTACCGAGAAAGGGAATAGGATCAGGCATGCAATTTTCCCAGATTAATCTTGAGACTGGTGAGGTGATGGCCTGGACGGTTGCTGCTATACTTCTCAGTGCTGCTTCGCAGGGGATTTTTAAACTTATGCTGGCTATTGTCCGCAGGAAAAGGTTTCCCGGAAGGCTGCGAAATGATTATTAATAACCTGACTAAAACATATAGAGCCGGGGGTAGTGACGTTGAGGTGTTTAACGGACTCTCCCTGAATATCCCCGAACAGGAAATTACCGTAATTCTCGGTCCGTCGGGATGCGGGAAAACTACCCTGCTTAATAGTATTGCCGGTTTGGCAGAGCAGGACTCTGGTGAAATCATCAGGGATGAAAGTGACTGTTCCATAAGTTTTATTTTTCAGGAACCCCGACTGCTTCCGTGGATGAGTGTATCCAGGAATATTGATCTGGTGCTTCAAAACGCTTTCCCTGACAAGAATCAGCGCAGTGAACGGATTAGTCGGTTTTTAGGTCTTGTCGGGCTTACTGACAGCGCTGAAATGTATCCTGAGGAGTTATCAGGCGGGATGAAACAGCGGGTCTCTATTGCCCGTGCCTTTGCGTACCCTTCTAACCTGATTCTGATGGATGAACCCTTCCAATCACTTGACCTGAAGCTGCGAATAGAATTGATTCATGAGTATACTAAGCTCTGGGACCGTGACCCCAGAACAACACTGTTGGTAACACACGATGTTCGTGAAGCTTTACTTCTTGCGGATACTATATTCTTACTCTCAGACCGTCCTGCAGCCGTCGTGGAGAGCTTTATAGTTAACATTGACCGTAGTAACCGTTTTCTGGGGAAAGAGGATATGCTGGCCGTTGAGCAGCGCATATATGCGGCTATGAATCTATGAGAGAAAGGGAGGCTGGAGACCGGAAACCGGAAAATGAAGAAAAAAACAGAGAGTAAGAAATTAAAATCTTCCTTTATCCCGGCCTGCTGTCTGCTGTCTTTCCCCTTCTTTTCTTGCAGGGGTTGACAATTCTTAGCGTACGGTTTATAAATTTTCTTGTTCCGTGCCGCTGTAGCTCAGTCGGTAGAGCAGAGGACTGAAAATCCTCGTGTCAACAGTTCGATTCTGTTCGGCGGCAC